>JAEWSN010000238.1 GCA_023459915.1 Bacillota bacterium
ATCACACACCGCGCTGACTTCCGGCAGGATGTGCGAGGAGAGGATGATGGTATGGTTTTTGCCCAGGGCCTTGATGAGTTTTCTAATCTCGATGATCTGCTTGGGATCCAGGCCGACGGTGGGCTCGTCGAGCACCAGCACGTCCGGTGTGCCCACCAGCGCCTGCGCCAGGCCCACGCGCTGCTTGTAGCCCTTGGACAGGTTCTTCACCAGGCGGTGGCTGACATGGGTGATTTTCACCAGCTCCATGATGTCGGTCCTCTGGTTCTTCCAGTCCTTTTTCGGCACCTTCTTGAGGTCCGCGCAGAAGTCCAGATACTCGTTCACCGTCATGTCCATGTACAGCGGCGGCTGCTCGGGCAGGTACCCGATGCGCTTCTTGACCTCCTCCGGATGCTCGAGCACATCGAACCCGGAGACCTTGACGGTGCCGGATGTGGACGAGATGAACCCGGTCAGGATGTTCATGGTCGTGGATTTGCCGGCGCCATTCGGTCCGAGAAATCCGAGGATTTCCCCCTTTTCGACCGTGAAGCTGACATCGTCGACCGCCTTGATTTTCCCGTACGATTTCGTCAGATTGCTGATCTCTATCATGTGCTTCCTCCTACGATTGACAGGCTGGCAATCGTGCTTACGCGACAATGCGGACTCTCCCCGTCGTCTTGATCCGGCGCGTTGAAATCCGCAAAGCCACTGTACCCCATTATGATGGATGTTTTTGAAGAAAGTGTGAACAAACTGTAACAATCACAGTGCCGCCTGCCGGCGGCACTGTGCGCACCCTGCAAAACACTTGTGCTTTGCCTTCATCCCAGCGGTGCCGCCTGCCGGCGGCACCGCTGGCGCAAACGACAGGCACTATCCCACCGTGGAAAAGCCGCTGTCCACGTAATGGATTTCGCCGGTGACGCCGGCGGACAGGTCGGAGAGCAGGTACAGCGCGCTGCCGCCCAGGTTTTCCAGCGTCACGTTCCGGCGCAGCGGCGCCTTTTGCGGCACCACATCCAGAATGTCCCCGAAGCTCTTGATCCCCCGCGCGGACATGGTCTTGACGGGGCCCGCCGAGATGGCGTTGACACGGATGCCCCCCGGACCCAAATCGTAGGCCAGATATCGCGTGGACGCCTCAAGCGCCGCCTTGGCCACGCCCATCACATTGTAGCCGGGCATGACACGGTTGGAACCAAGATATGTGAGCGTCAGGATGGCACCGCCTTCGGTCATCAGCGGCGCCGCCGCCCTGGAGACCGCCACAAGGGAAAAGGCGGACACATTCATGGACAACAGGAACCCCTCGCGGGAGGTTTCCGAGAAGGGGACCGCCAGATCCTCGCTCCTGGCAAACGCAATCGCGTGCACCAACCCGTGCAGCACGCCAACCTCCCTGCGGATGGTCCCGAACAGGGCCTCAATGGCGCTGTCGTCGGTCACATCGCACGGCAGGCAGGTCATGTCCGTCTGCCCGGCCAGCAGCTTTTCGAGCGCGTCACGCTCCCGGTCCCCCTGATAGGTGAAAATGAGCCGGGCCCCGGCCTGCGCGGCTTTCTGCGCAATGCCCCAGGCAATGCTCCACTTGTTGCGGACCCCCATGATCAAAATGGTCTTGTTCTGCAATAACTGCTGCATACATCCTCCATCACCGCACCACATCCCATGCATGTCGCTGATTCAACAGCACAGGATATTTCCTGTTATTATGAGCTGCCAATATCTTTATCACAATCATAGTATAACACCGCCCTCACGGCAACCCCTCCCGAATCGAATCCGGCAGGATCGGCCGCTTTTGGACCATGATTGTCCGCTCCCCGTCGATTGACAAATGATGGAATCCGCGATAAAATAAATGCTTGATGACCGCAGCAATACGCCAAAGGGGGTGCAACCGGCATGAATGACATCGAACGCATCCGCGCCAGTCTGCACCATGCGCTGGCGGACGGACATCCGCAGGAGGAAATCCTGCGCCTCAGCCGCTGCCTGGACGCCATGATTGTGGCCGGCATGCGCGTCAAATACAACGCCGTCCGCGACCCGTCCCCCACAATGCGCGGTGAAACAAAGGCTCCCGGCACCCCGTCGTGTTGAGCCGCCTCCTCCAGCATCGTCAAAAGCCCGTGTTCCGGCGGTCAAGCATGCCGAACACGGGCTTTTTCATGATTTTCAGGTGATGCGCAAGGCCTGTGGGCGGAGAAGGTCCGCCGCAATGGCTCAGCTCCCGGAAAGGCTGGCCATGAACCGCTCAATGCGGACCAGCGCCTCCCGGATGTTGTCGATGGATGTGGCGTAGGTAGCGCGTGCAAACCCTTCCCCGCATTCACCAAACGCGTTGCCGGGAACCATGAGCACGCGTTCCTCCATCAACAGCCGTTCACAGAATGTGTCGGACGAGAGTCCGGTGCTGCGGATGTCCGGGAACACATAGAAGGCACCCACCGGCTCGAAGCAGTCGAGCCCGCAGGAACGGAACCCTTCGACCATCAGCAGGCGGCGGCGATTGTATTCCTCCACCATGCGGCGGACTTCCTCCCGGCCGTTCCGCAGTGCCTCAATGGCCGCAAACTGGGCGGTCGTGGGGCTGCACATGATGGCGAACTGGTGGATTTTCTTCATCTGGGTCATCAGGTCGGGATGGCAGCAGGCAAAGCCGATGCGCCAGCCGGTCATGGCAAACGATTTTGAGAAGCCGTTGATGACAATGGTTCTGTCGCGCATTTCAGGGAACTGGGCAATGGACGCGTGGCGGCCTTCGTACAGCAGCTCGGCGTAAATCTCGTCGGACAGGACAATGATGTCCCTGTCCCGGAGCACCTCCACCAGTTTGGCGTAGTCCTCCCGGTCCATGGTTGCGCCGGTGGGATTGTTCGGGTATCCAAGAATCAGGACCTTGGTGCGCGGCGTGATGGCCTCAAGCAGCTCCTCGGGTTGAAGCCTGAACTTGTTCTCCGCCTTCAGCGCAATCGGCACCGCGGTGGCCCCCGTAAACAGGGCACAGCCCTTGTAGGCGACAAAGCAGGGTTCGGGAATCAGCACCTCGTCGCCCGGGCCGACCAGCATCCGGAGCGCCACGTCAATGGCTTCACTGCCGCCGACCGTGACCAGGATCTCATCCGCCGGATCGTATTTGAGGTTGAACCGGGTGTGCATGTATTTCGCAATTTCCTGCCGCAGTTCCAGGAAGCCGGCATTGGAGGAATAGAAGGTTTTCCCCTTCTCCAATGACCAGATGCCCTCCTCGCGGATGGACCAGGGCGTGTCAAAGTCCGGTTCGCCGATGCCAAGCGATATGGCATCCTTCATTTCATTGATGAGATCAAAATACTTCCGGATGCCCGAAGGCGGCGTCGCCGCCACATTGGGTCTGACCATCTCTTTCAAATTCAAAGAACCACCGCCTCTCGTTCGTCCTTGTGCCTGCTGCCCAGCAGCATGCCCCTGTCCTTGTACCTGCGAAGGACAAAATGGGTTGCCGTGCTCAACACAAACTCCACCGGGGACAGCTGCTCCGCAACAAACAGCGCAACTTCCTTCATGGTACGCCCTTCCACGGTCACAAACAGGTCGTACCCACCGGACATGAGCACACAGGATTTCACCTGCGGATACTGGAAGATCCGCTCGGCCACGCGATCGAAGCCCTGTCCGCGCTGCGGGGTGACACGAACCTCGATATAGGCGGTCACGGATTCCTGACCGAACTTTTCCCAGTCGATGATGGCGCTGTACCCCCGGAGAATGCCGTCCGCCTCCAGCTCCCTGATGGCCTGGGCCACCGCTTCCTCGTCAAGACTGAGCATGGACGCCAGTTCCGGCGCCTTGAGGTTCCCATTGCTTTCGAGCAGGTTGAGAATTTCCCCTTTCATGAATCACCCTCCTTTTGATGCGATGCCATGGATCGAATGCCCGACAACGGTGTCGGACCGGCCGGCCAAGGCGCTTTATGCAAAAAACCCTGCCATGGCGGCAGGGTTCACGCAATTTTGGGATCCTGTCCGCCACGGGTCAGGAAATGATGGCACTGCTTTCCTCTCCCGGTTCCGTATGAGATTGTTTACGTGCCTCGACAAGACCTTCCGCCTCGTCGAGGTTGGCCGCGTATCTGGACAACATGTCTGTCACATGCGCTTTCATGTCGCGAATGTCGCGCTTGATGTCTATCAGCGCCTCGCGGTGACCCTCCAGCAGTTTTTCCAGGCGTGCCTTCTCGGCCTCAGCCTCTGCACGGGCATCTTCGATCATGGCATCCGCTTTTTGCTGTGCCTGAATGAGAACGGATGAAATCCGCTCGCGATCTTTTGCGGCCGCCGTGACATCGGAACCTGCCTGATCCAGGCGGTTTTTCACGTCGCGCAGCTGCGTCTTGAGACCCGCGATCTCGTCGTCCTTCTCTTTGAGGCGTGTGTCGAACTCGCTGAGAATACGCTCGATGTACTCATTGACATCCTCTTTGTTGTAACCGGACACGCCGGTACGAAACTTCTTCTCACCTGACACGGTTCACCCTCCTTTGAATGGACGCTTCTTCCGTTGTCAATTAGTTTATCCCATTTTCGGGAAAAGTACAACGCCGTTTCAAATACCCCCCGAATGGGGTAAAATGAACAGAAGATTCCAATTTGACGGGAACACGGGGCGCAACGGCGCCCGTTCAGGAAAGGCCGCCTGTCAATCCCGGCGGCCGCCATTGGGAGGGACCATCATGCACGCATTGGGAAAAATCAAAGTGACCACCGCCATCCCCGAACGGCTGGCCAGGCTCAAGGACATCGCCTACAACATGTGGTGGTCCTGGAACAACGAGGCCATCGACCTGTATCGCGACATCGACCTGGCGCTGTGGGAAAACCTGAAGAAAAACCCGGTCCGCTTCCTGCAGGAGGTGTCCCTGCGAAAAATCGAGGAAAAGCTGGCCGACACGGAGTTCCTCGCCCAGTATGACGAGGTCGTTTCCCGGTTCGACGCGTACATGGAAGACAAGGGCACCTGGTATCCCGCCACCCATCCGGAGCTTGTCAATGAGCGCATCGTCTACTTCTCCGCCGAGTATGGCCTTCACGAGGTGCTTCCGGTCTATTCCGGCGGTCTTGGCGTCCTTTCGGGCGACCACTGCAAATCCGCCAGCGACCTGGGCCTGCCCTTCACGGCCATCGGCCTGTTTTACAAGCAGGGGTATTTCGAGCAGCGCATCAACCAGGAAGGCTGGCAGCAGACCAATTTCCACAATCTCAACTACTCCCAGCTGCCGGTCCATCCCGTCATGTCGGCGGACGGCCGTCCCGTCACCATCCACGTGGAGCTTCCGGGCCGCATCGTGTACGCGCGGATTTGGCGCATCGCCATCGGCCGAATCAACATGTACCTCATGGACACCGATGTCCCGGAGAACAACCAGTTCGACCGCGCATTGACCGAGCGCCTGTACGGCGGCGATCACGAAACCCGCATCCAGCAGGAGATTCTGCTCGGCATCGGCGGCATCCGCACCCTCGACGCCCTGGGCATCAAGGGAACGGTGTTCCACATGAACGAGGGCCATTCCGCCTTCCTGGGGTTGGAACTCGCCCGAAAGATGATCGTGGAGAAAAACATGCCCTTTGCCGAAGCCCGGGAAATGGTGATTTCCTCCTCGGTCTTCACCACACACACCCCTGTGCCGGCCGGCAATGACGTATTCCCCATCGACATGATCGATCGGTACTTCTCCAACTACTGGGGGCAGCTGGGCCTGCAGCGCCATGAGTTCATCAACCTCGGGCTCAAGCCCAGCGATCCGCACAATTTCAACATGACGGTCCTCGCCCTGGGCATGTCGGGAAGACGAAATGGCGTCAGCGAGCTGCATGGCGCGGTTTCCCGCAACATCTACAACGAAATCTGGGCGGAAACCCCGGAGGACGAGGTTCCCATCACCCACATCACCAACGGCATCCACACCATGACCTGGCTCTCTCCAGCCTTCAAGTACCTGTATGACAGGTATCTGCCGGCCAACTGGAAGGACAGGCTGTCCGATCCGGCGGTCTGGACGGCCATCGACGACATTCCGGACGAGGAAATCTGGAAGACGCACAATGTCCTGAAAACCAAGACCATCCGCTTTGTGCGGGAACGGCTCAAGAAGCAGTACCTGCAAAACGGCATCCCCCTGCACGAGGTCAATGCCCTCGACGACATGATGGACACCAACGCGCTCACCATCGGGTTCGCCCGCCGGTTCGCCACCTACAAGCGCGCCAACCTCATCTTCCGCGATCTGGCGCGCATCGAGCGCCTGCTGAACAACGACAAAATGCCCATGCAAATCATTTTTGCAGGCAAGGCGCATCCGGCCGACCGGCCGGCGCACGAGGTCATCAAGCATATCAACGACATCGCGCACCAGGAAGGGTTCAGAGGCAAGGTCTTCCTGCTCGAGAACTACAACATGACCGTTTCCCGCAACCTGGTGCAGGGCGTCGACATCTGGATGAACAACCCCCGCCGTCCCCTCGAGGCCAGCGGGACCAGCGGCCAGAAGGTCTGCATCAACGGCGTGATCAATTTCAGCATTCTTGACGGCTGGTGGTGCGAGGGCTACAACGGCAAGAACGGCTGGATCATCGGAGACGACACGGAATACGACAACGAGCACCAGCAGGACGACGCCGACAGCAAATCCATCTGCGAAACCCTTGAAAAGGAGATTCTCCCCCTGTTCTACAACCGGAACGAACAGGGCATTCCGGTCGGCTGGGTTCGCCGCATGAAGGAGTCCATCCGGTCCCTGGCGCCGGTCTATGGCACCCACCGCATGGTCCAGGATTATGTGGAGAAAATGTATGTGCCCTGCGTCCAGCGCGTGCACCGCATTTCCGCGGACAATTACGCGCCGGTCCGCAAATTTGCCGCATGGAAGCAGCAGGTGTTCCGCGTGTGGCCGCAGGTGCGGATTGTGGCGGACCGCGACATTCATGGATTGGCCGAGTACGCCTCCAAATCCGGCGAGACCATGCACCTGGGCGTCACCGTCCAGCTGGGCGCGCTCACCCCGGAGGATGTCCGGGTGGAAATCTACTACGGCCGGCTGCAGCAGGGAGAAATCCAGTCGGGCCGTTCCGCGGTCATGACGGTTTCCCGGCAGGTGGATGGATCCACCTACGAATACAAGGGCTCCCTGTCCATCGATGACGGCGGAGAGTACGGCTATTCCTACAGAATCGTGCCCAGCCACGAGGGTCTGTTCAACGCCATGGATCTGCCGCTCATCCGCTGGGCAAATCTCTAAACGGGACGCGCCTGTGCCGGGGATCCACGCAGAACGTGCCTCCCCGGCGCATTTTCGTCATCAGTGGCAGTTGTCATTGTCCCTTGAAAAGCATACAATGATCCCGATGGAAGGGTTGGCTTGCGACATGAGGATGGCAGAATGAACAACAACTTCCCGTTTCATTCCAGTTCATGTCAGGCAGCGCGCTCCGCGCTGTCTGTTTTCTTGCTGCTGCTTGTGCTGGCGGTTTCCCTGACGGGTACCTTGCCGCTCACGGTTCGGGCGCAGGAGGTCGACGCCGAGGCCCCGCTTGCGGTGGACGGCGTGTCCGCCCTGCTGTTTTCAGCCGAGCGTGGCCAGGTGCTGTTTGCCAAGCAGGAGAACGAACCCTTGCGGGTGGGCATCGCCTCCCGGATGATGACGGTGTATCTGGCGCTCACCAACGCCAAGCCGGGCGCACTGGTGACGGCGAGCAGCGAGGCGGCGTCTGTGGAAAACGCACAACTGAACCTGCGTGTGGGCGAAAAATATGGCGTGGACGCGCTGTGTTACGCCGTCATGCTGACCGGCGCGCCGGATGCCGCGATTGCCCTCGCGGAGTTCATCGGTGGCGATGTGACGGATTTTGTGGGCATGATGAACGCGCAGGCCGACAAAATCGGGATGCACGCCACAAGATTTGCCAACCCCACCGGCAGCAATGATGACAATCAGTACACCACCGCGTCGGACTTGAGCCTGTTTCTGCGGACCGCCCTTGCGGACCCCGGCTTCGCCAGTCAGTTCAGCACCCAGGCCAAGCCCTGGTATGATGATCGGAAGACAACCCTGCTCACAAACCGGAACAACCTGTTCTGGACATTCGACGGCACGGACGGCGGCATTTCCGGCAGCACGGATCCGCAAATCGAAAGCACCATCACCAGCGCCACAAAGAACGGCATGCGCCTCATCTGCGTCCTGCTGGACGTCCCCATGACCAGCAGGGTACAGGATACGGTCAACCTGTTCAATCACGGCTTTGCGAATTATCGCTACGGCAAACTCGTCACCGCGGGGCAAACCCTCAAAACCGTGGTGGTCGGGGGGAAATCCATGAATCTGCTGGCCAGAACCGACGCCTATTATGTCTATCCCATCGGCAACACCTTTGTCCAGGATCTCACGACCGTCGTGGACGAGGGCAAGCTCACCCCGCCCATTCTCAAAAACACGGTGCTGGGAAAGGCTGTCTTCACGCTGGGAGACAAAACGCTGATCGAGGTGGATCTGATTCCGGACGCGGAAATCCTGCCCCGGAAAACCCGCTGGCAGGTGTTGCAGGAGCGGCTGCTGGCCAACCGTGAAATTCTTTTTCTTGCGGGCATCCTGCTGGCCGTGGAGGTTCTCTGGATCCTCCTCCGGCTGGGCAAATCCATTCGACGGCGGGTGCAGCGGCGCCATCTCCGCGACATATGATGATATGAAAAAGGACGCTTTTCAGCGTCCCTTGTTTTGCATGGACAGATACGCAAGAATGAAGGAATCCAGCTCGCCGTCCATCACGGCGTCCACATTGCCGTTCTCGTGATTGGTCCGGTGGTCCTTGACCAGGGTGTACGGGCAAAACACATAGGAACGGATTTGACTGCCCCACGCGATGTCCATCTGCTCGCCCTGGATTTGGTTGAGCTTTTCCTGCTGCTCGCGCTCCTTCATCTCAATGAGCTTTCCCTTGAGCATTTTCATCGCTGTTTCCCGGTTCTGCACCTGGGAGCGCTCATTTTGGCAGGCCACGATGATGCCTGTGGGAATGTGTGTGATGCGGACCGCGGAGGAGGTTTTGTTGACATGCTGCCCGCCGGCGCCGCTGGAGCGGTACACGTCCATCTTGAGATCGTCCGGGCTGATGTCGATTTCAATGGTGTCGTCGAGCTCCGGCATCACATCCATCGACGCGAAGGAGGTGTGCCGGCGTCCCGAAGAATCAAAGGGAGAAATGCGCACCAGGCGGTGAA
Organism: Bacillota bacterium; assembly: GCA_023459915.1. Lineage (GTDB taxonomy): Bacteria > Bacillota > Clostridia > DSM-8532 > DSM-8532 > JAEWSN01. The sequence goes on from JAEWSN010000238.1 coordinate 9,247, forward strand.
CCCCCTTTTCCGGACGCAGGAAGCCATACGCGTTTTCACCGGCGACCTCCACCGTGACGCTCTTGATGCCGGCTTCCTCGCCATCGAGCATGTCGAGCACGCGGGTCTGGAAGCCGCTGGCTTCGGCCCAACGGACATACATGCGGTACAGCATCTGCACCCAGTCCATGGCCTCCGTGCCGCCGGCGCCGGCATGAAGCGTGAAGATCGCGTTGTTCTGATCGTATTCGCCGGTCAGCAGGGTGGACAGGAACATTTTTTCGTACTGGTGCCGGAGGCTGTCGCGTTGGGCGGCGATTTCCCCGAGTACCGACTCGTCCTTCTCCTCCATCCCGAGTTCCGCCAGCGTCAGGGCATCCTCACAATCGGTTCGAAGCTTTTCGAAAGATTCCACACGGGCCCTGAGCGACTTGGTCCGCTGCAGCACCTTTTGTGAATTCTCCATGTCATTCCAGAACTCCGGCTCGCTGGCTTTGGCTTCCAATTCCTCGAGCTGCAGCAGGAGTCCGGGCAGGTTGAGGGATTCCCCCAATGCCACGATTTTCTCCTCCAGCTCCTTGAGCTCGAGTTTGGCCTGTTCGAGCAATATCAAACTCACAATATGCCATCCTTTCGGCGTTACACTCCTGATGATGCTGTCAACCAAACTATTATACACGCTGGGACATCAGTTCTCAACCTGTTCCGGGAAGCCTGTCAGAGCCGTAATTGTCCCCCCCAATACCCAAACACGACGCGTTTCACATCGCCCCTTTTGCTCGTTTTGGGCGCGTGTTATGATAAACACATGCAACGCGACGTGAATTGCCTCACCTGCAAATACTATCATGTGACATGGGATCCCGCCCACCCGCGTGGTTGCCGCTACTTTGGCTTCAAGGGACGGCAGATGCCCTCCGATGTGGTGCGCGCTTCCTCGGGCGAACCCTGCAAGATGCATACCCCGAAAAATACAGACCGATAAAGGGGCGTTTCAGCCATGAGCATGCATCCGAAAGAACAGGCCGCCACAGACCGGCCCGATCGCATGAGCCTCCTTCCGCAAGGAAATCCCCCCGATGCGTCCGCGCCGGAACCTTCCGCCTCCGAACCGCCGACAAGGGAAGAGGTTTTGGATATCGCAACCCAGGCCGGCGACCTGCTGCTGCGCAACGGCGCGGAGACCTATCGCGTGGAGGAATCCATTGCGCGCATCTGCGCGGCCTACGGGTATCTGAGCGAACCCTTCGCCCTGCCGACCGGCGTGTTCGCCTCCATTTCCGGCAAGGGGATGCCGCTGTCCGTCATCCGCCGCATCCGCGGGCGAACCATCGATCTGGGGAAAGTGGCCCGGCTCAACGCGTTTGCGCGGGAAGTGGAGCTGTCGCGCCCCGGGTACATGGACGCCATCAGCCGGCTGCGGGCCATCAACACGCCGCCGCCCTACCCGCGTCGGCTCATTCTGCTCTCCTATTCGCTCACTGCCGCCATCTTCACCCTGTTGTACCACGGCTCTCCACGGGAGGCGATCAGCGCTTTTGTCATCGGCATCCTGCTGGCGGCCCTGCGCCTGCTGTTCCTGTCCAGATCCCTCTTTCCGTTTCTGGAATACTTCACCGGCGGCATGGTCGCCGGGTTTTTCAGCCTGCTCGCCTCATGGGCGGACCCCGGCATCAACGCCTATGTGGTCATCACAGGCTCCCTGATCAATCTCATGCCGGGCACTGCCCTGGTCAACGGCATCCGGGACATGCTCAACGGCGACAGCGTCAGCGGCATCGCGCGGCTGGGGGAGGCATTGCTCAGCGTGTCCATCATGGCGGCCGGTGCCGCCATCGCGGTGGGCGGCGCCATGTCCCTGCTGTCAATCCCCGCCCCCGGCTGAAAGGAGTTTGCCCATGCCCGCTGTCACATGGTTCCTGTCCTTTTTGCTGGCTTTCGCCGGCACCATGATCCCCGCCATTGTGCTGCACGTGGAACGCAAGCTGCTTCCCTGGGCCGGCTTGTGCGGCGGCCTGGGTTATCTGGTGTCCGTGATGGCCACCCCCGGCTCCGGCATCCCGGGATACCTGCAGGTGTTTCTGGGCGCGGTGGTGGTGGGCCTGTTCTCCGAAATCTTCGCACGTCGTTTCAAAACCCCCGCGCTCACCTTCTGCATTCCCGCCATCTTCCCGCTGGTACCGGGTATCGGTGCCTACCAAACCATGCAGCTGACAGTGGCCGGCGAATGGCAAAAGGCCGCGGCCTCCGGTGTCTCCACCGCAGCCGCGACCTTTTCCATCGCCTTTGGCCTGATGCTGGTCTCCGCCTTTTTCAGGCGTCGGACCATTCGCGCGCGGCGGCAGTCTCCGCCATCCGGTACACCGTCCTGAACGGCAGCCCGGAAGCCTCGGCCACCCGGCGGACATCCTCGTACTCCGGCGCGTCTTTTCGCACATCCTGCCAGGAAGACCGTTTCACGGCAATCGGCTCTCCCGCCACCTGCACGGTGACGATGTCCCTGTCCATCACCGTCCGCTTCATCGTGGCGCGGCGAATGCCGATGGTGCTGCTTTCACGGAAGATGAGCGCCTCAAGCGTCCGCACGCAATCCGCGGTGGTGATGACCGACAGGAGCATGCCCGGCCGGTTCTTCTTCATTTGAACCGGAATGTAGAACGCGTCCCTTGCGCCGGCCTCAAACAGCCTGCCGATCAGATAACCGGCCGCCTCGCCGGTCATGTCGTCCATGTTGGCCTCCAGCACCACCACCTCGTCCTCCGCCTGGGAAGCATCCTCCCCCACCATGAACCGCAGGATGTTGGCCGAATCGAAGTCCTTGGCCCCCACGCCATGCCCAATCTGTCTCACAACCATGGGCGGCACGGGGCCAAATGCCTGGGCGAACTCCGCCACAATGGCCGCGCCGGTGGGTGTGGTCCGTTCCCCCGGACTGCCCTTGGCATAAATGGGCACGCCGCCGGTCATCAGAATGGCGGCGGTGGCCGGTGCGGGAACCGGCAGCAGGCCGTGCTGGCAACGCACGAAGCCACTGCCGGTGTTCACCGGTGACGCCACCACGCGATCCGGAGCGAGCCAGTGCATGCAAATGGCCGCGCCGACAATGTCCACGATGGAATCCACCGCGCCCACCTCATGGAACCCCACCTCGTCGGCCGGTTTGCCATGAATCTTGCCTTCCGCGTCCGCAACCCGCTGAAAAATGCGGATGGCCAACTCCTTTTCCCCATCCAGCAACGCACTGCGGACAATCATGTCACGGATGTCGCGCCAGTTGCGATGCACATGCGGGTGGTCATGGTCGTGGTCGTGATTGTGATTGTGATTGTGATCATGGTCGTGCCCATGATCATGGTCATGGTCATGATTGTGGTCGTTGTCATGACTGTGGTCGTGGTCATGACTGTGGTCGTGGTCATGATCATGGTCGTGGTCATGACCATGGTCGTGGCTGCCCGCATCCGGTTCGTCATGCACAAGTACATCAACATGCGTGCCGGTGATGCCGCCTTTTTCGCCGGGGCCAATCTTCAATTCATAGCCACCAAGCCCAAACCGGGCAAGCCCCTCCCGCAGTACCCGCTCGGGGACACCCGCGTCAAGAAACGCGCCCAGTGTCATATCCCCGCTGATGCCGGATGGCATGTCAATATAGAGAATTTTCATGGTTGGTTTCCTTTCTGGTTCTTTGTTTCCTCCCTGCCCGTCATCGGCACAGGTGAGGCGGCAAGTGTTCAGTTCGGGTCGTCCAACAGCTGCCCGGGCGTCTCGGACAGCGTCTGGAGGGTTTCCCGGTCCAGGCTTTCAGCCGCATCCTTCTTTCGGTTTCTCGCGGGCGTTCCCTTGGTTCCCGTACCAGCGGACCGCTTGGGAGAGCCGGTCGCTTTCTTGGTTTCACGCTTTTTCTGTGCCGGCTTGGCCTGCGTTTCCTTTTTCACGCCAGCCTTCGCCGCCGCTTCCTTTTTCGTACCAGCCTTTTCCGCCGTTTCCTTTTTCGCGCCGGCCTTCGCCGCCGCTCCCTTTTTCGCGGCCGGCTTGCGTGTCTGTTTGCCCGCCGGCACTGATGTGTCCGTCTCCTCCCCTACCGACACCGGCGTCGCCTCGGACGCGGCTGTCACGGCGGGGGTCCTGGACGCTTTGCGCGCACGCGATGTCGCGCGCGTGGCGGCAGGCACGGGCTCAACGGACACCGTCGCCTCCGCGGCGGTTTTCCGCGCAGCACGTTTGCGTGGCGGCTTTGGGGTGACAACCGGCTGGTCCGGAAACGCCGTCATGATTTCCCGGTACAATGCCTCATACTCCCGTGCCGCGTGATCCCAGCTGAAGTCCTGCCGCATGCAGGCACGGACAAGGTTTTCCCATTGCTCCGGCTCCCGGAACAGGGCAAACGCCCGACGCAGCGCGTCCAGCATTTCATGCGCATTGTAGTTGGCAAAGGTAAAGCCGGTTCCCTCGCCGGTAAGGCGATTGTAGGGAACCACCGTGTCCTTGAGGCCTCCGGTTTCCCTGACAACAGGAACCGTGCCGTACCGCATGCTGAAAATCTGTGACAGGCCGCACGGCTCAAACAGGGACGGCATCAGGAACATGTCGCAGCCCGCATACATCCGCTGCGCCAGCACGCCATCATAGCGGATATGCGCGGACATTTTCCGGGGATACGCATGATGCGCCCAACGGAACAATTCCTCATACTTCGCGTCGCCCGTGCCCAGCACCATGACCTGCACATCTTCCCGCAACAGTTCCTCCAGCACATGCGCAACCAGATCGAAGCCCTTTTGATCCACCATCCGGGAAATGATGCCGACCAACGGCACATCCGGACGCACCGGCAGATGATGCTGGCGCTGCAAATGCTCCTTGTTCACAGCCTTGCCGGTGAGATCGGACGCGCTGAAGGTCGCATACAGCCTGGTATCTGTCTGCGGGTCGTTGTGTTCGTAATCAATGCCGTTGACAATGCCCCGCAGGTCGGTACCCCGCCGCGCGATGGTGCCCTCCAGTCCCTCCCCGAAGAAGGGATGGCGAATCTCCTCCGCATAGGTGCGGCTGACCGTGGTGATGCGGGTGGACTGGTTGAGCGCGCCCTGCATGAAGTTGACGCAGTCGTTGTGGGCCACGCCGCCATGATAGAACCAGCTCCAGTCCAGCCCAAGCACGGTGTCCATCATTCCTTTGGGGAAAACGCCCTGATACCGCAGGTTGTGGATGGTATAGACGGTTCTCATGTCACGATAGAATCCGTTCTCACGGCTCCAGCGGAAATGGGCGTCCAGGAAGACCGGGGTCATGCCGGTCTGCCAGTCGTTGAGATGAAGAATGTCCGGCTTGAAGCCGATGACCGGCAAAAACGCCAGAATGGCGCGGCTGAAAAAGGCGAACCGCTCCCCGTCATCGCCCTCGCCATAATACCAGTCCCGGTGAAAATAAAACTCGTTGTCCAGAAAATAGCAGGTGACCCCCTTCTCCTCCAGCCGGTAGATGCCGCAGTACTGTCTGCGCCACACGAGGTCCACCTCCACATGGCCAAGAAAGGTCATCCGCTCCAGGTACTGCGCGGGAATCTGCTTGAACTTGGGCATGACCACGCGCACATCCAGTCCGTTCCTGCACAGCGCGCGCGGCAGGGAGCCGGCGACATCGGCCAGGCCTCCGGTTTTCACAAAAGGTTCAACCTCCGATGAGGCAAACAAAACTTTCAAGGGTTCCATGCTTCTCCTCCTGCAAACATCATCAATGGATTCGTTGCAAACAACATCTGTCAACCTGAAAAACGCGCCGCAAAACGAACCCATGAACTGGCGCCTTTGACTTCATTATCCCACAAAATGGCCCCTCAAAAACACCAACCCGATGCATGATTCTAGTGTAACAACTCGCTTCTGCGAGTTGTGCTGCAGGAATTCTTGAATTCCTGCAGCCTGAAGGCACGATATCGTGCCTTCAGGACACTGAATCACCGATTCCGGCAACTGAAACAGCCTTTGGCTGTTTCAGCAACGACAAGTTTGCAGGCAAACTTGTCGTTGAAAGTCGCAGAGCGACTTTTTGCGCTGCAATCATGCATACGATATCGGACGGGGTCAAGGTGTGCTACAATGCAAAGCGACAGGTGCCTTCAATCTGTCTGACGGAGGGGAAACGGAATGGCCAAAGCATACCTCGTTCACAACAAGGAATTCAGGGTGGACTCTGGACACCCATGGTTGTTCCGCAGCGACATAGAGCGCGTGTCCGGCAACCCGTTGCCCGGCAATGCCATTGATGTTCATGCCCAGGACGG
>JAEWSN010000239.1 GCA_023459915.1 Bacillota bacterium
AGGCATGGCTGGCCATGCTGGGCATCCTGGGCGGCTATGCGGCGGGGAATGGGGTGCTGGTGCTGATGCTGCTCGCGGCCGCACGCGGCATGAGCCGCACGGGCACCATCTTCCTTTTCTTCGTGCTTGCCGGCTTCAACCTGCTGGTACTCTTTGGCGTGGCCCGTTGGTTGGTGGCGTTTGCGGACATCCGGCAGCGGACGCTGGGCATGGCGGCAGGCGATTTGCGTCCCGCGCCCCCATCCAAACGTCCAATGCCTTTCCTGCTGCGCGACATGGCCGAAGGGCTGAACACCATCGGGGAAGGACATCGCCGGGCCGTTGAGGAAGCGGTGCGCGGGGAGCGGATGAAAACCGATCTCATCACCAATGTTTCCCATGACCTCAAGACACCGCTGACCTCCATCGTCAATTATGTGGATCTGCTTGGCAGGGAAGATCTTGCCAACGAAAAGGCGGCCGGCTATGTGAAGGTGCTCGAGGAAAAGGCGGCCCGGATGAAGCAGCTCATTGAGGATTTGGTGGAGGCGAGCAAGGCTTCGAGCGGCAACCTCACGGTGCACGCCGAAACGCTGGACTTTCACCAGCTGGTGCTGCAGGCCTGCGGCGAGTTCGAAAATCGGTTTTGGCTGGCCAATCTGGATGTGCGTCTTCGGAGCGAGGCGGGGGCTGTTCCCGTTCTGGCCGATGGCCGGCATGTGTGGCGCGTGCTGGAGAATCTGTTGACGAATGTTTGCAAGTACGCGCTGCCCGGGACGCGTGTGTATGTGGATCTGATTCGGCAGGACGGGCAGGGGGTGCTGATGGTGAGGAACGTCTCGGCTGCGCCGCTCGACATGCCGGTGGAACAACTGACGGAGCGGTTTGTGCGTGGCGATGAGTCCAGAACCACGGAAGGTTCGGGGTTGGGGCTGTCCATCGCGCGCAGCCTGGCTGAGTTGATGGGCGGGCAACTGCAGCTGGCGATCGACGGAGATCTGTTCAAGGCGACGGTGTGGCTGCCGCTGGCGGAACCGTCGGTTGAACCGGGGACCGTGGTTGAACCGGGGAATACGGCCGAACCGGGGAGTACGGCAGAATCGCCAAATGCGGTCGAACCGGCAAGTCCAGTGGCGTGCACGGCCACGCTGGCGAAGCAGGCAACGGGAAAACCGTCTGCATTGGGAGAAGCGGAATCCACCCGATCGAACATCCGGCGAATTGCGGAAAGAAAGCGGTTGCCCGAACCCGCTGCCATGGTTGGCGACGGGCGGGTGGCCGGGGAGTAGGGAGGATGCCGCAAGGCATCAGTCCTCCTCGTCAAGTGCGCGCAACGCATCGGCCGCAAGCTCGAGGTTGCGGAACAGTTGCGTGGGGATGTGAAAGCGGTTGCCGGCCGTTCTGGCCTTCGCCGTCAGCTCCAGCAGGAAGGAAAGCCGCATCGGCGGCAACATTTTCAGGGACGGAAGCCGGCCTGACCAGACCGCTTCCGTCTTTTCCTCTATCTTCAGCGCCTCACGTTTTGCCTCATAGGCTGCCTGTGCCTCCTGGCGGCAGGCCTGCAGGGTGTCAAGGAAGGTTTCGGCGGTGTGGATGGGCAGCCGATCCATGTCGTAGGCGGCGGCCGCCTGCTCCAGCCCCGCGAGGTGCTCATGCCCGAAACGGGCCAGCAGCGCGCGGTACGCGGCGTTGTCGAAGGTGTAGCGTTCTCCCTGCAGCCGGCCAAACGCCTTCATGGCGTCGAGATACCCCAGCCGCCGGTTCCGCGCAAGGGTGGCGGGCCGCAGATCGAACATACCGCCCAAATCTTCCGGGTCGTGCACGAGGGTGAGCTGCAGGTTGTCGATGACCGGTCCGCGCAGCTGCGCCTTCGGGGACAGCTCCACCGCCACAATCCGGCGGCAGCCCTGTGCCCTCAGCATGGACAGGGGCAGGACCTCGGCGAAGCCGCCGTCAAGAAACCGGCGACCCTCAATCTCCACCGGGGCCAGACCGGGGAGCCCGGCACTGGCCATGATGTAGTCGAGCAGGCGATGCTCGGGAATCTCCTCTATCCACCGCGGTTGGGGTGTGAGGGAACGCATCAGCACGGTCATCAGTCCATAGCGGATTGGCCCTTTTCGGATGCGATCCTCAGGCAGGTAACGGGCAATCAGCTCCCGCAGTGGTTGGGTGTTCAGCCGATGGCGGGTGACCATTTCCCGCGCCAGCGTCCGCATGTTTTTCAAATTCAGCAGATCCGAGGATTTCAACGGATAGGGCGCGTCGAACGCGAGACACTGATCCAAGCGCAGGTTGTCCCACATCTCCTCGGCGGCCTCGAACGCGTCCATGGCCACAAATCCCCCGTTGATGGCGCCGATGGAGGTGCCGGCCACCATGTCGAAGCGCAGCCCGAGTTCCCGGAACGCTTTCCAGGCACCGATTTCAAAGGCCCCCTTCGAGCCGCCGCCACCGAGCGCAAGGCCCAGCCCTTGCGGCGGGTCCCCGTCGACCCATGCGTGTGTTCGTGCCTCCGTGGCCCCTGCGTTCGGTGGAGGCGCCCAGGTTGGCGCGTATGCCTGTTTTCCCTGTTCTTCCTGTTCTTCCGGAGTTTGTCCGATGGGTTCCTGGTTCATGCGTTGATCCCCCTGTTGTCCGGTTTGTGTGGCAACCCAAAAGCCGGACGGGTGTTGCGGCATCCAGAAAAATTGTACCACGATTCGTCGGGGATACGCAGGCATGGCCGGACATGAACAGAACCGGACCCGCGCAGGGGGTGCGCAGATCCGGTTCATGGAGGGAAAAAAGGGGCCAAATTGGCACGGGCGGACCGTTTCCGGCCTACAGGCTCCCGATGGCCTGCAGGAACGCCTCAATGGGTTGGTCACCGAGCAGCTCGGTCTTTTCGTTGATGACGATCTTCGGCACGCCGCTCACCTTGTATTTGTTGGAGAGCTCGCCGAAGGTATTGGCCTCGATCATTTCCGCCTTCACATGCTCGCTCATCAGGGCCAGCTTGTGCGCCTTGGCGACTGCGCCGGGGCAGTGCGGGCAGGACAGGGTGACGAACACCTTGATGTCCACCGGCTTGTTGATGGCCGCAATCTGGGCCACCATGGCCTCGGGCAGGGCCTGCCCCGCGCCGGACACTTCCAGGATGCCCATCAGGAAGGAATTGATTTCATGGCCGGCAGGAATGCCATAGAATTTGATGCCGTAATCCTTGCCGTCCGCGCCCAGCAGAACGATGGCGGGTACCCGCTCCACGCCGAGTTCCTTTGCGCGGGCAGACCCTTCGTCGAGGGCGGTCATCTTCAGGTTTTCGCTGATGTCGGTCAATTCGGTGATGAACGCGGTGGTGTCGGCGCAGGTTTCACAGTTGTCGGCCTTGGTGACCACCACAACCTCCACGGGGTTTTTCATCTGGGCAAAGACCTGCTTGAGCTGTTCGGTGATCTGTTCGTTCAAAAGTGCCATGATTGAATTCCTTTCCTGCCGCTTCGGGCAATGCCATGTGCCGGGTTGAACAACGCGGGTTCTTCCGGTGAAGGGTTGTGTCATGCGGGTGAGGGAATTCCCCCGGTTCTGCGATTGATGTATTCGTTGACCCGCAGGGCGGCTTTTGCGCCCTCCGCCGCGGCGATGACGATCTGTTTGTAGGGGACGGTGGTGACATCGCCCGCGGCAAAAATGCCGGGAACGCTTGTTTCCCCTTTCTCGTTGATGATGACCTCCCCATGCGCGTCCAAATCGATGAAGCCCTTCATGCAGTCGGTTCTGGCGTTGTGGCCAATTTCGATGAACACACCATCCACCGCCTCGGTCGTTTCCGTGCCTGTTTCCGTATTCAGCAGGCGGACGCCGGTGACCGTGTCTTCCCCTTTGATTTCAACGATTTGTGTCCTGAGTGAAATGGTCACGTTGGCCTGGGCTTGCAATCTGTCGAGCAACACCTTGTCGGCCCGCATTGCGCTGCGCTGCACCACATGAACCGATTTGGCGATACGCGCCAGGTCGATGGCGGCACCAACCGCCGCGTTGCCCCCGCCGACCACGATGACATTCTGACCGGCAAAAAAGGACCCGTCACAGATGGCACAGTAGGAAACACCGCGTCCGGTGAGCCTCTCCTCGCCCGGAACACCCAGCTTTCTTGGCATGGTGCCTGTTGCGATCACCAGGGTCCTGGCCTGGTAAACGGTACCATTGCTGGTTTGCAGCTGCTTGATGTCGCCATTGATGATTTTTTCCACTCGGACATCTCCGGTGACGGGAACCTCGTATTCCCGAACATGGTCCTCATAGGTTTTCATGAGCCCTTCACCGGTAATCCGGTTTGTGCCGAGCCAGTTTTCCACGAAAGCCGTATCGAGCACCTGACCACCGATGCGTTCGGCGACCACCCCGACCAGAAGTCCCTTGCGCTTGGCATAGAGGGCCGCGTTCAGACCCGCCGGCCCCGCGCCGATGACCAGTGTGTCATAAACGACGGACGGGTCTACGGTTTTGATGGGCTTCGTGGCCACATTCAGGTTCAGGTCAAGTCCAAGTCCAAGCATATGTTCACATCCCCTTGTTCCGGTGCTGCCGTACCCGGTCCGGTGCAGTGGCACCTGGCGCCGGCGTGGCGCACCTTTTCCGGTGCTGGCGCACCTTTATTTGATGATGGCTCCGGTTCACTGACTTTCTCTGACTTTATTGTGCCAGAAGCCGGAACGTGGAACCGTAAGTTTGTCACATTCAGGACAATGTACCGCGACAGGCACGGCTTCCGCTGTCCTGATTCTGTTTCCCTGAATTCCTACCCAGGCCTCCCGTGGTCAAATCAACCCGTTCTGCAGGGCGAAGATGGCCAACTGGGTGCGGTCCTTGAGCGCGGTGAGATCGAGCATGCGGGAGATCCGGTTTTTGACCGTGCCCTCGGAATAGTTGATGGCCTGGGCGATTTCGGCGTTGTTGCTGCCCATGGAGATGCGCTTGAGGATGGCCAGATCCACCGCGTCCAGCGCGGCCATGCCGTCGGGCACCTGGACGGGAACCGATTCCGTGGTCTTCTGCAGGCTGCGGATGAGCAGCGCCCGCGCGCTGGGATGCATCACCATCATGCCCTCGAGCACACATTTGATCGACAGGATGAGGGCCTCCGGCCGGGCGTCCTTGAGCAGGAACCCGTCGGCGTCGGAGAGGCAGGCCCGGCGGATCTCGGATTCCTCCTCGAAGGTGGTCAGCATGATGACCCGGAGGTCCGGGAAGGAAGCCTTGAGCTTCGTCAACGCCTCAAGACCGTCCATGTCGGGCATGCGGACATCCAGCAACACCACGTCCGGCGTGGTGTCCCGGCACAGACGCAACAGCTCCTGGCCGTCACCGGCCACGCCGGCCACCTCGAACGTGGGTTCCTGCGCAAGCAGCAGGCGCAGCATGTCGCGAAACAGCACTTGATCATCTGCAATGGCTATTTTTGTCAAACCAAACCCCTCCTGTGTCGGTACGGTTGCATTTGTTGCGGTGGCGGGAAATATCCGAAACGGTCATCACGCCGGTCACGGTGGGCGCATGATTCAGGATGAAATTGTTTTTGATATTCAACGGCCGGCGTAATAAGTCTTGCAGTCTGGACGCGGGATGTCAATCCCGACCCGGTGAAGCCGGCAGAAAACAGGGCGTTTGTTGCGGGCTGCGCCACTGCAGGCGTGCGCCGGACAAACGAAGGGCCTCCCCTTCGTCGTGGGTGACCATGACCAGGGTGGTGCCGGACTGTGCGGCCTCCTCGAGCAGGAACGCGAGCGCCTCCTCGCGCCGCGTGTCATCGAGATGCGTCAGGGGTTCGTCGAGCAGCAGCAGCGCGGGCTTCGGTGCCAGTGACCGCGCGATGGACACCCGGCGGGCTTCGCCACCGGAGAGGCTTTCCGGCCGGCGTTTCCCGAACCCTTCCAGCGAAAACCGCTGCAGCAGTGCCGCGACCCGCGCGTCCGCGGCCTCGCGGGACAGGCCGTGCAGTCCGTAGCGGATGTTGCCGGCCACTGTCAGATGCGGCCAGAGCGCGGGGGTCTGGAAGACGAACCCGATGTTCCGCAGATGCGGTGCCACCCAGGTGCCGTCGGCGGCACAGACGGTGCGGCCCCGGATGTCGATGGTGCCGGCTTCGGGGACGTCCAGCCCCGCGATGACACGCAGCAGCGTGGTCTTGCCGCAGCCGGAAGGGCCGGTGACCGCCAGATGCGTGCCCGGTTCCAACGTCAGGCTGAGGTTCTCGAACAGGAGGTTCGAGCCGAACCGGCGGGTGACGTGGGCGAGGGAGAGGATGGGCTGCATGGGAACCTCCTGTCAGGTGATGGTGTCCGGCGGGGCGGCTTCTCCAGGGGCGGCGTCCTGTCCGCGGGCCAGCAGCCGGGCAAACCCCACGCCGAGGCCCAGGGCCACCACATACAGCACCAGACACAGGCCGGCAATCACGTCGGACTGGCCATAGTGCAGATAATTGTAGATCCTGATGGTCAGGGAGCCCGCGCCAGGCGGCAGCAACAGCAACGTGGCGCCCAGCTCCGCAAAGGAGAGAACCGCCGCGAGCAGTCCCGCGCCCAGCAGCGCGCCGCGCAGCAGGGGAAGGCGCACGGTGAAAAGCCCGTGCAGGGCGGAGCGCTGTAAAAGCCGCACGGCATCAAGCTGATCGGGGTGCTGCCGCTTCATGGCGGCGAGCAGCAGCATGGCGGAAAATGGCAGGAAACGAAGCGTTGCCGCCAGCGCCGGCATCACCGACGTATTGTACAGCCCCAGCCAGGACAATGCGGGCGCGTTCCACGTGTGGATGAGCCCAACGCCAATCAGGGGAGCGGGCAGGGCGAGCGGAACCAGCATCAGCCACCACCACACCGGATGCCCCGCTCTCCGGGTGTGAATCGCGTCCGCGGCGGTCCAGGCAACGGGCAGGGTGATGCCCGCGGACAAAAGCCCCACCGCCAGTGTGCCGCCCAAATCCGGCAACGCGTCCGCCAGCCAGCGCGCATCGGAAAACGAGGGCAGGGCCTGCGCCAGCAGGGATCCCAACGGCAGGAAGATCTGCAGCAGGCAGAGGGCCAGTCCCAGCGCGGTTGCGATTCGCAACGGCGCGGGCAGACGCCAGCGGGGGTCTGACCCCGTTTGGCCGGAGCCGGTGAGGGGGAGGTTTCGCAGCGCGGCCATCAACAGGCGGACGGCCGGCAGGGAGATGGCCAGCACCGGCAACGAAAGCAGCATGGCGTGGGCCGCGTCATAGCGGATGCTGTATTCTGAGAAGATGGTCAGCGGATAGAGGTTGAACTGGAACAGCGAGGGCACGCTGTCGTCGAGCAGGCTCACCAGGAACTGGAACAGGCAGGCGACGGCCAGCCAGGGCGCCAGCATCGGCAGGATGACGCGTCGTGCCGCGCGTGCGTCTGCGCCCAGCAACCGGGCGGCGTTCACACTTTCGGCCGGCAGGCTGGAAAAGCCCAGGTGGATGATGCCGAAGACGAATGGCAGCAGGGCCATCATCTGCACCCAAAGCGAGGGGACAAAGCCCTGTTCCGGCAGCCGGGCCATGCCGGCGGCGGCGAGTGTCCGGTTCAGACCCCGCAGCAGTCCCCCCCAGGCCAGCGCGTGGATGTATGGGGGGATGACAGCCATGGGCAGCAGGATCCGTGTCAGACGACGCAGACGCGCAGAGGCGGAGGTGTACACCGCGCCCGCACCCAGCAGGCCGATGAGGGTGCCGGGCAACGCCACGGCGAGCGCGAAGCCGACCGTTTTTCCGAACAGAGGGAGCCGTCGCCCGGACGGGATGACCAACGCAAGTGGCCGGGGCAGGTCGCCCGAAGCGAGGCGGATCAGGGTGTGCCCGGCCAGCAGCAGCACCGGCAGGCCGGCCAGCACGAACCAAATGGCCAGCACGAAGCCGGCACGGCGGGTTCCGCCCTGCGCGTGAAGGGTTGCATGATGGGTGACACGCGGGAGATGCTTTTTATCATTCATTGCACAAACAGCTCGGTCATATCCGCCTTGGAGGCGTCGAGCATGCGGTAGATGTCGGCCAGATTGGTGGACATGCCCCTGACCTGAACGTCTCCGAGATTTTCGCTGGTGACACCGACGTCGCGGCAGGGCAGGTCAATCCAGCCCATTTTCAACAGCTCCGCCTCTGTTTCCGGCAGCAGCAGCCAGTCGATGAATTTCCTGCCGAGCTCGGCGTTGGGCGCCCCCTTGACGAGCATCACCGTGTTGGGGTTGATGAGGGTGCCCAGGCCGCCTTCCTCCTGATCGAGGAACACCACCTTGACGGGATGACCCTTTTTCACCGCCTCGTACGCGTCGTCCGTATCGGTCATGCCCATGTCCAGACTGCCGGAGCAGACCATGTCACGGACCACGGAATTGCCGTCCACCACCTGGACGCCCATGTCGAGCAGCCCCTTGTGCCATTCATACCCCACCTCGCGTCCGAGCGCGGCGTACAGTGCCGCCGCGTGCGTGGCGGTGGTGCCGAACATCGGCAGCGCGATACCGATGCGCTCCGGAGACACGCCGGCGGTGGTGAGGCCGAGCAGCGAGGTGGGCAACCGGTTGTCCGGGACCAGATCGGTATTGACAATCAGGACCCGGGCGCGGCCCCCAAAGCCGGTCCAGTATCCGTTCGGTTCCCTGAAGGCGTCCGGGATGTCCCCTGCCGAGGGAGAGACGTAAGGGGCGAGCACCCCTTCCTCCTGGAGCAGAATGGTCTGGATGAACTCGTTGCTCCAGAAAACATCGGCCTGGGGATTGTTTTTTTCCGCGAGGAGCTTGTTGACCAGACCCGTTGTCTTGGCGGCCTCCACATCGAACACAGGCTTGACCTCGATGCCGGTCTCCTCCGTGAATTTGGCGAGCATGGGCTCGGAAAACACCTGATCCACGGCAGTGTAGACGACGATGGCTTTCTGCAGGCCGCATCCTGTGGTCAGGAGCAGGGGCAGGGCCAATGCCAGCAGCACAAGGCAGGCAGCCGGACGTGACTGCTTCCGTGGGAAGAACCATGACGGCCTGGGGAATAACGGACGGGCCATGGACGGCACCGGGCCAATCACGGTGTTTCTTGCGGGGGGGCCGGGACGGCGGGGGTGCTCCATCAGTGTTTCCTCCTGCGTGATTCGTGGTAATTTTTGCTTGTGGTGTGCGCCAGGAGATGCGTTTGCTGCCACCAGCATATCAGTCCGTCTGGCGTATCGCAACCAGCCGTGATATCATCAGATGCGCCTTTTGACACCGGTGCCCGCGTGGGGGACCATCATGGCGGGCAGGCGTGAGGTGAAACCCGGCTGCAAGATCTTGAAATGGCGGGTCTGCCACCCTGGATGGGCGGCAGTGAAAGCGAGGTCCGCGTCCCATGACAACACCGTCGATCAGGAAGTACCGCATGCGCGCCGAAGGGCTGCATCGCGATCTCAATCTGCTGATTCTCGCCGTGACCTTTGGCATGGCGTACATGACCGTTTACAACGGCCCGTCCTTCAACGCGTTTGTCCGCTCTCTGGGTGGAGGCGACTTCATTTTTGCGGCCATGATGGCCATGCCCGTCTTCACCGGCCTGCTGCAGCTGGTGGCGTCCGTGGCGTTGCGCCGCGCGGGCCGGCGGCGCAAGCTGTTCATCATTGCCGGACTCCTCCAGCGGCTCATCCTCATTCCCATCGCGCTGGTGCCGCTGCTGCTGCCCGAACGGTATCAAAGTGTCCGGCTGCTGCTGGTGCTGGTGCTCATCGCCACCAATGCCGGCGCCCAGGCGTTCATGACCATCATCTTCAGCTCCTGGATCGGCGCACTGGTGCCCAACGACATCCGTGGCCGGTACCTGTCCCGCCGGGCGGTCATCAGCACAGTCACCAGCCTGTTGGTCGCGCCGCTGTCCGGCTTGTTCCTCGACGCGGTGCCGGGAGCGAAGGGCTATGCCATCCTGTTTTCCGTCGTTGCCGTGCTGGGCGCGATGGACATCGTGTGTTTCTTCTGGGTGTCCGACCCGCCCATGACACAGACCCCGGTGTCCACGCCGCTGCACCGCCAGCTCACCTCCCCGTTGCGCGACATCAACTACCGGCGGTTCATCGTCTTCGCGACCGTATTCCAGTTCAGCCTCAACCTGTCCGGTTCCTTCTTCACCCCCTTCATGCTGGAACACCTGCACATGAGCATGCTGGCCATCACCCTGCTCACGCAGACCGTCATGAGCCTGTTCACCATCCTGTTTGTCAGCCGTGTGGGCCGGCTGATGGATCGGTTCGGCATGAAAACCGTCATGTCCGTGGCCGCGACGGCCATCGCCTTCCTGCCGCTGTTCTGGCACTGGTCCACACCGGGCAATTACATTTTGGTCATTTTCTTTGTGCAGATGATGTCCGGCATTCTGTGGCCGGCCTTGGAACTGGGGTTGATGAATCTGTCCATTTGGCTTGCGCCGGAGGATGACCGTCCGTCCTATCTGGCCAGCTACGCGTTTGTGGTGGCGCTGTTCGGCATCCTGCCCGGCCAGCTCATCGGCGGAGCGCTCATGGAGGCTGCGGGAGCCTGGCTGGCAACCCATCCCATGACCTGGCCCACCGGCCGACCGGTGGTGCCCTTCGATTTTTTGCTGACCCTCAGCTTTGCCGGCCGGCTGCTGGCGGCCACCCTGCTGTTGCCGCGTGTGCACGACAAGGACACCGACGGGACGCCGCGTGATGTCATCCGGGGGTTCTTCTCCAAACCTTCGCGCTGGGTGCCGCACAAGCCCGAAGAAATCGGGGATTGATTTTTCCTTGTGTGAACTGCCGCCAGTTGGGAAAGTAAGAAGTGTCATACCGGATGCATGGCCTTGTTCAGGCTGTGCCTGTGGGGGATGAACGCCTTGACAAATTCAAGAAGTTGATATCATAATAAAGTTGTAATCATTACAACTTGCGAAAGCGGGCGTCTGGGATGCAGGACTTTTTGCCTGAGAAAGCAGCGGATTTGCTGCGGCAACAAGGGGTGAAGCCATCACATCAGCGGGTGATGGTGCTTGCGCATCTGCTTTCACAACAATCCCATCCCACAGTGGATAGCATTCACCGCGCGTTGTTGCCCAGAATGCGGACGCTGTCCAAGACAACCGTTTACAACACGCTTGGCGCACTGGAAAAAGCCGGACTGGTCCGTGTGGTCCACATCGAGGACAATGAGGCGCGGTACGATGTCATCACGCACGAACACGGACATTTCAAGTGCGAACGTTGCGGCGCCGTTCAGAATTTTGATGTGGACATGCAGGCGCTGCAGGCACATATGCCGGTGCATTGCATGGTGCGTGAACGAAATGTGTATTTCAAGGGTATCTGCGAAGCATGCCTTGAAAAAATGAATCATCAATTGGAACATGGAAAGGAAGGTTTTTATGAAGAGCATGAAGGGGACCAAGACCGCTGAGAATCTGCTGAAGGCGTTTGCCGGCGAATCCCAGGCGCGCAACCGTTACACGTTTTACGCGTCCGTGGCCGACAAGGAAGGCTACAAGCAGATTCGGGACCTTTTCACCGAAACCGCCGACAACGAGAAGGAGCACGCCAAGCGCTTCTACAAGCTGTTGCTCGAGGGTTTTGCGGGTGAAATGCCTGTAGGAATCGAAATCAACGCCATGTATCCGGTTGCCCAGGGCACCACGCTCGAGAACCTGAAGGCAGCGGCCGCAGGCGAGAACGAGGAGTGGTCGGAGCTGTATCCCGCATTTGCGAAGGTTGCCGCGGAGGAAGGCTTCCCGGAAGTCGCCGGCGCATTCAAGATGATCGCGCTGGTCGAAGCCCGTCATGAAGCCCGTTACAACAAGCTGGCCGCCAATGTGGCCGAAGGCAAGGTCTTCAAGAAGGACGCCCCCACCCTGTGGAAGTGCAACAACTGCGGGTATGTGGTCGAAGCGGTGGCCGCGCCCGAGAAGTGCCCGGCCTGCCTGCATCCCCAGGCGCATTTCGAAGTTTTTGTCGAGGCGTATTGAGTCAATGTCCCACTGTGGACGCGCTGAATGCATCTGACCATGGGCTTTGCCTGAGGGATGCAGCCGGGAGCGCCAATGGATGCAGCGGAAACGCTGCGAGAGAATCAAAAAAAGCAGGTTGCTCCGTTGTGGGGCAACCTGCTTTTTGTATGCCCGCTTGCTTGCGGAACTGGCGGCAGGCTATGATGTGGTGTACGGTGTGCCTCAAACCCCGGAGGGGCCGCGGCTTCACAGGCGGCTGGGCACAGTGGTCAAGGAGTGGGTGCTTGCGGGTGTGTGCCGGAAGCCGGCAGACATTCGGCTCACCAGCTTCCGCGCGATGCGCGCGGAGACGGCACGGCGCGCGGCGGCGGAGACCCGCCGGCATGTATACCTGTCGGCCACGCTGCTGCAGGAGCCCATCCGGATTGGGCAGGTGCCGGTGCGGGATACCGTGGACGCGGTGTCCGCTTCCGGCTACCATTTCTGGAAACTGGTGGCGCAGCTGTGGCATATTGTGGTGGAATACGGCAGGGGGCCCATCGCCCGGATATTCCGGCGCAAGGGAGAGCCCTGCCCGGTCAAGGAGCTTGTACCATGAGATTGATGATGCTCGGCGCCTCGCTGGCGCAGCTGCCCGGCATCCTGGCCGCGCGCGCCATGGGCCACGAGGTGGTGACCTGCGACAACAGGCCGGATTCCGTCGGCCATGCCCATGGCACCGCGCGTGCCCACGCCAGCACCTTTGATGTGGCGGCGGTGATCCGGGAGGCGCAGGCCCATGCCGTGGACGGCATCATGACCATGGGGACGGATCAGCCGGTGCTGACCGCCGCCCTGGCTGCCGAGGCCCTGGGCCTGCCGATGCCGCTGCCGGTTCGGACTGCCCGCGCGGTCACGGACAAGCGGGTCATGAAGCGGCAATTCCAGCAGGCCGGTATCCCCACCGTTCCCTGGACGCTGCTGGGGGGCGCGGATGTGGCCGACGACGCGGCCGGTCAGGCAGCCGGTGACGCGGCCGGTGACGCGGTCGGTCCAGCAATCAATCATGCAGCCGGTTACGCAGCCGGTCACACGGCAGGGCATCCAATCCCGATGTCGGCCCTGGCGCCTCCGCTGGTCGTCAAACCGGTGGATTCACAGGGCCAGCGGGGGGTGTGGCTGGTTCCGGATGCCGCCGTCGCCGGCGCGCGACTGGCGGATGTGCTGCGTTTTAGCCGGACGGACGAGATCCTGGTGGAGTCCCATTATCCCAATGAGGAGGTGACCGTCAGCGGATGGGTCACGCAAGGCGAGCCGCGGCTGCTGTCCATCACGGATCGGGTGACCTTTGCGGAACCGGAACGGCTGGGGGTCTGTCTGTCGCACGAGTTGCCCTCAAAACATCTGGCGCGGCACGGGAAAGCGCTTGCGGCGCTGACCGCGCGGATTGTCGAAGCCTTTGAAATCCCGGAAGGACCCCTGTATTTCCAGTTTCTCATCGGCGCGGAGGGCATCCGCGTCAACGAGATCGCCTGCCGCATCGGGGGCGCGTTCGAATCGCAGTTCCTTCCCGGGATCACGGGGTTCGACCTCACGGCCGCGGCCATCCGGGACGCGCTGGGATTGCCGCATCCTCCCAGCCAGATGCGTGCGCTCCGGGCCTTTGACGTGTTTGCGCCCGGCCCGGCTCTGTCCGTCCAGCTCTTCTTTTGTGAGCCGTGCGTCATCGGCTCCCTGACGCCGCTGCCGGAGGTGCTTGCCTGCCCGGGTGTGCTGGACGCGGGCTACCACCTTGCGCCGGGACAGCAGGTGTCGGCCACGGGCGACGCGACCGGCCGGGTGGGCTACTGCATTGTGGAGGCGCCGGACCCGGAGGCGCTCGAGGCACGGCTCCACAGCCTGTACAACGTGCTCGCGGTCCGCGACACGCAGGGCCGGAACCGGATTTTGCATCGCCCGCTCAAGCCGCCGACATCGCCTCACGGAAAGGATACCGCATGCGCCACAACACCGTAGCCCTGTTCCTCCGCCGCGTGCTCCGGATTTCCGGACCCGCAGCCATGCTCGTCCTGGTGTCAGTCTTGGTGTCGGTCCTTGTGTTCGGTGCCTGTGGCGCCGCCGGCCCGCAACCGCTGTCGGTTTCCGTGGCCGAACAGTACGGGCTTGCCTACGCGCCGGTTCAGATGATGCGCGAGAAAGGCTTTCTGGAAGCGGCGCTGCGCGAGCGGGCGGAACCGGAGCAGCCGGTTTCCGTCCAGTGGGTGAAGCTGGCCAACACCTCAGCCATCCGCGAGGCCATGCTGGCTGGAGAGGTGGACGTGGCCTTCACCGGCATCCCGCCGTTCCTGATTGGCGTGGATCAGGGCATGCCCTGGCGCATGATCGCGGGCCTGTCATCCTGTCCGGTGGACCTTTTCGTGAACAATCCCGACATCGATTCCCTGCAGGCGCTGGTTGGCAATGGAAAAATTGCGCTGCCGCAGCCGGGGAGCATCCAGCACATCCTGCTGGCGATGGCGGCCAAACGGGAACTGGGGGCCGCGGATGCGCTGGACCGGCAGCTGGTTTCCATGAAGCATCCCGACGGCATGCAGGCGCTGCTGGCCGGGGGCGATGTTGTGGCGCATTTCACCGCCCCTCCCTACAGCTTCCTTGAGGAGGCCACGCCGGGCATCCGCCCCCTGGTGCGCGGGGAAGCGGCGATGGGCGAGCCGTTCAGCTTTCTGGTGGGCATCGCGGACCCGTCCCTATATGGAGACGACATCCGGCTCACCGCGGTGCGCGACGCGCTGGCCCGGTCCATGGCGTTCATCCGCGACTTTCCGGAGGAGGCCGCCGGGCTGCTGGCGCCGTCCTATGGCCTGACCCCGGAACAGACACACGCGTATCTGACGGATCCCCAGATGGTGTTCCAGATGGAGATTCTGGGCGTGGAAACCTTTGCGGCGTTCATGACCGAGGCCGGTTATCTGCGGCAGATGCCGGCGCCGGACGCCCTGGTGCCCCACAGCCTGCCGGCGGAACGGCCGGTTCCCTGATGAGGAGGTGACCCGATGCGACCGGAACGAAAGGTGAAGCCGGGAACCCAAATGCTTTGGCTGGGCGGTCTGCTGGTGATCTGGGAGGCGGCCAGCCGGCTGGGATGGGTCAACCCGCTGATTCTGCCGGCAGCCTCCGATGTGCTGGTGTGCCTGGTCGGGGGGCTGGCGGACGGAACCCTTGCGCTGCAATGGCTGCAGTCCGTCGGGCTGGTGCTGGCCGGGCTGGCGCTGGGCGGCCTGATGGGGCTGTTGATGGCCTGTCTGGACTACTTTGTCCCCGCCAGCCGTCCGGTGCTGTCGCTGTTCGCGTCCATGCTGCACCCGCTGCCCGGCGTGGCGCTGCTGCCGCTGATTCTGGCGGTGGCGGGCATCGGCGGGCGGGCCGTGTTTCTTGTGATTCTGCACGCGGTGGTCTGGTCTGCCTATCTGGGCATGTCCACCGGCTTCACGCAGGTGGAGCCCCATCTGGTGGATGTGGCGCAGAACATGGGGGCGACGCGCCGCCAACTGGTTTTCCATGTGCTGATCCCGGTGAGCTTGCCCCATATCGGCGCGGCCGTCCGCATCGGCTGGTCCCGCGGGTGGCGCGCCCTGATCAGCGCGGAGATGATTTTCAGCGCCATCGGCAGCCTGGGCGGGCTTGGCTGGTATCTGTTCGAGCGGCGCGCGTTCATGGACATCACCGGGCTGTACGCCGGTGTGGTGCTGGTCATTGTGACGGGGGTCGTGGTGGAGCAGGGGGTGTTTCGGCACTGGACGGAGGCCCAAGCCTGAAGATGGCCACCGGCCACACCCCGTCACCCATGTAGCGGATGATGCGGGTGCCGTAAATGGGCGCCTCGAACTGGTGGACCAGCCGGCCATGCGTGTCCAGATGTGCCTTGAGGGCCTCGAGAAAGCAAGCCTGCCCCGACAGGCCGCCGGCATCCCTTGCGCTGTCCGGCTCCGCCTCGTAGAGGATGCGCCATTGCGGGTTGCGCAGGATGTAATCGTACTCCCCGTACCAGATGACGGTGTTGATGCCCTTTTGGGCAAGATAGGCCGCGGGATCCGGCGTGGTGCCGGCCACCGGCGCCAGGTTCCGGATGTCGTAAAAGGGATGGCCGGCAAAGGCGAACCCGGCGCTCAGGTTGCCCAGCACAACGGCATCCGGTGCGAGTGCCTGCCGGATTTCCGAGAGATGGGTCTCATAGGTGTGTCCTGTTCCGGCAAAGGGCGCCACAGCCTGAACCCCGGAAAAAGCGAGGGTCAGCGCCAGCAATCCGCCGACCGTGTTTGCGGGCCTGCCACAACGCCGGCCCGCAGCCCGCCACATGGACAGCAGATGGACAATGAGCCGGAAGGAACCTGGCAGCAGGAATACGATGGCGGTGGGATTGAACCGGCCGATGATCAGCATGCCCGCGAGATACCCGCAGATTTCGCACAGCAGATCGCCCGCTGTTGTTCGGCCGGCAGGCGAGGCCGGGGTGCCGGCTGCAGGGCCTCTTGCGGCGGTTCCTGAGACGGCGCTGGCCGGGGTGCCGGCCGCAGGGCCTCCCGCGTCGGTTCCGGAAATGGCCCCGGTCGTGGTGGTGCGCGCCGCGCGCCGGAACAGCCGACGCGCCGGCAACAGCAGGGCAATGGCTGCGGTACCGCCGGTGAGGAGGAACCAGAACCGGTTGTCCGCCAGCCAGTAGGTGCCGGAAATCCGTTGATGGAGCTTGATGAAGTAGGACAGGAAGTTTTGCCAGCGGGCCGGCGGCGGCGCGTCCACCGACAGCGTGGCGCCAAAGCTCCGGTAGTCGGCAAGGAAAGAGGGGTTGAGCAGCAGGCTGCCGCCTGCCAGCAACCCCGCGGCCAGTACAAGCATGCCGCCATACCAGAACAGTTGGGAGACCCGGGCCCTCCGTTGTAAAACCGAGAACAGCAGGCGGGCGCCCAGCATGGCGGCCAGCAGGAACGCGTTGGGGTGGAGCAGGGCCGAAACACCGATGAACAGCGGCACAAGCGGAAAGAACGGCGTGTTCACAAGGCGTTCGTACAGCAGCAGCGCCAGCACCAGACACAGCAGCAGCAGGCTTTCCTGACGGGCGACATGTGCCGTGAGCAGAAATTGTGGATGCAGGCTCAGCGCCGCGCAGGCAATCAGTGTAAACGGGGTCTCTCCATGCGTGCGGGCCAGCAGTCGAAACAGCGCGGCCAGGGTGCCGGTGGCAGCCAGCAGCGAGGGCAGCCGGGCCCAGAAGATGGTGGCACCGGGCAGGGCCAGCAGCGGCGCCTGGATGAGGTGGAACAGCACCTTGAGCAGGTGCGGCTGGCGGGGAAACAGATCGAAGAATGGTTCCGTGACGCGCAGCGAGCCGGCTTCACGCATGGCGGCGGAAAGGCCGGCCAGCCAGACCTCGTCGGAATGGACGTGGGGAAAGCTTGTCAGCAATACCAGGTTCGCGGCGGTCCAGATCAGCAGCCACAGCGCGTACAGACGGCGGATGCGCGGGGAAGCGCCGGAAGCCGTCCCCGTGTCGGGGATTTGGTTGGGGATTTGGTCGGGGATTTGGTTGTTTCGTGATGCCACGCCCTGTCCCTCCCTCCGCCTGCTGCCCTGCCACTGGAAGTCAGCCTGTCTCCGGACACTGTCCTGCCACTGAAGTTGCAGTGGCTCCGGAACAGGCTCCCTGACCATCATACATGATTGCGGGACAGGCCAAAAGACCAACATGGCGGCGCTCTCGGGAATCCCCGCCAATCCACTGCCTGCCGTCGGGTATCAGCAAGGCTGATGAAGCATTAGCAAAAGCAATGACCATGCCGCCGGTTCATCCCCTATAATGAAGCCGTGTGAATGAGTTGTGGATGCATGGTTCCCAAGCTTGTGCAATTTTTAACAATCTTCACACCCTGACCGGGGAGGATACGATGAAGCGAACGATCAAACGAGCGGTCATTTGTCTGCTGACGGTCACGCTGTTGCTGGGACTGACAGCCTGCAACAAAACCGAATTCACGGACAGCGCCTTCTTCATTGAAGCCGACGCGCTGGCCGCGCAGATGCAGGATGCCGCAACTGTCGTCATCGACGCCAGAACACCAGAGGATTACTACAAAGGGCACCTTGAAGGGGCCATCAACCTGCCGCCGGCACTGCTTTCCGTCCAGGAACCGTTTCCCGGACTGGTGGCACCCGCGGAGCAGGTGCAGAACGTGCTCGGCCAGCATGGCATCGGCAATGACACCCGCGTGTTTGTCTATGACAACAACGGGGGCGTATATGCCGGCCGCGTGTGGTGGGTGCTTCGGTATTACGGCCACGAGGCGGTTTCGGTGGTCAATGGCGGGGAAACCGCCATTGTGAAGGCCGGGCTGCCGCTTTCCACCGTCATTCCGGCGCCGGAAGCCAAAACCTATGTGGCCGGTGGACCCAACGCGTCCATGATTGCCACGATGGACGAGGTGAAGGCCGCGACCGAAGGCATGTCGACAGTGAAGCTGCTCGATGTGCGCACCCAGGCCGAATACGATGAGGGCGCCATTCCCGGTGCCATTCTGTATCCGCACACCAAGAACCTCTACACGGACGGCACCTTCCGTTCCGGACGCGACACCCGCCTCAATTACGCCGACCTGGGCCTGAAGCCGGACGACGCGATCATCGCGTACTGCAAGACTTCGTTCCGCGCGGCGCAGACGGCCATTGTCCTTGCGGAAGCCGGATTCACCAATGTCAAGGTGTATGACGGCGCCTGGGTGGAATGGTCCGCCGGCGACATGCCCAAGGAAGAGGCGCCGGCCGCATCCACCGCGCCCACGGTACAGGACGCATCCTGATCCCTTCACACAGGTCCGTCCCGCGACGGACGGCATCATGGACAACAGCAGACATACAGGCCCCCTGTGAGGGGGCATAGGGAGGGACGAACATGAAAAAAATTCTTGCCCTGTTGCTTGCCGTGCTTCTGGTTCTCGGGCTATCCGCCTGCGGACAGGAAGCGCCGGTCGGCACCATGGATCTGGGCGGCACCCCGCCGCCTGCCGCAACGGAAGCCCCGGCTGCGAGTGAATCCGCCGCGGCCGCCGAGTCCGAGGCCCCTGCCGCCGAGGGCACGGATGTTGCCGCGGCTGTCACCCAAGTGGTTCAGAACATGCCGGATCACATCTACAAGATTGGCGAGAAGGATTTTGTCGCCAAGGTTGTGGCCGGCGAACCCATGACCATACTGGATATCCGGTCTGCCGAAGACTATGGCAAGGGCCATGTCAAGGGCGCCGTGAACCTGCCTTGGGGTACCGCGATTGGCGACGCGCTCGCCACGATTCCCCAGAGCGGCGAGGTGTTTGTCTACTGCTACACCGGCCAGACCGCCGGCCAGGCGGTGGTGACACTGAACCTTGCGGGCATTCCGGCCCGGAGCGTCAATCTGGGATGGAACTTCGGCATCTCCAAGGTGGAGGGTGTGGACGCGGTGACCGAAACAACGGTCAATCCGCTGCCGGATGCCGCCAATGCCGTGGATCCGGACATCGCGGAAGCGGTGACCGCCTACTATGCCGGCCTTGGCACCATCGCGGATGAGCGTTTCAAGAACTACAAGGTGTCCGAGGACGACCTCAAGGCCATGATCGAGGCGAAGGAGGATTTCTTCCTGCTGTCTGTCCGCAAGGCGGAGGATTATGCCAAGGGTCACATCCAGGGTGCCGCCAACGTGCCGTTCGGCAAGACCATGATGGACAATCTGGGCGGTGTGCCCAAGGACAAGAAGGTCGTGGTGTATTGCTACACGGGCCAGACAGCCGGCCAGGCTGTGGCGGGCATGCGCCTGCTGGGCTATGACGCGGTGTCGCTCAACGGAGGCTCCGGCATGCCGTCGAATGTGCCGCAGGGCTGGACCAACAAGGAATTCCCTTTGGTCACGGAGTAAGCGGTCATTCCATTCATCCGAACTGTTCAGAAGGGCGTCCCGGCGTACGGGACGCCCTTTTGCCATGTCTTGGGATATGTGTTTGTATATGGATGGACCTGACTTTGGCCGGATTGGCGGGAACCCTTCTCCTGATGTGACCTTGTCACGGAGACAAGGAACACGTGGATTGACAGGCAAGCACATAGGAAGTATTCTATATAAAGAGATTTCAATATAAACAGTTCTCGATATCAATGCCTGTCCATACGGAGACGCTTCGATAGGATGATGCCAGTGCAACAACGCGCTTCACGACTTTTTGCACTGGAATCATGGGATGAATCTCCATAGCAATGCCATGAGGTGAAACATGATGAACGGCTTCAATCCCATTCCCGTATTCAAGGCGCTGGCGGACGATACGCGCCTGCAAATCCTCGAGATGCTCTCCGGGGGTGAGTTTTGTGCCTGCAAGCTGCTCGAGCGGTTTCAGTTCACCCAGCCAACGCTTTCCTACCACATGAAGATATTGACGGAAAGCGGGCTTGTATCGGCCGTGCGGGATGGCTCCTGGATGCGGTACACCCTGAACACGGCACGCTTCGAGCAGGCACAGGCCTTTCTCGCCGGGCTGACCTCCCGCGATGCGGATGCGTCCGGAGAAGCGACAACCGGTGTGCATTGCTGCCGGCTGACTTCCTGATCGAACCAACCACCGGCGTCAGCGTATTGATCCGGTTACATGCAGCGGGGGCAACTGATGTTTCTTGAGGCAATCAAATCCTTTTTCTCATCCCTGAACGACATCCTGTTGAAAATGACCTGGTTGTCCGAACTTTTCCGCCGCCTGGTGGAGGAGGTTTTCGGGCTGCCGGTGTCCGAGCCGATCGGCGGCAGTCTGCATTTCTTCCTGTACGACACCGTCAAGATTTTCATTCTTCTGTCCGTGCTCATCTTTACCGTGTCATACATTCAAAGCTTTTTCCCGCCGGAGCGCACCCGACGCATTCTTGGCCGCTTCAACGGCATCTCCGCCAACATCCTCGGGGCGCTGCTCGGCACCATCACCCCGTTTTGCTCCTGCTCTTCCATCCCGCTGTTCATCGGCTTCACCAACGCCGGGTTGCCCATCGGTGTCACGTTTTCCTTTCTGATATCCTCCCCGCTGGTGGATTTGGCCTCGGTGCTGCTGCTGGCCAGCATCTTCAACTGGCGCATTGCCCTGGCGTACGTCGTGGTGGGACTGGTGCTCGCGGTGGTGGGCGGTTCGCTCATCAGTCACCTGAAACTTGAAAAATATGTGGAGCCCTTTGTGTATGGCAACAAGATGGCCGCGGTGGAAGAAGCCGCGATGACCGTCCGGGAGCGCGTCCGGTTCGCGAGGGAACAGGTCGCGGACATTGTCCGCAAGGTCTGGCTGTATGTGTTGGTTGGGGTGCTGATTGGCGCCGCCATCCACAATTACATACCGGCGGACATCATCACCGCCATTCTTGGGCAGCAGAATCTGTTTTCCGTGCCCATTGCCACCTTTGTGGGCATTCCCATGTACGCGGACATCTTCGGCACGCTCCCCATCGCGGAAGCCCTGGTGGGAAAGGGCGTGGGGCTTGGCACCGTGCTTGCCTTCATGATGGCGGTGACCGCCTTGTCGCTGCCGTCGCTGATTCTGCTGAAGAAGGTCGTGAAGACGCGCCTGCTGGTTGTCTTTGTCGGGATTGTCACAGCAGGGATTCTTCTGATTGGCTACCTCTTCAACGCGGGTTCCTTCCTGTTCCCATAGCGCACGAGACCTGGGCGACCCGAAACTGAAATCATCATGAAGACAAGGAGAAGAGTGCATTGTTCACGTATTTGTTGTATGGCGCCGCCGGCGTACTCCTGTTTCTTTCCTGGCGGAAGGATCGGAGCAAGACAAAAATGTCCCTGAAAAAGGCCTGGAAGTCTTTTGAAAACATCCTGCCCCAGTTTCTGGCCATCATCCTGATGGTCGGCATGCTGCTGGCGGCCTTGAATCAGGATCTCATTGCGTCGCTGATTGGCGGCCAGTCCGGCTGGGCAGGCATGCTGCTGGCGGCCGTGATCGGTTCGATCACGCTCATCCCCGGTTTTGTGGCTTTTCCGCTGGCCTCCGCGCTGCTGCAGGGCGGGGCCGGGTTCATGCAGATAGCCGTATTCATCTCCACGCTCATGATGGTCGGCATTGTGACGATGCCGGTGGAAATCGCGACGTTTGGCAAAAAAGCCACCTTTGTCCGCAACGGATTGGCGTTCGGCTTCTCGTTCGTGGTGGCCATGGTGATTGGATGGGTGATGCGATGAAGCAGCTGCTGAAAAGGTACAAGGGTTTCCTGTTTTTACTGGCGGTGAATCTGGGATTGCTGCTGTTGTTTCCTGTCATCGGGGTGACCTCTTTCCGGATGACCGGGCAGAACCTGCTGGAGATGCTGGCCATCCTCCCGCCCATCTTCATTCTGCTGGGTCTGCTTGACGTCTGGGTACCAAGGGAAACCATGATCAAGATGATGGGCGCGGGTTCGGGCCTGCGGGGAGCCGCGCTTGCGTTCCTGCTTGGCTCGGCCGCGGCGGGGCCGTTGTATGCCGCGTTCCCCATCGCCGTCGTGCTGCTGAAAAAGGGTGCCGCGTTGCGGTATGTCCTGATCTTCATCGGCGCCTGGTCCACCACCAAGATTCCGATGCTCTTGTTTGAACTCGGTTCCATGGGCTGGCAGTTCACCCTGGCACGATTTTTGGTGAACCTGGTGGGGATTGGCGGCATTGCTTTCCTGACGGAGAAAGTCATGAAGCAACCGGAAAAGGAAGCGATGAAAATCCGTTTGCAAACCGGGGACGGCGCGTAGGTTGCCGGGCGGTATCCCGTTGAAGACATGCTTCGGGTATGATGAACAGGGAGATATGAAAGGAGACAGTCATGGAAATCAAGGTATTGGGTTCTGGATGCGCGAACTGCAAGAAACTGCTGGGATTTGCGCAGGAGGCGGTCAGGGAGATGGCCATCGACACAGAGGTCATCTATGTCACCGACATGATGGATATTGTGGCCGCGGGGCTGATGCGTACACCGGGGCTCATCATCAACGGCAAAATCAAGGCGTCGGGGCGCATTCCTCCCGTCAAGGAAATCAAGGAAATGATTGCCGCGGAAAAGTGAACGGAAACGGAGGAAGCTGGATGGGCCGTCATGAACACGGACATACACATAAGGCGGATTCCCACATGAATGGGGAGCCACACGACCACGGCCCGCATGCGCATGGATCCAATGATCACGGCACGCATGGCCACGGATCCCATGATCACGGCACGCATGGCCACGGATCCCATGATCACAGATCGCATGACCACGGATCACATGGTCATGGGGCACACGCCCACACGCTTTCCGGGAGGAAGATTTTCTGGGTCACCCTGCTCAACGCCAGCATCACCATCGCCGAGTTCATCGGCGGGGTGATATCCGGCAGTGTGGCGTTGTTGTCGGATGCCGCGCACAATCTCAGCGACACGCTGGCGATTGCCTTGTCATACATCGCCAATCGCATTGCGGGCAAGCCCAGAGACGCCAGACGCACGTATGGGTATCAACGGGCGGAAATCCTTGCGGCGTTTGTCAACGCGGCTGTGCTGATGGCCATTTCCGGGTTTCTCATTTTAGAGGCCATCCGCCGCTACGCCGCACCGGAGCCCATCAAGGGGACACTGATGATCGTGGTCGCCACCATTGGCTTGGTTGCGAACCTGTTGTCTGTGCTTGTCCTTGAAAAGGATTCCCACGGCAACCTCAACATCCGTTCCAGCTATCTGCATCTGCTGGGAGATACCGCTTCCTCCGTGGGGGTGCTGCTGGCGGGGATCGCCATTCGGCTGTGGAACATACTCTGGCTCGATCCCACGGTGACCCTGCTGATATCCCTGTACATCCTCCGGGAGACATGGCATGTGCTGAAAACAGCGGTGGACATCCTGATGCAGGCGTCGGCCGATCTGGATTATGAAGCCATCGCAAAGGACGTGCAGAAAATTCCGTCGGTGCGCAACATCCATCACATGCACAGCTGGCTGGCCAATGAAAGCACCATCCATTTTGAGGCGCATGTTGACATGGAGGACATGTCCCTGTGTGACGCCGGCGAGATTCTGGCAAGGATAGAATCGTTGCTGGAGGACACATACGGCATCACCCACATCACGCTGCAGGCGGAGACGGATCGGTGCGAAACCAAGACGCTGATTGGGTCGTAACCCGCCGGATGAGTCCTGTTGGACGACAGGTAAACAAAAGCGCCGGCCGCTT
>JAEWSN010000240.1 GCA_023459915.1 Bacillota bacterium
CGTCCGCTGCCCTTGTTTCCCCGTTCAGACCCAATCGGTACTGGAGGTTCCCCTCCTGCAACCAGGTGATGACCCATTGCCCGCCTGCGTGCACGACCTTGGGGGAAGCGTCCTCCAGCGCATTGTCTGTGAGCCGGATGGCTTCACCCCACGCGCCATCCTGCCAGTATCTGGCGAAGATCTCCCGATCCCCGTATGAGAACAGATCGTTGTCAACATCCACCGAGTAGATCAACAAGCCTTCTTCTCCGGCCATGGCGAGGCTCGCATCAAGCACGGTTCGGCTTGCATCCCCGATGGCCGACGGCGCACCCCACACGCCATTTTGCCAGGTTGACGCATACAGCTGATTTCCCTGTCCGGGTTCCGATGCCGACACATCAGCCATCGCAAATCCCAAAGAGGTTGATTTGGTCCAGACCAGCAGCGCGGTTTCACCCGACGCGGCCAGTCTGGGCGAGTGATCGATCGCCGCATCATTTGTCAACCGAATGATGTCGGGACTGCCTTCCGCGCTCAACACGCCCCCGGTCACACTGATTTCGGATTGCGCCAGCATGCCCGCAAGGCCATCCGCCTCGGTGACCATGCTTCCAATGTTGTGCCATGCCATGAGCACACCGTCTTCGGCCGCGGCCACCGCCGGATCGAAGTCCGCGGTGCCATCGGAGTGGAACCACGCCGGGCTGCGCCATGCGCCATCCTTCAGGACGGAATACCGAAGCTGGGTTCGGTTGACCGCGTCCCTGTCCGGATTGTCATCCGTCCAGACCAGCCAGGTCTCCTCCCCATTTCGAACCAACCGAATCTCCGCGTCAGGATACAGGTTTTCCAGCCTCACGCTGACGGCAGGATTCGCCTCCGCAGCCTGCCGCAGCCCGGAGAATTCCGCCACATTGTTGGTGGCCGCATAGAACGGCGGCGTGATGGTCATCTCCCTAGGCTTCCATTCGGACGGCCTTGCCAGGTAATCTCTCGCCACGACCGCCAATGCATCATTCACCGGAGGCCCATTTTTCAAAGGCTCATTCTCCAAAAATGCAGTTCCCGGCACATCCTTCTCCAAAGACTCATTCTCCAAAAACGCAGTTCCCTGCGCATCATTCACCAACGGCGCATTCCCAAGGGAGGAATCTCCCTGGAAGGCAAACGCCCGCAATTCATCCTGGAGCGATCCGATGGCCACCTTTTTCTTTCCATTGTCCCAGTGCGCGTGGTACAGACGCTTGTCGTAAATGGTCTTTCCCCACAACAGTGCCTGCGCGTAGATGTTCGCATTGACATCCACATCCGCACCGATATAGCCCGTCGGGAAATGGATCTGTGCCGGCAGGCGCGCGTTCAGATACCCGTCCACCCTGGCGATGGCAAAATCTCCGGACACCCTCAGATGCGCCTTTGGCGTGAGGCCGATGGTGCCGCTGTACTGGGGCGCGCTGTTGCGGTTGTCCACATTCAGGGCGCCATATAATTCGCCGCCGATGCCCACCCCCGCGGAGAACCCGACTCCCAGGAATTCATATCCCTTGGACCATTCCTTCACCAGGTCTCCATAGAGCGCAATGAAGAAGTTGTACACGCTCCATTCCTTGTTTGAGGCATTGTACGAAAGCTGACACTCGCCTTCCACCTCAATGCTGAATTCGTAACCCACCGCGGTGACCTTCTTCAGCTTCTTGTACTTCGTGGCTGTTTTCGTCTTGGTGTCCTGCCCATAGCCGCCACTGACGCCAAATCCCAAATCGATCCAGGGATCGACGACATTGCCATTGAGGGTTCCCTCAAAGGTCGGCATGCCGCTGCCCAACCCAAAGCTGCCGCCGTCAACAACCGGGATGCCATCCAGGAACCCGATGGTTCCGCCAATGGCGCCGGGGAACACGGTGGGCCAGCTGACCGCATATTCTCCGCTGTGAATGGAGACGGGCAGGGCCCTGCCCATGAGGGTTGGCTGTGTGATGACCTCAAAATAGGGTGTGTAGTACCAAATCGAGGCGACGCCATGCTTGGTCACCATGCGGATGAGGAGATCATCTCCGGCCTCCAGCTGCAGGCCGGGGTCCAAGATGATGGACTGCGCCCCCTCAGGGTCCGTGCAGTTGATTTTCAGCGAGAAGTCGTCGTCTGTCGAGGTCTTGAACTCATAATACCCCGGATCCGCATCCTTCCAGTCGCCTTCCACAAGGAGCGCCCATTTCGCGGAAACACCCTCAAAGAAAAGGTTGTAAAAGTAAGGATCCGAAACGGTGCAGCGCGCCTCGTCCACGCGGACGCTCTTGATGCCACCTGGCTTGATCGTTCGTCCGGTGATGACAACCGGTGCCGATTCATCCGTACCCACATACACATTTTGCTGATACCGCACGCTGTTCCAGGCTTCCACCTGAAAACTGTAATAGGTGTTCGCGGGAAGCGTTTCCTTGAAAAGCGCATAGACATGGCACTGATGGGTCTCATCCCATCTTTTCACCGCCTGCATCTGCTTGCCGCCCACCGTCACAGCGAGCGATGCCGGTGCCTCATGATATCCCTCTGTGTTCAAATCGTACAAGCGGAACGAAAAGGCCTTGGCCATGGCCGGCCGATAGGAAACCACCTGAACCGGCTCACGGAGCTGCTGTGTGCCATCCACGCCCGCATAGGTGAACACCAGCTCGAACAGGCCATTCTCACCGGTTTTGGGGGTAAATGCGAAGCGATAGGTATTCGCGCCATAAGAGGACGTGATTGGCATGAAGGGCCGCTGCAGGACGCCGTTCTTGAACAGCTCCACGGAGATGCGTTCCCCGTAGACAAACTGCCCGTTTCGCGTAAGATTCAGCTCATACAGGAGTTCCTGCTCAAAACCGGGAAAATCCACATACGTGCTTTGGGGCGAAGATCCGCTGTCCCTGAGCGTCATCAGAATATCTGACAACGGCTCAATCGCGATGATTCTGGTAAACTCGTACAGAATCCCCTGACTGTCTGTGAGGAGGATCTTCACCTCATGGGGCCCCACGGTCCGGAACAGATGATAGCCGTACTTCGTGGTGAGCACCTGCGCTCCATCCACGCGCCAGTCATAGGACACAATCCGATGGCCGGCCAATCTCGCGACCGTCTCCACGGCGGATGCGTCAAACAGGGCGTGTTTGTTGACCAGCCCTGTCTGGGGAATCTTGATGTGACTTTCCGTCAGCGCTAGTCTTTTGACCGTTGAAAAGGTGAATTGATACGCATCATTTCGGGTGCCACCTTCTCCCCGGTAGGCTCCCGCCGGGATTGTGACCGTATACGCCTCGGAGGGTGACAGCGGGGAAACCGGCTTCAGGATTGCCTTCCCCCCAACTTCCTCACCCACGAACCCAATGGTGTTTCCCATCGCATCCCGGATGGAAATATCCGCAAAAGAGGCACCTTTCGAAACAGGCGTCTGAAAGGTCAACTCCACTGCCGCGTCCAGGGATACATTCGCTTTTCCCGAATAGGGCGCGGTGCCTGTCAGCACCAATCCATTTGCACTGGTGGTGAACCGGACCTGGAATTCCATCCCGGGTTCCCCTTCCATGGCGTCATACGGACCTGACAAGGTGTATGTGGTGTTCGGCCGGAATGTGCTCAACCCATTGACCAGGAACCGCATCCGATTCGGCACGGATGTCCGGCGACCCATCAATCCGTAGATTTTTCCAGCATCATCTGTCAGTGTCAGGTTGTGCGCATACGGGTCCACCTCTTTTGAGAAGGTCACCTCCACGGCGGCCTGATTGACGTTGACGCCGGTCTGGCCATCGGCCGGCGTGGTGTTGACCACACTTGGATTGCCCAGGACATGCCTGGTCCGGAACGTGTGAACGATTTCCCCGTTGCCATTGCCATATCTGTCCCTGACCACCCCCGCCGGAACGACAATCTCGTAGACCGTCCCAGGCTGCAGTGTGCCAATGACATACAGCGTGGCGGTGTCCCCCACAAGAGACCGCAGATTGGTCCGCATGAACCCATGGGTTTTGTCCCGCACCATCATCAAATGACTGTTGTCGCCGAGCGTCAGGCCATCTGCGTCAAAGCGGATCTTGATTTCTGCAAGGGAAGCCTCCACGTCCCTGGCCAGATCCTCGGGTGTTGTGGACAGGACCCGGATGGTCCGCACCGGCTTCGGTTCCACGAAAAACACGAACTGGAACGCCTGCGACGCATTCCCGGCGGCATCCACCACCGCGCCTGCAGGGATGACAATGCGGTTCTCCCCGGGACGCAAGTCTGCGTTGGGCGTGATGGTCAATGTGGTTCCCTCGACACCGGCCACCAACCCAACCGCATCGGACGCCTGAATCTCAATGCCAAGGGTCTGCGGGTTCTCCGCGCCGGCAGGCCCACGGAAAACAGGTTCCCCGTAGGTGACAACGATGCGATTCGTATCGAATGGCAGGCCGGCGGCATTGTGCTCCGGCGTTGTCGCCACCACGGCTGGCGGCGCCGTGTCCGGGGCCTCCAGCACAACATAGGAATAGGCGCGGGTTCTGCTTGCCGCCCCTGCGGTGATGGTCGCAATGACATTCACCGCCTTGTGCCCTTCTCCATTCTCCGGCCGCAGCACGCGCCCTTCTGTGGAGATGACAGCCGGCGCATCGGACTGCCAGCTGATGGTGGCCATATTGGGTCCGGAGGTTGGGAAGGAAAGGTCTGCGGTCACCGCATTCGCCGTAGGATTCCCATTTAGAATCGGGTATCGCCACAGCCATTCGGCATCCAGGAACGCCATTTCCGCGTCTGTGATGGGCAGCGGCGTAAGGGTCAGCGCAAAGGTTTTTCTCGCATAGGTTCCCGCGCCCATGGTGAGCGTTGCCGTCAGGGTGGTCTGCTTGCTCCCGACCGTATGCGCGGGCCTGGTGACGATGCCCTCAACCGTCACCAGATTCGTGTAGGTGGAATTCCATGTGATGGCGCTCCCGAGGGGACCGCGGGTGGGCAGGGTCAGGTTTTGCGTGATGTTGTCCAGGGACGCATTCCCATTGAGGATCTGCGCCTCGGTCAGCCAGGCGGCATCTGCCAACACCTTCTCCTGCGCATTTTGCGGAAGTTTGAGGACCGTCACCGTGAAGGTCGTATCCATGGCGGCCGTGGGCCCCCGTGTGAGGGTTGCCGTCAACACCACCACCTTGTCCCCTGCGGTGAATGTGGGACGGGTGACATGACCGGCGCTGTCAATCACGGTGGCATCCCCGGAAGACCATGCGATTGCGACCCCATCGGGGCCACTGGTCGGCAACGCGAGGGCCAGGATGACCTGTGTCAAATCCCCATTGAGGCCTGCCATGGTTTCCGTGAGCCAGGGCAGCGCAGCCTGCACCGCCTCCGCATCCGTTTGGGCCAGCGCCTTGACTGTCAGGGAAAAGGTTTTCGTGACAGTGAGCCCGTTCAGGCTGATTGTCGCGGACAGTGTGGCCGCGGCATCACCGTTCGCAAACGACGGCCTGGTGACCGAACCCGCCGCATCCACCAGCACGTTGGCATCGGTGGACCAGCTGATGGCGCTGCCATTGGGGGCTTCTGTTGGAAGGATGAGATCGCCGACGATCTCCTGCAAAGACAAATTGCCATTCAGTATCCGGGCGTCGGTGAGCCATGCCTGATCCGCCTCAAATTTCTCGGTATCGGTTTGCGCCAGTTTGAGCACGGTCGCGGTGAATGCCTTTGTGTCACTGAGGGATCCCACCGCAAGGGTCGCGGTGAGTGTGACCGTCTGATCTCCCTGCGGGTAAGCGGGTCTTGTGACAGTGCCATTGGATGCCACCACCTCACTGTTGCTGGTTGTCCAGACGAGGGTGCTTCCACTGGGGGCGAACGTGGGCAGCGCAAGGTTTTGCGTGACCTGACTCAAGGAAGCATTTCCATTGAGAAGCTGCGCTTCCGTCAGCCAGGTCATATCTGCCAGGATCTTCTCGGCATCGGTTTGTTCCTGTTTCCTGACGGTGACCGGGAACGTCTTTGTAACCGTTGACGTGTCCGGTGTTGGATCCGTTGGGATGACCTTGCTGATCGTCGCGGTAAGCGTGGCTGTCGCATCCCCGGCGGTGTTGGTTGGTCTTGTGACGGTCCCATCTGTGCCCACTACCGACACATTGTCTGACGCCCAGCTGATGCTGCTGCCATATTGCCCGGTTGTGGGAAGAATCAGGTCACCCGTGACCTCACCCAAGCTCCCATTCCCGTTGAGAAACTGTGATGCGGTCAGCCAGGACGCATCCGCACTCGTGATGTCCGCAGCCGTCATCCCAAGCGCAAGGACGGTGATGTCGAATGATTTCTCCCACGACGATGAGCCCCTTGTGAAGTAAGCCGTCAGGGTGACCGGCTGGTCGGACGCGGGATATGCCGGTCTTGTGATGATTCCGACGTTTCCGCTCCAATTTGCCACAATGGCATTGCTGGAAGACCACGCAATATCACTTCCATAAAACCCTGTGGCGGGAAGGGACAAGTTCGACACCACCGCGTCCATCGCGGCATTCTCAGCGAGAATGATGGACTCGGTCAACCAGGCATGATCCGCAGTGACGATGACCCAATCCGGAACCGGGACGACGCAATGATATGGCCCCGCTGTCCGCGGAACTGCTTCCCCCTTGGTGATGGTGGCCGTCACATCAACCGTCTGATCACCCTGTTCCAGCGTTGGCGTCGTGACTGCGCCGCTGGTGGTCACCACCGTGGGATTGCTGGTGGTCCAGGTGATGCTGCTGCCGTATGGCCCCGCCATGGGCAAATCGGAGGAAACGGTGTACAGCGCAACGGCTTCGTCCTCTTTCTTGTTGTTCATGTTTGCAATCAACGACGCATGATCCGCGTCCACAATGGCCTGATCCAGAAGACTTGTGTCGTTCCGAAAGGACCAGCTGCTGATCGTCGTGGTGCCGCCTGTATTTCCGATGGAACCCATGAAACCCGCAAAGAGGGCACTGGGCAAACCAAGTTCAGCAGGTGTCATGTAGCAGGAAGATTGGGAATAGCCTCCAAACGGATCCTGATACAATACGTACAAAATCTCGCCATCATATCCGATCCACACATGATGGTCGCCGGAGAATTCATCTGCAGAAGCTCCCGAAAACCCTCCTTCAAGAGGCAGTGGATCGTCATACGTTCCGTTGAGATAGGCCGTAATCATGTGCTCTTCCATCACCGGCGGGAGCTCGGCGATCGACTGGTCAGCGACGGGTAGTTCTGTGTTCTGGAACTCTGCCGTCGAAAAATCAGTGATTGGCATATCCGCCACCGACGCGACAGCAAAATTCTTCAGTTTGTAAAGCTTCGCGGTTGCAGGGCTTTCCCTGTATGCCGTCACAAAGGCTACGCTCAGGCTGGGTTGGAGTGTCCCGCCGTCAGCTGGTATCTCGTGCTGAAAACTGTTGGTGACCATCGTGTTCCCTGCAGCTTGCAGCGTGAACGTGAAGCCCCCGTCGGTTCCAGCAACAGGTGTGGCGGGGGAAGTGCTCTGAAAGGTGAAGGCTGTACTGAAGACAAGGTTCGCATCCAAATCCACCGTACTGCTTGTGAAAACGCTTTCGCCCGTTGCCACAGGTTCTCCGCTTCCCCCAACGCTGTCGAAACAGATGGCCTGGT
Organism: Bacillota bacterium; assembly: GCA_023459915.1. GTDB lineage: Bacteria > Bacillota > Clostridia > DSM-8532 > DSM-8532 > JAEWSN01. The sequence goes on from JAEWSN010000240.1 coordinate 7,609, forward strand.
TCGCATCGACGAGTGCGCTCCCGTTCAACTGCAGATTGCTTGTGTTGGAAAAATCCCCGTACACGATGTCAACAGGTGACACCTCGGCAAACACAGGCAAGGTTCCACCGAAAGGCAAAAGCGGCCCAGGCAAACCTGTAAAAAGCAAGACGAACGCAAGAAACAGACTCATCCTTTTTTTCATAACCGTCATGCCAAATTCTCCCTTGTATCCTTTCCGAACCATCAGGGTTGCAT
>JAEWSN010000241.1 GCA_023459915.1 Bacillota bacterium
GGCACCGTGGACGGGCCGGGCATCCGGTATGTCGCGTTCCTGCAGGGCTGCCCCCTTCGCTGCGCGTACTGCCACAACCCCGATTCCTGGCAGTTCAACACGAACCGCCAAATCGAGGCGGGGGAGCTGGTGGCGGATGTGCTGCGCTACCGATCTTTTTTGGGGGGTCTGACCCTCTCCGGGGGCGAGCCGCTGGCACAACCGGCCTTTACCGCCGAGGTGCTTCGGCTGGCCAAGGCGGAAGGCCTGCACACCACCATCGACACCTCCGGCGCCATCGCGCTGGACCACTGCCGGGAAGCGGTGGGGTTGGCGGACCTCATCCTGCTGGACATCAAGCACATCGATCCGGACAAGTGCAGGGAGATCACGGGACAGGACAACACGAAAGCGCTTGCACTGCTGGAACACTGTGAAAAGGTGGGAAAACCGGTGTGGGTGCGGCATGTCGTGGTGCCCGGACTCTCGGATGACTGGGACGCGCTGGAACGGCTGGCCGGCTATCTTTCAGGATTCACCTGTGTGGAGCGGATTGAGATCCTGCCATTCCACAAGATGGGGGAATTCAAGTGGCAGGAACTCGGCCTGCCGTACCGGCTCGAGGATGTACAGCCGCCGGATCCGGATCGCATGACCCGCATCCGCTCCCTGTTTGCGCGGTTTGGGTTGAACGCCGCGTGAGGTGACCATTTCGGTTTTTTTGTGCCACCATGATGCGCCCCTGGGAACGCTTGACGGTATGCACGGATGGTTATAAAATGAAACTGTATCGGTGATGATGCAGTTTCATTTTGATTGCGGGGGGTGGCATCATGGCAAACCTGACCATCCGGGATATTCCGGACGATGTGCTGGAAAAGCTGCGCATCATTGCAAAAACTGATCGCAGAAGCCTCAACGGCGAGATGCTGCATGTCATCGAGGCCGGCCTTGGGTATTTGGTGGGTCAGCGCGATCACGTCGGCATGGTTCCCCTGTCAAAGGAAACCCAGCTGGCCATATGGGAAGAACTGGCGGGCCAATGGCAGGACGAGACATCGTTTGAAGCAGCCGTTTCGGATATCTATGCACAACGCACCGAAGGCAGAGAGGTGACGTTATGATGTTGCTGGATACAGACACCTGCATCGGACTGCTGCGTGGTCGCCCCAATGTGTTGGAACGCCGAAAGCAGGCGGATGAAGAAGTGGCCATCTCCTTCGTGACGGTCGCGGAGTTGTATTTTGGTGCGGAGAAGTCATCGGATCCAGCCGGAAACCGCAGTCTGGTGGATCAATTCGTGCTGAGCATCCGAGTCATCCAGTCGAACACGGCCATTTTGCGCCACTTTGGCCGAATCAAGGCGACCCTGCATCGGCAAGGCGTGGCCTTGACGGATGCGGATGTGTTGATTGCGGCATCCTGCCTGGATGGGTGCAGCCGACTGGTCACCGGAAATGTACGTCACTATGAACGTATTGAGGGCCTTCGGCTCGAGAACTGGCTGCGGTGACCGGAAGGGCGATGATACTCGTGAGTGTTTCGTGAGGACTCGTGAGGACTCGTGAGGACTCGTGAGTATTCGTGAGGAATTCGTGTAAGTTTCTTGATGGGCTTGTGCTTGTCATGCGGCAACCCGCATGGTAGAATCGTACCAACGAAACGGACACGGCGTTTTCACGTGTGGCCGGGTCACCAAATCCCGGGTCGGCTCGTCAGCCGCAAGGTGGCACAACCGCAGTTTTTGATGGGGGCAACCGTATCAGGCTGGGCTGTGTTGGGTTGGTTTGCTGAAACAGGGTGTTGGTCATCATTGAATCAACAATGAGGGAGAGAAGTACCCCGAACATGCCCCACAGGGACAGCCCGTCCCGGACTGAGAGCGGGCTTGCGGCAGAAGCGGAAGAAATTCACTCCGGAGTTCGCAGACTCAAATCCAGTGTTGGCGTTGCCTGCAGGCAGGGAATCCGTTCCCGCCTCAAGTCATGGCAAACCAGACTGGCCGGTAGGTTTGCGCGACATCCCGCGTTAAGGGAAAGGGCATGCATGTGTCCGCAATGAAGTGCGCCGAATGGCGAACTTGGGTGGTACCGCGAAAGACATTTTCGTCCCAGGAGGGGAGGAAGAGGGTCTTTTTTTGTTGTTGCAATCTTCCTGGGTTCCGCTGAAAAAGGCGACAGCCCAAGAAGAAAGCAAAGGAAGAATGGAGGAACGGTGTATGGCACAGTATTGGCAGGAAGATCTGGAATGCATGGATCGGGAGGCGCTGGAGGCCCTTCAGGGAGAGCGTTTGCGCGATACGGTGCGGCGCGTGTACGACAATGTGCCGTACTATGCCGAGAAAATGAAGCAGGCTGGCCTGGCCCCGGAAGATATCCGGACGGTTGCCGATCTGTCCAAACTGCCGTTCACCTATAAAACCGATTTGCGTGACAACTATCCTTTTGGCACTTTCGCCGTGCCGCTCGACGAGGTGGTGCGTGTGCACGCCTCCTCCGGCACCACGGGCAAGCAGACGGTGGTGGGTTATACCGCAAAGGACATCGACACCTGGGCAGAATGCATGGCCCGTGCGCTCACGAATGTCGGCGTCGGCAGCAAGGATGTTGTCCACGTGGCCTATGGCTACGGGCTGTTCACCGGTGGACTGGGCCTTCACTACGGTGCGGAAAAGGTGGGGGCGACGGTCGTTCCGGTTTCCGGCGGCAACACCAAACGCCAAATCCAGCTGCTGGTGGACTTTGGGGCCACCGTGCTGTGCTGCACCCCTTCCTATGCCCTTTATATCGCGGACGAAATGGCCGAAGCCGGCATCACGAAAGAGGATTTGAAGCTGCGTGTCGGTGTGTTCGGTGCCGAACCGTGGACAGAAGGCATGCGCGCGCAGATTGAGGAGCGTCTTGGGCTCAAGGCCTACGACATCTATGGCCTGTCCGAGATCATGGGTCCCGGCGTTTCCATGGACTGCGGGGAACAACAGGGCCTGCACATTCCCGGCGATCATTTCATTGCGGAAATCATCGATCCCGACACGGGAGCGGTGTTGCCGGACGGCCAGGAAGGGGAGATCGTCATCACCTGCATCACCAAGCAGGCGTTGCCGCTGATTCGGTATCGCACAAGAGATTTGTCCATCCTCAACCGGGAACGCTGCGCCTGCGGCCGTACCGCGCCCCGCATGAAAAAAGTCACCGGCCGTTCCGACGACATGCTCATCATCCGCGGTGTGAATGTCTTCCCGTCGCAGATTGAGTCGGTTCTGATGAAATACGGCGAGCTGGAGCCGCACTACATGATATATGTGGATCGCATCGATAATCTGGACCAGATGGAGGTGCGGATTGAGATGACGCCGTCGCTCTTCTCGGACGAGGTCCGCAAGGTGGAGGCGCTCGAGCGCAAGCTGTTCCAGGACATCGAATCCACCCTTGGCATCTCCGCCCGCATCCGCCTGGTGGAGCACAAGAGCATCCAGCGCAGCGAAGGCAAGGCCAAGCG
>JAEWSN010000242.1 GCA_023459915.1 Bacillota bacterium
TTCCGGATCTCTTCGGCCACAACAGCGAACCCGGTGCCGGCCGTGCCCGCACGCGCGGATTCTATGGCGGCATTGAGCGCCAGCAGGTTCGTCTTGTCCGTAATCTGCAAAATGGTTTCACTGAGCAAGTTCACCTGGGTGACGTTCGACGCGCCGGCCATGGCGCTCTTCAGCCGTGCCAGGGAACTGGCCTGCAGGCTGGTTGCCTCGTTTCGGGCTTCCACCGTCTTGGAAGACATGGCTTCCGCACGGGCCGCAAGCTCCTGCGCCATGGACATGCCATTCCCGGTCCGCACGGCCAGTTGGGACACGGAATCGCCGATATCATGAACCGCCGTGTCCACGTGTTGCGTGGCAGAAGCCATCTCCTGCGTGGAGGCCGACAAATCCTCGGTCTGCCGCGTGATTTCCGACATTCTGCTGCGAATGTCCACAACGCTTTCACTTAGAGTTCCGTATGCCTGTTCCGCCTCCTGCTCTCCCACTTGAACCCGCCCGGCAATACCACCCAGCGACACCCGCATGTGCTCGAGCATGTCATGAATCTCCTGGAACTCCCGGCTGCCGGCGCCAAACGCCTTGCCGTTCGCCGCGCCATCGGTTTCCGGCCGCAAATCTCCCGAAGCAATCCGCTGCAACCTTGCCACCACGGCCCGGAGGGGCTTGGTGACCATTCGTCTGGATGCCAGTCCGAACACCGTGACCGACACGGCCAGCATCACAATGGAAATGAAAAGCGTAATCAACAGGGACTGACGCCTGGCATTCTCGTAGTTGGTCAGATGGATCCCCACATCCACAATCCGCACGGTGCCTCCGTCGTAGGCGAGATTCACGGGCAGCATCACATCGAGCACTGTTTCACCGTCGTCATCCGTCCATAGCTCTGCCGTGCTGATATTGTCCAGAATGGCCAGCTGTGTGGGCTCGTCATCCCAAAAGGATTCTCCGATATCATCATGATAACTGTCCGCAACGTCGATGCCCTTGTCGTCAATAAGGCAGATGTAGGAGAGGTTCCCCTGATCGCCATATCCGTCCAGCACACTTTGCAGCCCCTCAATGGAGCTGTCGTTTTCCAGCCTGTTTTCCAGCGCAATGAGCACGGTATTGGCAATGGTGTATCCGTCTTCTGTCATCTGTGCCATGAGATTGGCGCTTGATATGCGCAGCGAGGCAAAAGCCAGAACCGCAATGGTCAGCGAAATGACCACCAGCACCATCAGAATGATGCGCAGCCTCAGTGACGTTCTCTTCTTCATGCGGGGAACCTCCTGTGTGACTTTTCATGCAGGGTTCTTCGTGCAGGTTTTTTCAGCCGTGTATGCGCTTCGCTTCAATACCCCAAATACCAGTTGAGCAGCTGATACCCGAACAACGACATGATGAACGCGGAGACAATGATGAATGGCCCAAAGGGAATGGCCGCCTTGCGATCCTTCAGTTTGAACACGAGCAGGATCACGCCCGAAATGCCCCCCAGCATGATGGCGCCGAACAGGGTCAGCAGCGACAGCCGCCACCCCAGAATCAGTCCAATCGGCAGGAACACCTTCACGTCCCCCATGCCCATTGCGCCATCGTTCTTGTAGATGATCAGGCCAATGAGCGCCACAACAAACAGGATGGCTGCCGAACTGACCATGCCAAGCAGGGGCTCGAACCAGCGGACGGTTCCGGAAGCGCCCTGCAGCGTAAACGCCGGCCAGCCTCTGGACGGCGCCAACAGTTGATAGACATACAGGAGCGCGCCGGCAACAAGCCCCGCCAGAACCAGCTCGTCCGGGATAATCATATGATCCAAATCAATAAAGAACACGATGATGAGCACCGACATCAGCACCATCAGTGCCAATGTGTTCATGGACAATCCGTAACGCAGATAAATGACAAGAAATGTGATGGCCGTCAACAGCTCCACCAGCGCATAACGCGGTGACACCGGCTCCTTGCAGTACCGGCATTTGCCGCCGAGGAAAAACCAGCTGGCAATGGGGATGAGATCCAGCGGCTGCAGCTGGTGACCACATTTTGGACACGCGGACGGCGGATGGACAATGGATTTCCCCTCGGGGATGCGATAGATGCACACATTGAAGAAGGAACCGAGCACAAGCCCGAGCAAGGTTGCCATGATGGACCAGAAAAGTGCCATGTTTCCGCCCTCCGCGTACAAATGTTGCTGTTGGCTTTCGTTTACCAATCAACTGCCACCGTTGGCCCCCAATGATTGAGGAGATACATCACAATGGTTGAAATTCAGGGTGTCATCGCAAACAATCGTTTTGCGTACTCCAAACTGTCGGCCAAATCCACAAACGGATCGCGCCCGTATGCCAAATCATGATCCATGACTACCCATTCCGGACGGCAGGCAATCATGGCCTCGCGCAGCGCGGGATAATTCATGATGCCATACCCGGTTGGCCGAAACGCGAAATGCGCGTGTTCCTCCCCCCCGGGCTTCCCCCCAAGGGACATGACATCACCGGGGACAGCCCCCGACGTGTCAGCGTAATAGTCCTTCAGGTGCAGCACCGGGCAACGATCCACATATCTTGTGAGGCACGAAAGCGCAGATGCGCCGGCGATGGCCATCCAGCCCAAATCCGGTTCAAACGACAGCGCATCTGCCGGAACCGCCTGCAGCAGCGCATCCTGCAGATATTGCCCTTCCACCTTCTGCAAATACTCACTGTGATGATTGTGGTACAGCAGCGTGACGCCCTCGGCGCGGCACATCCGGCCAATTTCGGTCACATCCGCGACCCACTGCGCAAAGCGGTTGGGTTCGTACGTCTGCCCAAACCAGCCGGTGATGGTGATGTACTTGCAACCGATGGCCTTGTGTTCGGCGATGACCGCCTTCGGATCCGCCCGGAACACGTCGTAGTCCACATGGTTCCCCAGCGCCTCCAGCCCCAGTTCCCGGAGCTTGGCCGCCAGCTGGTCCGTCGGCTTCCCAAAGAAGCCAAGGAATTCCACGCCGTCATACCCAATTCGCTTCAGGCGCTCCAGCACCGCGAACAGATCCGCTTCACATTGATCCTTCACAATAAAAAGTGGCGATGCGTATTTCATTCGTTGTCCTTTCAGTGGGGTCTGTTCTCGTTGCTTGATGGGGTCAGGCCCCCTCAAGCGCACTTCAGGGGGTCAGACCCCGGTCAGACCCCTTTCAGTCCGTCCTTGGCCAGCTGTACCTGGTCACGGGCCATGTCGAGCAGGTTCGGGGGCACGCGCGGCCGGTTTTCTGGCCGCATGGCCTCCGACATCAGGCGGCTGAACCAAGTGAGGCTGTCCTGATATTTTTCCAGCCGAAGGGCCAGCTCGCCAATCATATACATGACCGTGAACTCATCGAGCTTGCCGACCGGCAGATGCTCCTTCATGTAGGCGTCCTGATAATAGGTGAACGCGAACTCCGTAAACTTGTGATCGAGCACCGAGTCCCCTTTGATGCGATACATCCAGGACAGCCGCAGACAGGCCTTGGCCAGCTCCGACGCGGCACCCTGCCGGATGCGGATGTTCAGCAGCGCCAGCTTGTACGCCTCGATGGCCTGGTCCACATCCCGCGGACCGGAAAAGTCGCGTTGCGTCCATTTGGGAGAAATTTTCTCCAGAACCGCCTTGAAATCGTGCAGGGTCAAGTCCTCAAAACTCAGCCCGATGTTCGCAAACCCGCACGACGGGCACACAATGGCATCGTAGAACAAGGGATTCTCTCCCTCGTACAACGGCCGCAAATCGGTATCCTGGCCGCGGGAACGCACAAACTTGCTGCGAACCTTGCCCACTTCAAAGGTGTTCTTGCACACGGGACATTCCACTTTTGAGTTGTACACGGGCGCGAGCTGGGTCATGGGCCAACCACCTCCTGCGCCGCGTCTTTCTGTGGCAGCATGAACACCTCGGTTCCCGCCAGCGCGGCCTCTATCATGGCCTCCGCTTCCTTTTCCAGTTCCGTCTCGAACCGCAGGGTCTTCTCCAGACTCGGTTTGGTGACGGGATGCCGCGCCACAAAGACGGTACAGCAATCCTCATAGGGCAGAATGGACGTTTCAAAGGTGCCGATGCGCCGCGCGATGTCGATGACCTCGTTCTTGTCCATGCCGATGCAGGGCCTGTAAACCGGCAGCGTCACCGCGTTGTCGGTGACCAGCAGGCTCTCCATGGTCTGGCTGGCCACCTGGCCAATGGCCTCTCCGGTGACAAGCGCGTGGGATCCGCCCGCCTTGGCAATCCGTTCGGCAATGCGCATCATGTACCGGCGCATGATGATGGTGGAATGATCCGCTGGACACTTCTCGTTGATGGCCAGTTGAATCTCGGTAAACGGCACCACATGCAGCTTCACGCCCATGGTCCACTCGGACAGGATGTCCGCGAGCGCCACCACCTTGTCCCGGGCGCGCTCGCTGGTGTATGGGTAGCTGTAAAAATGGACGGCCTCGAGTGTCACGCCACGCTTGGCGATCATCCAGCCCGCCACCGGACTGTCAATGCCGCCGGACAGCAGCAGTGTGGCCTTGCCGCTGCTTCCCGTCGGCAGGCCCTTGGCCCCCGGCACGCTTTGCGAATACAGATAAGCCTTGTCGCGCAGCTCCACATGAATCACGAATTGGGGCTTGTTCACATCGACCTTCAGCTGCGGCACCGCGTTCAGAATGCGGCCACCGATGTCGGCCGACACCTCCATGGAAGTCATGGGGAAGTTCTTGTCCGCGCGTTTGGTTTCCACCTTGAACGTGTTCATGCCAACCGATTCAACGACCTCGGCAGCCATCGCCACAGCCTGCGCCGCAACCGCCTCGTAGTCCACCGGCAGGCAGACGCACGGCGACACGGCATTGATGCCGAACACCTTGGCAAGCCGCGAAACCGCTTCGTCCACAGGATAGTCCGGTTCCTTCGGGATAACGTACACGCGCCCCTGATTCTTGGATATCTTGATGGAACCCAGCCCCAGGAGCGCCTTGCGCATGTTGTCCATGAGACGCTTCTCAAAAAAGCCGCGGTTGTCGCCCTTGAGGAATATCTCTTCGTACTTGACCAGAATGATGCGCTCCAGCGTTGTCATCTGATCCTTGCTTTCCATATAATCCATACATTCTCCAGACTGCGAATAAAATCAGTCTCCAGTATAACATAAATGGGGTCTTACCCCCTAGGGTCAGACACCTGTCTCAATGGGGTCTGACCCCATTGCTGACCCCATCGCTGACCCCATCGCTGACCCCATCACTTTCTCACCACCGGGTAGATTTCGGCGAGTGCCTGAACCGTCTGCCGAATCTCATCCTCCGTGTTCCAGGCGCTCAGGCTGAACCGCAGCACGCCCTCCTGCCATTTTTCCGGCACCCGCATGGCTTTGAGCACATGGCTGCGCGGCTCCTTGCGGGAGGCGCAGGCCGAACCGGACGACACATAAATCTCGCGCTCCGCCAGATGGTGCAGGAGCACCTCCGCCTTGGCTTTCTCGAACGCGGCCAGCAGGATATACGGGCTGGAGGCATCCAGCGGCGTGAGCACGCGCATCTGCTCTCCCAGCGCAGCTTGCAGCCCCTCCACCAGCAGTTGGCGGAGCGAGGACACATGGACCGCATCCTGCTGCATGGACCTGTGCTTCATCGCGGCGGCCACCGCAAACCCGCAAATGCCGGGCACATTGAGCGTGCCGGAGCGCATCCCGTGCTCCTGGCCGCCACCCAACACCGTGGGAATGAGCCGCGCGCCCTTGCGCGCGTACAACAAGCCCACCCCCTTCGGGCCATGCAGCTTGTGCGCGCTCAGGGAGACAAAATCCGCCCCCAGCGCGGATGGAATCACCGGCAGCTTGCCAAAAGCCTGCACCGCGTCCACATGAACCAGCAGATTTGGGTTGATGCGTTTGGCCTGGCGGACCACGTCGGCCACCGGCAGCACCGCACCGGATTCGTTGTTGACCAGCATCATGCTGAGAAGCCGCGTGGTGGGACGGACACGGGCCACTGCGGCCGCCACGTCCAGCGTGCCATCCGGGTTCACCGGCAGGAGCTCCTTCTGGAACCCGTCCTGCGCCAGGCGCTCCAGCGGCAGCAGCACCGCGGGATGCTCAATGCCGGTGGCCAGCAGATGATCTCCGTACCGGGTCGGGAGCGCCGCCACCCCGTTGAGAGCAATATGGTTGGACTCCGTTCCCCCTGATGTGAACACAATTTCGGCGGGCTGCGCCTTCAGGCATTCCGCCAGCGTCTTGCGCGCGGCGTTCACCTCGCGCTCCGCGGCGACGCCAAACGCGTGCAGCGCGTGCGGATTGGCGTATTGCGTGTCGGCCACTTCCCGCATCCTGTCCAGCACTTCCGGATATGGGCGGGTTGTGGCCGCGTTGTCCAGGTAAATCATGTCGGTTTCCTTGCCTCCGTCCGTTCTTCAAAGATTCAATGGGCACGTGATTGTCTGCATGGCTCAGTCCTGCGATTCCATCAATCGTGTTTCCAGCATCCCATGGCCAATCTCCAAAAGGGCATAAGAAGGGCCTTCCACGCCTTTGGGCCGCGAAAGGCTTCCGGGATTGAGCAAATGCGCGCCGTCCACGACGACATCCGCCGCAATGTGGGTATGCCCGAACAGCACGCAATCGTACCTTCCGGCATTGCATCGGGCGGCGATTCGCCGATATCCGTCCTTCACGCCGAACCGGTGTCCATGGGTGAGCAACAGCCGCTTGCCCTCCACCGGCAATTCCAGTTCCGCGGGATACAGCTGGGGATCCGCCCCGAAATCACAGTTTCCGGCCACCGCGTAAACCGGCAGATCCGGATGACGCGCAGCCAGCCTGGCGGCATCCCGCACCACGTCTCCCAGATGGATGATGCCGTTGGCTTGCGGAAACCGGGCGATCACTTGCCCGGTGAGCGTCAGATCCCCATGGGTATCACTGAAAACCAAAAAAAGCGTCATGGGCATCCATCCATTCCACACACTCCCGATATTGCGCGTTGCGGCTTCACCCGCAACCTACAGCATATCAGCCTTGTGGGTTTGAGACAACGCCCCTGTCACATTTCAGACCTTTTTTGACGGCGGTTCATCCAATTCCCATGCACATTTCAGACCTTGCATAATGGAGATTCATCCAATGCCGGCGTCACATTTCAGAATTTCCGTCCAGGGAGAGGCGCACAATGCCTGCATCACATTTTCCAGCGCGCGCCCGCGATGGCTGATGCGGTTCTTCTCCACCTCGTCCAGCTCTGCCGTGGTCTTTCCCGCTTCGGTCGCAAAAAAAACGGGATCATATCCGAACCCGTTTTCCCCACGGGCTTCCGTCAGAATAACGCCTTCGATTGTACCCCGCGCCACCATGCGCCGGTCTCCTGCCACCACCGCTACGGCGGCGACAAACCGCCCGGCGCGCTGCGCAACCGGGACACCTTCCAGATTTCTCAGCAACAGCTGCCAACGGCCCACATCATCGAGTTCCGGGCCGCCGAAGCGGGCCGAATAGATGCCCGGCGCGCCGTCAAGCGCGTCCACCACAAGGCCGCTGTCATCGGCGATCACCAGCGTGTTTCCTGCGGAATCAGGTTCATGCCCAATCAGCGCGTGATAGACGGCTTCCGCCTTGAGCACGGCGTTCTCCTCGAATGTGGTTCCCGTTTCCGCCACATCCAAATCAACACCAGCCTCTTCCATGGAAATCACCGGCACGCCCAACGGCGCCAGAATGGACCGGAATTCCTGCATTTTGCCTTTGTTTTTGGTGGCCACCACCAGTCGCGTCATGGGATTGTCCCCTCCAGCCAAAACAGTCTTAAATCATGATTCCAGTGCAAAAAGTCGCTCTGCGACTTTCAACGACAAGTTTGCCTGCAAACTTGTCGTTGCTGAAACAGCCTTTGGCTGTTTCAGTTGCCGGAATCGGTGATTCAGTGTCCTGAAGGCACGATATCGTGCCTTCAGGCTGCAGGA
>JAEWSN010000243.1 GCA_023459915.1 Bacillota bacterium
ACGGTCATAACTCCGGCCGTTGTGAGAGAATCATTCAGGATGAAATTGCTTTAGACATTCAACGGCCGGAGTAATACCTCAGGCAGATGCGGGAATGGCACGGTTCGGCAGGGAGGAGCGACATGGGCAAGGGAAGATTTGGCGAATACGGGGGGCAGTACATGCCTGAAACGCTGATGACGGCGGTTCAGGAGCTGGAGGAGGCCTACGCGTTTTACAGCAGGGATCCGCAGTTCCAGGAAGACCTGGACAGCCTGCTGCGCAATTACGCGGGCAGGCCGTCGCGACTGTATTTCGCGGAGAAGATGACCCGGGATCTCGGCGGCGCGAAGGTTTACCTGAAGCGGGAGGACCTCAATCACACGGGCTCCCACAAAATCAACAATGTCCTGGGGCAGGTGCTGCTGGCCAAGCGTATGGGCAAAACCCGGGTCATTGCCGAAACCGGCGCCGGCCAGCATGGCGTGGCGGTCGCGACGGCTGCCGCCCTGATGGACATGGCCTGCGACATCTACATGGGCAAGGAGGACACCGAACGCCAGGCCCTGAACGTGTATCGCATGGAGCTGCTGGGCGCGGCGGTGCATCCGGTCACCACCGGCACCATGACGCTCAAGGATGCCGTCAACGCGGCCATGCGCGAATGGACCTCCCGCATGGCGGACACCCTGTATGTGCTGGGATCCGTGATGGGGCCGCACCCGTTTCCCACGATTGTCCGGGATTTGCAGAAGGTCATCGGCAAGGAGATCAAGGAGCAGCTCCTGCAGGCCGAAGGGAAGCTGCCGGATGTCGTCCTTGCCTGTGTGGGCGGAGGCAGCAACGCCATGGGCGCGTTTTACGAGTTCATCGGGGACGCCTCGGTGCGGCTCATCGGCTGCGAGGCGGCCGGACTGGGCGTGGACAACCCCAAAAACGCGGCAACCATCGCCAACGGCACCGTCGGCGTGTTCCATGGCATGAAATCCTATTTCTGCCAGGATGAATACGGGCAGATCGCGCCGGTCCATTCCATCTCGGCCGGGCTCGACTATCCCGGCATCGGTCCGGAGCACGCACACCTTTCCGACATCGGCCGGGCGCAGTATGTGCCCGTGACGGACGCGGAGGCCGTGACGGCGTTCGAATACCTTTCCCGGACGGAGGGCATCATCCCCGCGATTGAGAGTGCCCATGCCGTAGCGCACGCCATGAAGCTTGCGCCCACGATGGAACCGGACGACATCATGGTCATCAATCTTTCCGGCCGGGGCGACAAGGATGTCGCGGCCATCGCCAGATACAAGGGGGTAACGTTGTATGAATAAGCTGACGGACGCTTTCCGGAACAATAAAGCCTTTGTTGCCTTTGTCACGGGCGGGGACCCGGATCTCGAAACCACCGAGGCGCTGATTCCCGCCATGGCCGCCGCGGGAGCCGACCTGATAGAGATTGGCATTCCCTTTTCGGATCCGGTCGCGGAAGGGCCGGTGATTCAGGACGCGGATGAACGGGCGCTCAAGGCGGGCTGTACCACGGACAAGCTCTTTGACATGGTCGCGCGGGTCCGGAAGAAAACAGCGGTGCCCCTGCTGTTCATGACCTATCTCAATCCCATCTTCACCTACGGAAAGGAGAAGTTTTTGCGCCGGTGCGCCGAATGCGGCATTGACGGGCTCATCGTGCCGGACATGCCCTACGAGGAAAAGGGAGAATTGGCCGATGTGTGCCGGCAGCACGGGGTCACGCTGATTTCCATGCTCGCGCCCACCTCCGAGGCCCGTGTCGCGGCCATCGCCCGGGAAGCGGAAGGCTTCCTCTACTGCGTGTCCTCGCTGGGGGTGACCGGGGTACGCAGCGAGATCACGTCGGACATCGGCCGGATCGTGCACAAGATCCGCGAGGTGTCGGACATTCCGTGTGCCATCGGCTTTGGCATCTCCACCCCGGAACAGGCCGGCCGGATGGCCCGGCTGGCCGACGGCGCCATTGTCGGCAGCGCCATTGTCAGGCTGGTGGCCCAATTTGGAAAGAACTGTGTTGAACCCGTCGCGGCGTATGTCCGCGACATGAAGCAGGGCATCCTGGATGCCACGGCGGCGCAAGCCAAGTAGAGGAAACGAGGAGGGAATCCACATGTACAAGAACATCCTGAACAAGGCAACCACCCACCAGGAGCTTTCCGAGGAAGAGGTCTTCGAACTCATCGGCGCCATCAACCGGGATGAGGTCAGTAACGTGCAAATCGCGGGATTCCAGGTGGCGCTGCTGATGAAAGGCTCCTCCACAAAGGAAATCGGGTACATCGCCAAGGCCATGCGCGAGAACTGCGTGCCGTTGCGCCCCAACGTCAACGAAGCCCTGATGGACACCTGCGGCACCGGCGGCGGCCTGAGCACGTTCAACATCTCCACGGCGACCGCCATTGTGGCCGCGGCGGCGGGCATTCCCATCGCCAAGCATGGCAGCCGCTCCATCTCCAGCCTCTCCGGCAGCGCGGATGTGCTCGAGGCCCTTGGCGTCAACATCAATCTGGAGCCGGCGCAGGCGGAACAGATGATTGAACAGATTGGCATCGCGTTTCTCTACGCGCCGCTGTTCCATCCGGTCATGTGCAAGGTGTTGCCGGCCGAAACCGACCTTGGCATCAAGACCATTTTCTACACCATCATCGGCCCGCTGATCAATCCCACACTGGCGACCCGTCACCTGCTCGGCGTCTACAAGCCCGAACTGCTGGACATCGTGGCCTCCGTGGCCCGGGATTTGGGATACACGGACGCGATGTTCGTACACGGACTCGATGGATTGGATGAGATTTCCCTCATTGGCAAGACAAGAATCAATGAGCTCAAGGATGGCGAAATCACAACCTATGAAATTGCGCCTGAAGATTTCGGCATGGCGCGCTGCACGCTCGAGGAGATCAAGACCGGCACGCCGGAGGAGAATGCGAAAACCATTCGGGGTGTGTTCTCCGGGGAAATGACGGGCCCGAGCCGCAACGCGATCGTGCTCAACGCGGCCGGCGCGCTGAAGGTCGGCGGCAAGGCCGCCTCGTTTGCCGAAGGCATTGCCCTGGCCAACCGGTTGATCGACAGCGGCGCCGCGGCGCAGAAGCTGCAGCAGCTCGCCGAAATGTCCAATTCGTTTGTGGGGTGAGGGAATGAACACCAGATTTTCCGACGCGCTCCGCGCAAGAAAAAAGGCAGGGTTCATCCCCGTGATCCCCGATTTCAAGGCCATCTCGCCGCAGCATGGGGATCTGTTTCGTGGCAGGGATCCGCTTGAAGCGGCAAGACGGTTGATGCGGGAAGGGGCCACCGCCTTGTCGGTTGTCACGGAGCCGGAGGCGTTCGGTGGCTCACTGGACCTGTTGCGGCGCATGGTGAGTGAGACCGGTTTGCCCGTGCTCCGCAAGGATTTCATCACCAGCCCGGAGGACCTGAAAATCACCAGGGCGTGCGGCGCGGAAGCGGTGCTGCTCATCTGCGCCATGCATACGCTGCCAGCCTTGACCGCACTATATGATACGGCCATGAGCATGGGGCTGGAGCCACTGGTGGAGGCGCACACACAGGAGGAACTGGGCTGGGCGGCCCAGCTGGGCGCAAGGCTGGTGGGCATCAACAACCGGGACATCCTGGCGCTGGAACGCGATGGCGGGACGGTTTCGGCCACCGCGTCCCTGGCCGTGCATGCGCCACGCAACGCCTTTCTGGTAAGCGAAAGCGCCATCGGCACGGCCGCGGAGGCGCAGGCGGCCATCCGTGCAGGCGCGGATGCCGTGCTGGTCGGCACCGCGCTCTGGCAGGCGGCGGACATGGGGGCCTGTTACCGGGCACTGTGCGCGGGAAGCGGGGCTGCCGGAGAGGACGCGCCATGAGCGATGTCACCGTGAAGATTTGCGGATTGATGCGCGAAGCGGATGTGCGGCTGTGTCTGGATCTGGGGGTGGATGTGCTCGGGTTTGTCACGGAGTATCCGGTACCGGTTCCCTGGAATCTTCACCGCGACGAGGTGCGGCCGCTCCTTGAAAGGGTGCGGTCGCCACGCCGGAGCTGTCTGGTGACCGGCGGCCCCCCGGAAAAGGTCATCGCACTGGCGTCGGCGCTGCGTCCCTCCCTGATGCAGTTGCACTACCGGGAGACGCTGGCGGACACCCTCAAGATCACGGAAGCGCTTGGCGCCCTGAAGATTGGGATCCTCAAAACCGTTCCGCCGGAGCCGGAGGAACGGTTGCACCAGTTCGGAACAACGGATCTGGCCGCGATTGTCCAGGCGCTGAACGAAACGGGAATCCACGCGCTGTTGGCGGACTCGCGGGTTCCGTCCCGTGCCGCGCAGCAGGGGTCCGCGCTGGATTTGGATTTCTGCCGGGACATCCTCCGGCTGTCAAGCAAGCCGGTGATCCTTGCGGGCGGCATTCATGCGGACAATGTCCGCGACATTCTGGAGCAGACCGGCGCGGCGTTCATCGATGTCATGACCGGTGTGGAACGGGCTCCGGGAGAGAAAGACGCCGCGTTGCTGCGCCGGCTGCTGGCAGCGGTTCACCGGTAGCCGGCAGATGGCCCGTCCGGTTTGCCGGCAGGCGGCGTGCGATGCATGTCAGTTGCCTTCTGCGTTGTGCAGGTCTGCCGGCGCGTCACACAAGCCGCAGGTCAATCAGGGAAACCGCGTGCGCGGGCATGGGGAAGGTCAGGCGTACCTGATCCTGCACGACAGGCACGGTCTGTGGCGCTGCCAGGGGCTCAAGCCGCGCGCCGCGCTTCAATGCGTCCATTTGCGCCGGTTTGGGGTATTCGGGACAACCCATGGCTTGCCAATGGGTGTGCGCGTTGCTGTGGGTTGCGTCGATCCGCAGGTGGGTGACCTGCACCTCCCGCCCCTCCAACCCGCCCTGCAAGCCGGGTATCTGGGACAACGCGCGCACCGACAGGGTCAGCTGTTGTGTCTCCCGCACGTCCCAGTCATCGTGGTGGCTGTAGATGAGCACGGCCAGTGTGCCGTCTTTTGTGAGGGTCGCCGTGCCGGAAATGTCTGGCGGTGTGGTTCCCGTACCCCGGCACCCCGTGTCGGCGGGCGCCTCCTGGTGTGCGGGTGCCGCCATGAACCGTTCCCCGGAGGAACACAGCGAAAGCGTCTTTTCCCCAAGCCGGGAGAACAGCCGGAATGCGTTCATCACCGGCTTGTCGATGCCCTGGGTGGAAAAGGTGCGGGTTCCCTCAAAGCAGCGTTCGCCCCGGAACAAAAACGCCCAGGCCAGCGGCCGGACGGGGGAGCCCCATTCGCGCGCCAGCGCTTCGATGTGATGGTATCCGCAGGCCACGTAGCTGGCATAGTATTCGGTGTTCCGGAATTTCATGTTCGCGTTGTCGCATACGCCGCCGGCCGCCCATCCATCCGGATCAGCCTCGGAAAGCACCACCTCGAGTCCGCCGAACCCGTGCCGGCGCATGGCGTCCAGCCCGGTGCGAACCTGGGAAACCTGCTTGCCGATGGTGGGGGTCTCCTTGCTTGCGTTGAGCTTGAAGGGAAACCCACCGCCTTTGGTGTGGAAGGTGATGAAATCGAGCCGGGTGCCAGCCGCGCCCGTGACGGCGTGCCGTCCCTGCCGGCAGTGCGTCAGGAAGGCTTCAAGAAATGCCAGGGAATTTGAACCCGGATTTGGGTCCGTTGTGCCGGGGCCACCCAGACGCGCATCGGGCAAGACTTGATGAAGCGCGTGTTCCGTGTGGTCGAACAGGCGGAAGAATTCCTCCGGCGTCCCCTGCCAGTAGAAGATGTCAGGCTCGTTCCACAGTTCCCAGTACCAGGTGAGCACCTCGTCCCTGCCGTATCTGTCCACACAGTGGGACACCAGCGCGGCGATGAGATCCTGCCACTTGCCGTAATCCTTCGGGGGATACGCCCAGAATTGATGCTTGTACGCATCGTACTGCTGGAAGTCGGACATGCCATCGAAATGCTTCGGATCCACCAGGTGAAACGGCAGGAAGCCGAGCTCGAAGAAGGGTTTGCAGTTGGAGCGGAGAAGCGTGTCGAGGACGCGATCCACGGTGTCCCAGGTGTAGACGGGATTTCCGGCATCGTCTTCGGAATAGGCGTTGGTGGAGCCCCATTTGTAGACCCCATGCAGATTGCCGGTGCACAGCATGTGATGCGTACGGACAAAGCAGGGGGCGGCTTCCATGGCGCCAAAGTCGGCCAGTAGTGCCTCGCCCTCGGGGGTGTGCGTGTAGTTGTTCTCATCGTACCCGATGTACCGCCAGTTGCGTGCCAGAAGGCCCGTTTCCCGGCCGGCGTCGATCTCGATGGCAATGGGGTGGGTGTGCTGTTCCATGATGACCTCCCGGATGCGCCATGCGGCAATGATGCCTGCCGATGCGGCAATGATGCCTGCTGATGCGGCAATGATGCCTGCCGATGCGGCAATGATGCCTGCCGATGCGGCGACGGATGCCCAACGGGGAAGAGCGTTCGCTGCGTGACGGCACGGCGGCGGCTGGTATCACTGTATCGGAAAGACACCCTCCTGTAAACCGGGACTGGTTCCGGGAATGGCGCCCATGATATGATGGAACGGACCGTGGCCGCGGCGGGCACATGCGCGGTCGGCTCATGTACGCGACCGGATCAGGTACACTGCCGGTTCACATGCGCGGTCGGTTCACACAGGCGCATGGCATTCGCAGGCTACTGCCCGCGGAATGACCGGGGAGGAGACTTCCATGCAGATTCGGCTCGATCGGTTCCCGGGCGGCGCCCACAAGGCGCTCACCTTCAGCTATGATGACGGGGTGGGACAGGACCGCCGACTGGTGGCATTGTTCAACCAGCATGGTCTCAAAGGCACGTTCAACCTCAACTACGGCATGATGCACGGGGGTGGCGGCTGGAAGCGCGGCGACGTGGCCATCGAACGCCTGCAGGCCGTTGAAATCGCGGCGCTGTATGCGGGCCATGAGGTGGCGGCCCACGGGTTGACCCATCCGCATCTGGAACAGCTGCCACAGCCGGTGATGCGTCAGGAGTTGATTGCGGATCGCCTGGGGCTGGAATCGCTGGTGAAATACCCCGTGCGTGGGTTTGCCTACCCCTTTGGCACGTATTCTCCGGCTGTTCTGGACATGCTGGCGGCCTGCGGGTTTGCCTATGCCAGAACGGTGGGGGCCACGCATCGGTTCGCCCTGCCGGAAAAACCGCTGGAATGGGACAGCACCTGCCATCACGGCCAGCGGCTCATGGAAAACGCGGAAAACTTCCTGAACCGCAACGCGGCCGGAGATCCTGCCCTGTTCTATGTGTGGGGCCACAGCTATGAGTTCGATGTGGACAACAACTGGGCGCTCATCGAAGCCTTTTGTGACAGGATGGCAGGCCGACCCGACATCTGGTACGCCACGAACATCGAGGTGCTGAATTACCGGCAGGCGGTTGCCTCCCTTCAATACAGCGTCGACGGCAGCATCCTTGCCAATCCGTCCGCGCAGGACGTCTGGGTGTCCGTGGAGGGGGAAGCGGTCCGCATTGCCGGCGGAGAGACCAAGAGGCTGTAATGGAAGCGTTGGTTCATATTGTCCTGTTTGTTCTGGGCGCCGCGCTGATCATCAAGGGGAGGGGATGTTATGAAGAACAAATTCGTTTCAGCTATTACAATATTTTCTTTGACTATTCTTTTTTTGTTCTCATTTCATACATCCTCATTTGCATTGATGGATGTATCCATTCCTGCAGAGGTAATGGTAGCAGCGAAAGCAAATCTTGCGAAAGCAATCAACCAGATGAGCAAGAGGTATGTAGATTATGGTTTTTCGCGAGAGAAAGACGTAGCGCAACTTGAAGTTGGTAATGGTATTCAGTTGTATTATATCGAT
>JAEWSN010000244.1 GCA_023459915.1 Bacillota bacterium
GCCACCCTGATGCTCGCCAGGGCCATGGGCGCGGAGAAGCTCATCGGTGTGGATGTCACGCAGGAGCGTTGCGACCTGGCAAGGGAAAAGGGTTTGGCGGATGAGGTGCTGCTCTCCGGGCCGGACACGCTGGCACAGATTCTGGCACTGACCGGCGGACAGGGGGTGGAGCGTGCGGTGGACTGCTCGGGTCACACGGCCGGGCGCCAGCTGGCCATCCGTGCCGCCCGCAAATGGGGCATAATCGCCTTTGTCGGCGAGGGTGGCACCGTGGAATTCAATCCCAGCCCGGACATCATCCACGACCAGAAGACCATCTACGGCTCCTGGGTCACAAGCATCTGGAAGATGGAGGAACTTGTGGCCAAGCTGGTGCGCTGGAAGCTGCATCCGGAGGATCTGGTGACCCACCGGTTCACGCTCGATCAGGCGCCGGAGGCATACCGGCTCATGGCGGAAGGAAAATGTGGCAAGGTGGCGGTCGTATTTGACGAGGAAATCCGGTAGGATGGAAATGACCGATGCCTGCCGAAACTGAGGGAAGGTTCGGACCGGGAGACCATCGGGTTTCCCGGTCCGACTGGATCGTATGGTGTAGTGCCCCCGGGGCATGGCAAAAAGACGGTTGACAACCTGATGGGGATGGAGAATGACGCCGAGGCCGCGGCGCATGGAGGCGAGGGAACATGGCACATACGTGCAAACATGAATTGTGGTACGAGAAGCCGGGCGCAATCTGGGAAGAGGCGCTCCCGTTGGGAAACGGCAGCCTGGGGGCCATGCTGTATGGCAGAACCAATACCGAACGCATCCATCTGAACATGGATACGCTGTGGTCGGGCCACCCCCGGAACGTCCAGAACCCGGATGCGTTTTCGCATCTGTCTGAGGTGCGCAGGCTTGTGGCGGAAGACCGCTTCCAGGAGGCGCAGGCGCTGATTGAAAGCAGCATGCTGGGGGTCTGGACCGAATCCTATCAGCCGCTTGGCGATGTGCTGGTGGAATGGAGGGAACCGGGGACGGTGTCTCAATACCGGCGCAGCCTGTCGCTGGACGAGGCGGTGGCGCGCTGTGAATACCTGCGCAGCGGGAAGCGGGTCCGCGTCTCCTGCTTTGTCTCCCATCCCGATCAGCTGCTGGTTTACCGGATGGACAGCGAAGTGCCCGTGGATCTCACGCTCCGCATGGAAAGCCTGTTGCCGCATACATGCGAAGCGGTGGGCGAAGCCCGCCTGGGCATCGCGGGACAGGCGCCCACCCATGTGGAACCCTCCTATGTGTCTGTTGAAGGCGATGGCGTCATTTTCGATCCCACAGCGCCGGGCATGGCCTTTTTTGCGCTCGCCGAGGTTCATGCCGATGGCGTGCCGGTGCCGGTGTCCAACCACCAGTTCGAGATTCGCGGCGCGAAAACGGTGGAACTGCGTCTGGTGGCGGCATCGGGTTTCCGGGGCTGGAACCGGGAACCGGAGACGGATCCGCGCGCGCTGACCGCTGGCTGTGAAAAGGATTTGGAACGGGTGGCGGGAACGCCGATGGAGACTTTGCAGGAACGGCATGTCACCGACCATGCCGCCTTGTTCGACCGTGTCTGCCTCACGCTTGGGCAGGCGGAAGATGCAACCGGCGAGGAGCCGGAGAAGCGGTTTTTGGATGGGACGAAGGGCCTGCCGACCGACCGCCGGCTCGTCCGGTTTGCGGAGCAGGCGGATGCCGCTCCGCAAACCGAGCTGAATGCCGAGCCGAATGGTGCTCCGGAAGCCGATCCGGAACTTGATGGGGTGGTTGATTTGGCGTTGGTGACCCTGCTGTTCCAGTACGGCCGGTACCTGCTCATCGCCAGCTCCCGTTCCGACACACAGGCGGCCAATCTGCAGGGAATCTGGAGTCACGACTTGCGTCCGGCCTGGAGCGCGAACTACACCACCAACATCAACGCGGAAATGAACTACTGGCCGGTTGAAAGCTGCGGGTTGCCCGAACTGGCGCAGCCGCTGCTGAACCTGATTGGGGGGATTGCGCAAAGCGGTGCCGTCACCGCGAAAACGCAGTTCGGCTGCCGGGGATGGACGGTTTGCCACAACAGCGACATCTGGCGACTTTCCGCGCCGGTGGGCGGCTCCGCCAGGTGGGCGTACTGGCCGATGGGCGGCGCCTGGCTGGCCCGTCATGTGTGGGAGCATGCCCGGTTCAACGGCCGGGCCGACTGGCTCCGGAAAACAGGATTCCCGCTGATGCTGGGCGCGGCGCGATTCGTGCTCGACTGGCTGGTGCCGATGCCGGATGGCAGCCTGGCCACCAGTCCGTCCACCTCACCGGAAAACGCGTTCCTGACGGAAACAGGCGAAGCCTGCAGTGTGTCACGTTCCAGCACCATGGACATGGCCATCATCCGGGACTTGTTTGGCGCGTGCCTGTCTGCGGACGCATGGCTGCGCCGCGGGCGTGAAGACGTTGGTGCGGATGGCGGCGACAAGTCGGGTGAATGCGGCGGAACAGACAAAGATGCCGAACAGGCGGTGGCGATGTCAGCCGCTTCGCAGGAAGCGTTGACCGGAACCATTTGTGTTCCGGCCGAACAGGCGGCTGTGCTGGCGGAGATCCGCCAGGCGCTGCCCCGGCTCGAACCCTACCGGATTGGCAGGCATGGCCAGCTGCAGGAATGGTTCCGGGATTTTGACGAGGAAGAGGTGGATCACCGACATGTCTCGCATCTCTATGGACTGTACCCGGGAGAGGGCATCCATCCCCGGCTCACGCCGCAATGGGCGGAGGCATGCCGGCAGAGCCTGCTGCGGCGGGGGGATGACAGTACCGGCTGGAGCCTGGCCTGGAAGGTGAACCTGTGGGCCCGCCTGCTCGATGGCGAACATGCCTGGAAGCTGGTGCGGCGGCAGCTGCGCCCGGTCATCGCGGAGGATTTCAACTACCGCAATGGCGGCGGCACCTATCCCAACCTCATGGATGCCCACCCGCCGTTCCAGATCGACGGCAACTTCGGGGTGACGGCGGGGATCGCGGAGATGCTGCTGCAAAGCCACACGGACGAGATCCACCTGCTGCCGGCGCTGCCGAAGGCATGGGCATGCGGCAAGGTCAGCGGGCTGCGGGCCCGGGGGGATCTCACTGTCGACTTCTCCTGGGTGGACGGGAAGCCGGAGGAAGTGTGGGTCACCGCGCACACGGCCCGGGAAGTGGTGTTCCGTGTGGGCGACGAGATCTTCCGAAGGATGTTGCAGCCCGGCATTTCAAGGGTGATGTGACAAGCGCCGACGGGGTTGGAAACGGGGTCAGACCCCAAGTGGCACCCGGGGTCAGACCCCGTTGGCACTTGGGGTCTGACCCCACCTCTCATTTCGGATACAGCAGCAATACCAGCTGCTTGGTGCCAAACAGGAACAACCCCACCAGAAACCCGCTGACCGCGCCATTGACGCGGATCCACTGCAGGTCGTCCCCCACCTTGTCCTCGATGAGGTGGACCAGCGAGTCGGTCTCGAACTTGTCGATGTTCTCCCGCACCACCATGCCGATTTTCTTATGGTGGGTGTCCACCAGCTGTCCCAGCTGATCTCCGAGGAAGGCTTCGAGCCGGGCCATCATCCCGTCATCACGCAGGGCGCTGTCGATGAGATCCTCCAAAAGCGGCAGCACCTTGTCGTCCAGAAACCGGGGATCGATGGTTTTGCGGATGCCTTCCATGCGGA
>JAEWSN010000245.1 GCA_023459915.1 Bacillota bacterium
CGACAAACGGCTCGTCGAGCACCAGCAGCTTCGGCGCGTGGATGAGCGCGGCGATGAGGCAGATTTTCTGCTTCATGCCATGCGAGTAGGCCGAAATGAGATCGTTGAGCCTGTCCGCAATCTCGAATGCCTGGGAGTAGCGTGTCAGGCGTTCCTTGCGCTCGGCGTCCGGCACCTCGTAGATGTCCGCGATAAAATGGATGTACTGCGCGCCGGTGAGATGGTCGTAAATATCGGGATTGTCCGGAATATAGGCGAGCCTGCGCTTGCACGCAACCGGTTCGTTCCGGATGGACAGGCCATCGATCAGGATGTCGCCCTCCTCAAAGTCGAGCACCCCCACGGCGCTGCGGATGGCCGTGGTCTTTCCCGCGCCGTTGTGACCGATGAAACCGTAAATCTCACCCGCCTCCACCTTGAGCGTCAAGCCATCCACCGCCCTGGCCTTGGCCGCATAAGATTTCGAAAAACCCCTGAACTCCAACATAACGCCTCCATGACGGTACCAGGTACCGTAACAATATCGTAACATTTCATTAGACGACTGTAACAGGAATACGTGTCATCCCGCGCAACAAGTCTGCCCATTGTTGCATCTTTTCCATTGGAAGCGGCACGAGCGCTTCGTTCGACAAGGTGTGTCCCGCAGGCTCCCATCCAATCGCAGCACGTTTGGAAACACCAACGGGATGATATGGCACAATGTCGATGCCATGGATGTTTTTCAGGGTAGCCGCCACCCCCGCAATGGTTGTCAGATGGGCCTCTGTCATGTTCACGCCGGGAATGAGCGGGCAACGCAGGCGTATCGGAGCACCGGCGTCATCCAGCACGCAGAGCGAATCCAGGATGGGTTCAAGGGGAACTCCCGTCCACTGTGCATGGATATCTGCAGGAACCTTGATGTCAAACAAGAAAAGATCCGTGTATGGAATCGCCTGCATCAAGGCATCCGGCGCGCAAAACCCGCAGGTATCCAGGCAGGTATGAATACCCCGCGACCTGGCCGCCTTCAGCAGCGCCAATGTGAAGGTCGGCTGCGCCATCGGTTCTCCGCCCGAGACCGTCATGCCACCACCGGAGACCTCGTAAAACAGCCGATCCGCCATGACTTCATCCATCACGTCCGTGACCGTTCGCATACTGCCAATCATCGACAGGGCGCCAACAGGGCAGGCCTTCGCACAAATGCCGCATACCGTGCAGTCCGTCCGGCGCAATTTGTGCCCGGAAGCATTGTCCAACACATGGCACCCGTTCGGACAAACGGCCACGCAGGCGCCGCACCCGATGCAGTGTTCCGGATGATATGACAGCTCTGCCACTCCCGACTGCGACTCCGGGTTGTGACACCAGGCACAGTGCAGCGGGCACCCTTTCAAGAACACGGTGGTGCGGATGCCCGGCCCATCGTGGAGAGAGAACCGCTGGATGTCACAGACAAGACCTTCGCACATCATTCACACCCCATACAGATTCCGCGCGATGATCTCGTCCTGCACCTGCGGCGACAGACTGGTGAAGAAGACAGAGAGCCCGCAGATACGGACAATCAAGTCCCTGTGCCTCTCGGGATTCTCCTTGGCGTCCAACAGCGCCGCCACCGACACCACATTCGGCTGGATGGTCGGCCCACCGTGGACGGCAAAGCCAAGGAACAGGCTTGTCATCATCTCCTTCGTCAGGGCGGAGCCCAACGGCAGCTGCACGTCCAGCACCGAAATGCCGGAGACACTTCGGAAGTCAATCTCCCCCAGGCTGCGGATGGTGTCTGTCACACTCCGGACCGGGCGAAGCCGGCTTGGGGTGACACTCTGGCTGAGCACGTCGCATGCCCGCCGGCCATCCGGTGTGGCCTTGACGAACGGCGCGAAATACTCGTGGGCGTAGTAGACGAACAGACTCAGCATGTACTTGCCGCCGCGCTCGTTGTCGATGGTTTCAACAAACGTGTTCAATTCCGCGACAAAGCGGGCGGCAAACGCGTCCACCTCCGGCTTCCCGTGCCCGAACTTGGGACAGGCGATCATTCGCTGACGCAGCGGTTCCGCTCCCTCCCAGTTGCGGGACAACACGTCTCGCAGTTGCGAGTAGGTCAGCATCCCCTCGTCGAACACCGCTTTCTTGATGGCGTACAGGGAGTCCACCAGCGTGGCCAGCCCCACCATGCCGACGGTGCCGGGATTGTATTTGGCGCCTCCGGCCGAATAGTCGGCGCCATTTTGGATGCATCCCGCAAGCGTGGCGGAGAACAGCGGACAGGGATGCACCTCCCGCCACCGCTCCCCAAGCGTCTTCTGCCACCCCAGCGTCACCGCGATGGCCCGCTTGAGGTTGTCCATGAACGCGGCATAAAAAGACGTGAAATCTGCTGTTTCAGCGATGGGGGCCGGATATGCCGCCATCGCGTCCGACCCGGTGAAGTCTTCCGGCATGGATTCCGGCAGCAGGCACAGATCCAGCACCCGCGGCATGCAAAAATAGTAGAACGCCCCGGCTGTGTGCTCCACGCCCTCCACCATCGTCTCCTGACACCCGCCATTGACGAAAAGCCTCGCCTCGCGCTCCGGCTTGCCCGCCCGCACAAGAGAAGGGATGATCACATCGTCATTGATGAGCGCGAACACATTGTGCCCGCGCAGGATGCTCCCGCTGATGCGGTCCAGATATTCGCGCGGCGCACGCAGGGAGTAGCGGCAATTCAGCTTTGGATTCACAAGCCCATGTGCCTCGTGTTCTTCGACGACGAAGCGCGTGATGTCATTGAACACAATATCGCCATCCCCATCGCATCCGCCAAGTTCCACGCAGGTGCTCGTCTCCGGCCATTCGGTCTGTTGCAGAAAGAACTTGATGTCCGTAGGCAGCATCCACCGCACCAGCAGATCGCGTGCTTCCGCTTCCGTCAGCCGATCGGCGGAGATATCGTCCCGGTAGAAGGGGTATGTGAGCCTGTCCAGATGGCCTACGACAGAGACA
>JAEWSN010000246.1 GCA_023459915.1 Bacillota bacterium
AACGGACGGGCACAGCTTGTCTGATGGGAGGAACATCTCATGGAAAACGAAAACTTTGTGGAAGTGGTCGCGAGCATCGCGCAGGCGTTTGGTCCTTCGGGGCACGAGAAGAATGTGCGTGAGATTCTTGAGCCGCTGGTGGCCGGGTATGTCGACGAGGTGCGCGTGGACGCGCTGGGCAACCTCATTGCCATCAAGAAGGGAACCGGCCGGAAAATCATGCTTTCCGCGCACATGGACGAAATCGGCGTGCTGGTGACCTATATCGACGAAACGGGATACCTGCGGTTTGGCAATGTCGGCGGGGTTTCCCCGCATATCGCGCTGGGCACAAGGGTCATTTTTGAGAATGGCACGGTCGGCACGGTGTGGTATGAGGAAAAGCTTGAGGGCATGAAGGACCTGAAGCTGGATCGCATGTTCATCGACATCGGCGCCACCTCGCGCGGGGAGGCGGAAAAGCTGGTGCGGGTGGGAGACATGGCGGTCTTCTGTGGCGATACGGTGGAAACCAATGGCCGCATCATTTCCAAGGCCATGGACAACCGATCGAGCTGCGCGGTGCTGGTCGCGCTGGCACGCAGTCTGCCGGAGACGGAAAACGAGATCTACTATGTGTTTTCCGCCCAGGAGGAAGTGGGCCTGCGCGGCGCGCGCACCGCGGCCTGGGGCCTGCAGCCCGATGTCGCCCTGGCGGTGGATGTGACGGCGACCGGAGACATGCCTGAAAGTCGGCACATGGCGGTGGCCATCGGCAAGGGGCCGGCCATCAAGATCAAGGACAACAGTGTCATCTGTCACCCGGATGTGGTGGAACAGCTGCGGGCCTGCGCGGCGGAGAAGGACATCGCGGTGCAGTACGAGGTGCTGACCTTTGGCGGCACCGACGCCGGGGCCATACACCTCACCGGCGCCGGGATTCCCACTGGCGCGGTTTCCATCCCCACCCATTTCATCCACAGCCCCTCCGAAATGGTATCGGTCTCGGACATGCTCGACACGGTGGATTTGCTGGCCGCGTTTGTCCAGGCGTAAACCGCCCGACGGAAATGCCGGCCGCGATACAAGAAAGAAATGCATGACGCGATACAAGAAAGAAATGCCTGTCGCGGCGTAAATTGGAAATGCCTGCCCCGGCGCAAGAAAGAAGTGTTGGCGCCAATCCCCCCGGCGCAAAATCTGCGACGGGGGGGCCGAATCCAAATCTTGTGTCAATTTGCTCAAAAAACAGCCGTATTTTTCTCTGTCAAGGTGTGCCGCCGGCACACCCATTTTTTTGTCGTCCTGTGGGAGAATGGACAGGAGGGCTGGCGCCATGACCATTTGCCAGCCGGGAGAGGAGCCTGCCATGTCCCATCAAGTGTCAGAAGGTGAAGCCGATACCCTCCGCCATGCCACCCAGGTCTTGTCCACGCTGCCCTTTCCCTTCGATCTGCAGCCGGATCGAAAGGAGGGCGCCTGTCACGCGGGACATCGGCAGCGGGTCAGGGAGCGGTTTCTTCACGAAGGACTCGACGCGTTCCGGGATCACGAGGTGCTTGAGCTGCTGTTGTTCTACTGTGTGCCCAAGCGGGACACCAATGTGATGGCGCATGCCATCCTGCGCGAATACGGCACACTCTCCTGCCTGTTCGAAGCGGATCCCCAGGACATCGCGCGGCGGTGCGGCCTGTCGGTGGCCACGGCGATTCTGTTGTCGCTGGCAGGCCCCCTGACACGGCGTTATCTCCGCCAGCGCTGGGGAGACCGGCCGGTATTGGGAACCTCCGCGCGTGCCGGAGAGTATGCGGTCACCCTGTTCGCCGGACGGCCATACGAGGTGTTCTATGTGATCTGCCTGGATTCGCAGAACCGCGTCAACCACGCGGCGCTGGTGCATGAGGGCACGCTCAACGAAGCGCCGGTCTATCCCCGGCTGATTGTGGAGGCCGCCCTGCGACACAAGGCCGGCAGCGTCATCCTCGCCCACAACCATCCCGGCGGCAGTCTGGCCGCGTCCACTCCCGATCTGGATGTGACCCGGCGGATTCAGGATGCGCTCAAGCCCATTGCCATCGCGGTGGTCGACCACATCATCGTGGCGGGGGAACGGTACGCGAGTCTTGCCGAGCAGGGGCTGCTGACCCGGTGAACAAGCGCGGCAAGTTGACGGATGCAAGTTGGCCGAACAGGAGAAAAAAGCTTGAAAGGATTCGTTGACACTACATATGGTGTATGGTACGATTGTCACAGCGTAAATGTGGCGGTGCTTAAAAAACCAAATCATATACGCGCACGAAGGAGCGGTTCCGGCCGTTGAGATCAACGACAGAGCAATCGGCATCCGCCGAAGGGTACCAACCGAACAGAAGAGAACCCGTTCCGAACACGCCGGCCAGGTGTGCGTGTCGGACCGAACAGCATACAGGCGCCGAATCTCTCCGGAGACATGTACCAGACCTGGTCAAAACCCCAATGTGCTATCTCAGGCATGTTGTGGAACAGAGAGCTTGTCCGGCGGCCGGAACAACACCGGTGGCACGGCACGAGGGCGCGACATATACGTTTTCAAGAACACGACGGGTTTTCCCGTCTTTTTTTTCGAGCGCGGCACCGGTCGCGCCGGGGAGCACGCATGAATCGACGGGTATCCGCCCTGCTGGTTGCAGATCAGGACTATTTTCGGGACATTGTGCGCATTGGACTGCCCATTGTGCTGCAAAGCCTCATTTTCAACGGATTGGCGCTGGTGGACAACATCCTCATCGGCGGACTGGGGGATGCCCCTGTGGCGGCGCTGGGCGTAGCCAACCGGCTGGGCTTCATCTACGCCCTGCTGCTGTTCGGCATCCACAGCGGCGCGAACATGTTTGGCTCCCAGTTCTGGGGCAAGCGCGACCTGGTGGGCGTGCGGAAGGTGCTGGTGGTGTCCCTGCTGGCCGGACTCGGGTCGTCCACAATCTTTCTGATGGTGACCCAGTGGGGCGCGGTGCCGTTCATGCGGTTTTTCATCGCGGACGAAGAGGTGGTGGCTCAGGGAGCCGCATTCCTGAAGATTCTGGGATGGAGCTATCTGTTTCAGGGCATCACCAGCGCGGTCTCCATCCAGAGCCGCGGCGTGGGGCGCACCCAGCCGCCGCTCGTGGCCAGCAGCATCGCCCTGCTTGTCAACACCGGCCTTGGCTATGTGCTCATCTACGGACGTCTTGGCCTGCCCGCCATGGGAATCCGCGGCGCCGCGGTGGGGCTGCTGGTCTCACGGGTGCTCGAGGCGGCCATCCTGGTGGGCATCATCTATCGCAGGAACTATGAACTGGCGGCCACGCTGCACGACGTGCGCGGCATCACGCGGGATTTTTTGCGCCGGCTCATCCGGCCTGTGTTGCCCGTGATTGGCAATGAGCTGTTCTGGGCCATCGGCATCAGCATGTACACCTTTTTTTACGGGCAGATGGGGCGGAGCGCCACCGCCAGCGCGCAGATTCTTGAAGTGCTCAATGGCCTGTTCATGGCTGTTTTCATGGGCTTTGGCAACGCCTGCGGCACACTGGTCGGCAACAGCATCGGTGCCGGGCGCGATGCCCTGGCGCGGCGCCATGCCAACCGGAGCGCCCTGTATGGCGCGCTTGGCGCGGTTCTGATGGGTGTGGTGGTGTGGCTGACGGCACCTGTATTCCTTGGCTTTTTCTCCGTTGGCGAGGACATCGTGCGGTCCGCCCGCATGGCAAGCGTGGTGTACGCACTGTTCATGCCGGCCAAGGTCATCAACATGGTGATGATTGTCGGTGTTTGCCGCAACGGGGGAGACACGCTGTTCGCGGCCGTCATCGATGTGCTGTCCCCCTGGCTGGTGGGCATTCCCATGGCCGCGCTGGGCGTCTATGTGCTCAAATGGCCGTTCCACCTGGTATATGCGCTGGTGCTGACCGAAGAGG
>JAEWSN010000247.1 GCA_023459915.1 Bacillota bacterium
GCAGCGCGCGGGCGGTGGTGGTTTTGCCGCTGCCGCAGGGCGCGGAAAACAGCAGCACACGGCCGCGCGTCCACGCGGTGTTGAACAGTTCCTGCAGGGAGGGCTTGATGACGGCGGATACGGTTTCACGCATGTCTCGACCCTTTCCGGTTCACAGGGTGATGTGCCCATTCCGCGCGCCCCATTTTCTGAAACGGGACGTGAGCGCGCAAAATGGCCGTGTTTTTTCCCAACGCTACCCATTGTCGCAAAAAAAACCAGATTTGTAATCAGCCCAAAGTATGACGGGGGTCAGACCCCACCGTGTGGTGGGGTCTGACCCCCCTTGCGCACCCACGGTTGCATCTTGTGCGACACATTTGCTATAATCAAAGTCAGGGAAAGTCAAATTATAGATGTGGTTCTTTTTTCTTTCACAGGGTGGGGGCACCCCGGCGTCCGGGCCCCGCTGCCGTGGAAGAGGTGATAAGGAGTGAAGACATGGCAAGACTGAGTGACATCATCGAAACCTTTCTCAAGGAGATGCTCGATGACAGGCAGGGGAGCGTGGAGATCCAGCGCAACGAGCTCGCCAACCGGTTCAACTGTGTGCCATCCCAAATCAATTATGTCATTTCCACACGGTTCACCAACGACAAGGGGTACTATGTGGAAAGCCGCAGGGGCGGCGGCGGCAGCATCAGCATCCGGCGCTTCAACATCGACTGCGCCAACGACTATCTCATGCACATCATTTCCGCCATCGGCGAAAGCCTGTCGCAGCACACCTGCGAGGTGTTCATCAACAATTTTGTGGACTATGACATCATCGACATCCGGGAGGCCTCGCTGATGCGGGCCGCCCTTTCAGACAAGGCCATGGTGGAGGTTCCCATGGAGAAGCGTGATCTGGTGCGTGCCAGCATGCTCAAGAACATGATGATGAGCCTCACGGTGGGCCAGTAGCCGCCAAGTCCCTGCGTCAGGCGGCGGCCTGCCGGGAATGAATGAAGTGGAGGCCCGTACGCCGAAAAGGCCGCCCACACAACAACCAACAAGGGAGGTGAGCGTGATGCCACTTTGCCAAATCTGCAATCTCAGGGAAGCCACCCTGTTCATCACACGCACGGTCAACGGGCAGAAATCCCAGTTGGCTGTCTGCCGCCAGTGCGCGGCGGAAAGCGGTATTGTCAAGATCGATCTCAACAATCTGCTGGCGGGGCTGGCCGCCTTTTCCCACCCCGCGGATGAAAAGGAGTCCGAAGAGGTGGTCGCGTGCCCGTCGTGCGGCATGACGCTCGAGGAGTTCAACCAGACGGGCCGCATGGGCTGCAGCCGGTGTTATCAAACCTTTGCCGAACCCATGGAGCAGCTGTTTTCCCGGATTCACGGGCATGTGCGCCATACCGGCAAGCGTCCCGGACACATGGCGGCGGAGGTGCAGCTGCTCGAGCCGGTGCCGGACACCCTGCAGCGGCTGAAAACGGAACTGGCCAACGCGATCCGGGAGGAAGCATACGAACAGGCCGCGGAGCTTCGCGACCGCATCCGGGCGTTGGAACGCAACGCGGTACCGGACACCGGGGACAACCCGCCCGCCGGATCGGCCGACCAGGGCAGTGCCGCGGGCAGCGAGTCACGCCACCGGGAAAACCCGCCCGCCGGGGAGGTGCCCCATGAATAAATGGTATATCGACGCGGGCCCGGAATCCGACGTGGTGCTCAGCTGCCGCATCCGCCTGGCCCGCAATTTCGCGGAATATCCGTATCCGCACCACAGCGATCCGCAGACGCAGCGGCGGGTGATGGAACGCGTGGTCGAGGCGATCATGACCGGCAACAGCAGCATGTCGCAGCAGTTCCGGTTCGTGGACTTCACCAACCTGCCGGTGGTGGAGCGCCAGGTGCTGATGGAAAAGCATCTGGTGAGCAAGGAGCTGGCGGAAAGCAAGCTGGCATGCGGCGCCATCATCAGCGCCGGGGAGAATGTCAGCATCATGATCAACGAGGAGGATCACCTGCGCATCCAGTGCCTGGGCGCGGGGCTCCAGCTCGAGGCGTTGTGGAACGTGGCGGACCGGCTCGACAATCTGCTCTCGGAGAGCATTCCCTATGCGTTCGACAGCAAAATCGGCTATCTCACTGCCTGTCCCACCAACATCGGCACCGCCATCCGGGCCTCGGCCATGCTGCATTTGCCGGCACTGGTGATGACGGGCTACATCAAGGGTCTGCTCGAATCGGTCACGAAGCTCGGCGTGGCCGTGCGCGGCATGTACGGCGAGAACACGGAAGCCTCGGGCAACATCTTCCAGATTTCCAACCAGGTGACCCTGGGCCGTTCGGAGGGCGAAATCATCTCCGGCGTGCGGAATCTGGCCGAGCAGATTGTGACCCAGGAACGAACCCTGCGCCATGAGCTGCTCACCCAAAACGGCATCCGGCTTGAAGACCGCATCCACCGCTCGTTCGGCACCCTGCGCAGCGCACGGATTCTCTCGTCGGACGAGGCGCTCAAGCGGCTTTCGGATGTCCGGCTGGGCGTCAACCTGGGGCTGCTGCCGGGCATGGAGGAAACCAGGCTCAACGAACTGATGCTCAACATCCAACCGGGCAACATCCAGCAGCAGGCCGGACGCGCGCTGCGGCCGGATGACAGGGACACCCGGCGCGCGGAGCTGGTGCGTGCCGTGATGCGGGTACCGGAGCTGTAAACCACAACTGCCGGCACATCGACCGGAGGCTTCCCGATGCCGGGAAGACAAACAGGAGGACAACATGATCTACGGAAAATTCACGAAAAAGGCGGAAACCGCCCTGAACCTGGCACGGGAATTCGCGCAGGCGATGGGGCACAGTTATATTGGCACCGAGCACATCCTCTGGGGCCTGGTCAAGGAGGGTACCGGTGTGGCCGCCTCCGTGCTGGCCGCCAACGAGGTCAATGAAGCCCGGCTCTCCCAGGTCATCCTGGAGCTGGTGGGACGCGGCGAGGCGCAGGGGCAACCGGTGCAGCACACGCCGCGCACCAAGCGCGTGCTGGAGCTGGCGTATGCCGAGGCGCGGCGCATGGGGCAGAACTTCATCGGCACCGAGCATATCCTGCTCGCGCTCATCCGGGAGGGAGAGAGCGTGGCGGTGCGCATGCTCGGGGAGATGGGCATCGACATCCACAAGCTGTATGAAGGCATCGCCTCCATGCTCAATGAGGACACGCCGGCGGCGGTGTCCGCCGCCAAGCCCAAGGCCAACGAGGTGGAAACCCCGACGCTCGACCAGTTTGGGCGCGATCTCACCGCCATGGCCACGGAGGGCAAGGTGGATCCCGTCATCGGGCGGGAAAAGGAGATTGAGCGGGTCATCCAAATCCTCTCGCGCCGCACCAAGAACAACCCCTGCCTCATCGGCGAGCCCGGTGTCGGCAAGACGGCTGTCTGCGAGGGGCTCGCGCACAAGATTGTGGATGGCAACGTGCCGGAAACGCTCAAGGACAAACGCGTGGTCACCCTCGATCTGTCGAGCATGGTGGCCGGCGCGAAGTACCGCGGCGAGTTCGAGGAACGGCTCAAAAAATCCATCGAGGAAATCCGGCAGGCCGGCAATGTGATCCTGTTCATCGACGAGATGCACACCATCGTCGGGGCCGGGGCCGCCGAGGGCGCCATCGATGCCGCGAA
>JAEWSN010000248.1 GCA_023459915.1 Bacillota bacterium
CCGCACCGGATCCACCGGCGCCATTGCCCACAGGCCTGCCGGCCGCTCCAGCGCCATTGCCCACGGGCCTGCCGGCCGCTCCAGCGCCATTCTCCGAGGTCGTGCCGGAACCGTCCGCATGGGGGTCCTGATCGTCCTGGCCGTCCGGGCCGGCATGGCCGGCAGGGGCGGACGCGTCCAGCAGACAGAAGGTCACCGGATACCCGGGCACCGGCCCGTCCGGTGAGGGCAGAGGGGGAAACGGGGCGCCGGGAATCAGCGCCTCCGCCTCCGTGTAGGCCATTTCGCCCAGCTGCGGCGTCATCAGCCTCTCAAAGGCGCGGTTGACCGCCTCCAGAACGGGCGAACGGCTTCTGAAGTTCCGATGCAGCAGAATTTTGCGGGCCATGACCTCCGGCGTCCCTGCCGGCGCCGTGGCCTCGGGATACAGCCGGTATTTGGAGAGGAACAGTTCGGGCATGGCTTGCCGGAACCGGTAGATGCTCTGCTTCACATCCCCCACCATGAACAGGTTCCCGCGCGCGGGCGTCTGGGTGGCCACCGCGGTCAGGATGGCCTCCTGCACCAGATTGCTGTCCTGGTACTCGTCAATCATCACCTCGTGCCACCGGTTCCGCATCGAAACGGCCAGCTCCGTCGGCACCAGGCCTTCCGCCTCCCTGCGAAGCAACAGCGCCAGCGTCAGGTGCTCCAAATCGTCGAAATCGACCAGATTGCGCCTTCGCTTCTGTCTCGTGTAGAAGCGGTCGAGCCCCATGGCCAGCCCGGCCAGCGTCTCCATGCGCCCCGCCTGTGCCCGGATTTCCGCGAACAGTGAGGTTGAGGACGCCGTCAGGAGCTCCCCCCGGATTTTGCCCACGCCGTCCTTGACCTGCTTGCGCACGGCCTGCAACCGTTCCTTGATGTCGGGATCCGCATCCTTCGGAGCCCGACGCATCGTCTTGAACCCGCCGGAATCAAGCACCGCCAGCGCGTTCTCCCAGCCAAGCGTCAGGGCTTCCCCAAGCCTCTCCAGATACGCCAAATCCGCGGCAAAGGTTTCCGCGTAGCCCGCGAACCCGCAATCCTCGGCCAGCCGGCACCCCCGCGCCAACTCCCGCACCAGCGCCTCCAGGCGCCATTGCGCCTCCTCCAGCAGCACGCCGCCCCATTCACTCTCGCCGAAATCCTTGCCGGATGCGTTTTTCAGCTTGTCCACCGCCTCGTGGAGCCAGTCCTCCGGCCAGGGCATGGTCCTGGAATACCGCCACAGCTGCACAATCTCCTCACGCAGCCGGTGATCGTCCCGATAGCCGGCAAAGCAGTCCAGCAAATCCGCCAGTTCGGGAGGGAGCTCGGCTTTGCCGTAGCGGTCGTCCATCAGCTGATCCAGCGCCTCCGCCAGCAGCAGCGCGCATTCTGTTTGCTCGCCCACACGGAATCCGGGTTCGAGCCCAGCCTGGTGGAACTGCTCCCGCAGCACATTGAGGCAAAACGCGTGAATCGTGGAAATGGGCGCGGTCGACACACGCGCCAGCTGCCCGCGCGCCCGGGCATTCCCTTCAAGCGCCAACGCGGCAAACGCCTTGCGGATGCGCTCCTTCATCTCCATGGCCGCCGCCTGCGTGAAAGTCACCACCAAAATGGCGTCCAGATCGGCGGGTTGCTCCGGGTCCATCACCAGACGGACAATGCGTTCCACCAGCACAGCCGTCTTGCCCGAGCCGGCAGCCGCCGCGACCAGCAGATTGCTGTTTCTGACGGTCAGCACCTCATGCTGTTCAGTGGTCCATTTCATCGGTCGCCTCCCGTTCCAGCTCCTCACGCACCGCCGATTCCGACAACGCCGGCGGCCTGTCCCAGGTCACCCCGCCAAGGCCGGGCTCGAACCGGCAAACCCAGGCATACGGACAATATCCGCAGGCCGTCATGTTTGTGACGCGAACCGGACAAACCGGAATCCGGCCATCCAGCAGATCTTCCCCAAGGCGGGCCAGGCGCTGCTGCAGCAGTTCTCCCAGCCGCCCGAACCCCTTTTCCGAGAGCGTCCTGGTGTTGCCGGACACGGTGCCGTCCCGTTTGAGCGATGCCTTGATGAGCGTGGAGGTGCCGGTTTGAGACAACTGTGCGTCCATCGCGGCCAGCACATCGGGATCGTCGAGCACATACCCGGACAGGCGCATCCGCTTGTCGCGCTCCCCCACCGCCTGGGTCTGCGCAGCCTCCGGCGACGGCACGTCCTTCATGCGGATGTCCGGCGGCTCCAGCCGCATGTGGAAGATGCCGGCCGGACGCGGCGGCGGCGCGTCTCCGGTTGATGCCGCCAGGCTCGCCAGCGCCACGGTGAGATACGCCGGCAGCTGCATGGACAGGCCATTCGCGATATCCGCAAGCGACAGGCTCCGATCCCCTGATTTGTAGTCCACCACCCGCACATAGCGGCCTTCCGGCGTCTCATGGATGTCCAGGCGATCCAGCCGCCCGTGCAGCTGCAGCTGGCCGCCATGCGCCAGCGGGATGCGGTACGGGGGGAACATGCCGTTTTCACCAAAGACAAGCTCATGTCCCAGCGGCCGGAACAGGCCGCCGCGGATTTGCCGGTACACGCGTTCCGCCGCAATTCGGGCCGCTTTCTCCATGCGCCCCGCAAACCATTGCCGCAGGCCGGGATGCAGCGGCGAGATGCCCGTGCCGTGCCGCAATCCCTTGTCGACGGCACACGCCACAATCTCATCCAGCGCCTCGGGGGGAACCTGCTCCCAGCCGCCTCTTGCGAGAATTTCCGCCACCAGCTCGTCAAGCACCTCATGAAGCAGCAGTCCGAACCCGACATCGTGCAGGCCGGCCTCTTCCCGCTCCCTCAGCCCAGCCGCGTACCGCGCGAACCAGGAGAATGGGCAGCGGCGGTACAGCTCCAGCCCGGAGATGCTGTGGTTGAGCTGACGCCCATACCGGGCACGCATCCACGCCGGATCCAGCACGGCCGTGTTGCGCCATTCCAGGCCGGCCTGCAGGCTGCGAAGCGGCGCCTGCAGTTCCGGATATTCGGCGCACAGCCGCAGCAGATTCCGGAGATGGGCGGACGCGGGGTTGTCGGTCTCTCCCTGCGGCGCGGCCGCCAGCGTGCCGACCATCGGCGCCAACCGCTCCAGCAGCGCCCGTGGCGTGGTCGCAAACCCTGTTTCCGGCAGCCAGTTCCTTTCCTGTGGCGCGTCCCACCCTTCGGACAGCGCCGGGAACAACTGTCGCAGCTCGGTCAGGATAGTGGAGGGATGCAGCGCCTTCCCCTCCATGTCGGAAACCGGACGGCTCAGCCACAAGCCCTCCTCAGGGGCCGTCAGGACAGCATCGAGCTCGTCCCGCCGTTCCAGGCCGGCCTCCCGTGTGTCCGGCGCAAGCAGCAGGCCGCATTCGCGCAGGCGCTGGCGGTCCAGATCCGACAAGAGCCCCTGGCCGCCGGGCTGGGAGGGAATCCATCCCTCAACAGCACCCAGGACAAACAGATGCCTGATCCGGGCCAATTGGGAACGGGACGGCGTGCCGACAAACACTTCCTCCAGGGATGGCGGAATGATGCCGGTGGTGCCCGCCTCCAATCCGGATTGCAGCATGCCGTGCAATTCGGTCAGGGTGATGGTGTCCTCGACGGACAGTGTCAGGATTTGGTCCATGAGGCTGCAGGCCGATTGCCAGATTTGCCGGGTATGCCCCGCTTCCGCCAGCGCGCCGCGCTGTGACAGCGTCCGCGCCCAGGCGGCGATGGCCTGCGGAACATGCCAGTCCTGCAACAACGTCACATAGGCCACAAGGCCTTCCCGCACAGGCACTTTGCCGCGAAACCGCCGACGAAAGGCCATGAGCGGCCCGGTCAGCAGCGTTCTGGCCGTCTCAAGCGCCTCCTCCTCAAAAACCGTTTCCTGCCAGAGCTTTGCCGTACGCAGCCCCATGGCCAGCGCCCGATTCTCCAGACGGTCAACATCCGCCATGGGAATGGGCAGCAGCCCGGTTTTCAACAACCGGAACACATCATCATGCCGCCATCCGCCACGAAGAATGTCGAACACCGTGAGCAGCGCCACGGATACCGGATGGCCTGCCAGAGACGCCTTGCGATCCATGAAAAAGGGGATGTCGTGAAGCTGGAAAATGCGTGGTACGGACGCCGCATATTCCGACACATCGGGAATGAGCACAGCCAGGTCACGAAACCGGCAATGGCCGTCCCGGCAGAGCCGGTGAATTATCTCGGCGCACGCATGGATTTCCGCTTCCGGATTGGCGAACACCCCGTATTTTACGTCTGTCGGCACACCGGCATAAGCGGTTGGCTGGAAAGCGGAGAGCTGGCCGGTCAGATGCGCCAGGCCGGAACCCGGACGATGCCTGATGTTGCGCGCGGGCAGGCAGGTCTGTGTCACCGGCACGCCCGACTGGGCGGCCAGGGTCAGCAGTGTGTCCCGGATGCGCCGGGAGGCGCGGCCGGGCATTTCCCGCGCAAGCCCCGGGGTTTGAGGTTCCTCCTGCAAACGCAGGGCAATGGTGACCGAAGCCATATGCCGCATGCACGCGCCCACCAGCCGCAGCTGCATGGGCGACAATCGCTGGAACTGGTCCACACACAGGTGCAAGCGGGCCATCTCCGGATAATCGCCCACCCGTTCCGCCGCCAGCGCGAGCAGATCCTCCGCGTCCTGATAGGCGCCGGAAGTCATCCGGGCCGCCACCGCCTCCGCCATCACGGACAGTTCCCCAAGCTTCACGGACAGCCGCGCGTCCGAAGCGCGTTCAGCCGCCACGCGCAACTGCTCGGGCGTCACCCCGTAGCGGCGGCACTCCGCGATGAGATCCGCGGCCGCGGCGGAAAAGCCGCCCTTGCGGATGGCATCGGAAAACATCGGCAGCCGATCCGCCAGCGCGCGCACCACCCGGTAC
>JAEWSN010000249.1 GCA_023459915.1 Bacillota bacterium
GTCCACGATCACATCATAGACTTCCTGCAAAACCTTTGCCTTCTCGCTCATGCTCTCTCCTTCATGGACGCAACACGGGCGTCCCTGTACTTGTTGCCGGGTGGCCGCGGATCAGCGGATTTCTCCCGCCGGTGACACCTTGCGGTAAAAACAGCTCCGGTTTCCGGTATGGCAGGCCGCGCCCACCTGGCGGACCTTCATCAGCAGGCAGTCGGCGTCACAATCCACGCGCATCTCCACCAGCGTCTGGGTGTGGCCGGAGGTATCCCCCTTGCGCCACAAGCTGTTGCGGCTTCGGCTGAAATAGACCGCCCGTCCGCCTTCAAGTGTCAGCGCCAGCGACTCCCGATTCATCCAGGCCATCATCAGCACCTCGCCATTGTCTGCATCCTGGGCGATGACGGGCACCAGCCCGCGCTCATTCCAGCGAATGGTTCGTGCAAGCTCCTCCATCCCATTCATTCCAATCTCTCCTTGTTGTTGTGTGCCGGATCCGTCCGCCCGGCTCACGCCGGCGCGGGCATTGCCTCGACTCACATTCTTCCAGTATAATGGGAGGGTCCATCCCAGGCAAGGTGCAATGGACATCCATGCGTCACCGGAGAGGTGTATGAAGATTCTGCTTGTCGCCGATCATGAAAACGAGTTCATCTGGGATCATTTTGATGCCTCCCGTTTCGAGGATATCGATTTCATCCTCTCGTGCGGCGATCTGAAAAGTGAATACCTCTCCTTTTTGGTCACAATGGTCAACCGGCCGCTGTATTATGTTCATGGCAACCATGACACGCAATACGCCACCCGTCCGCCGGAAGGCTGTGAATCCATCGACGGCTGCCTGAAGACCGTCAACGGGCTGCGCATCCTGGGACTCGGCGGTTGCATGAAGTACGGCGGCGATTCCAAAACAAGCGCGCCGCCCTTCCAATACACGGAACGCCAGATGGCCCGGCGCATCCGAAAGCTGGGTTCCAAAATCGCCAGGCACAAGGGGTTCGACTTGCTGCTGACCCATTCGCCCGCCAAAGGGGTTTGTGATGGCGCCGATATTTGTCACACCGGCTTTTCCTCCCTGCTCACCCTGCTGGACAAATGGCAGCCCGCGCACATGGTGCACGGGCACATGCATATGGGATTCGGCAGGGGAAAACGCTTTGTGATGCACGGCAACACCAAGGTCATCGACGCGTTCGAGTACCACATCCTCGAAATCTGAACCGGACACGCCCTCATCAGCGGCTATTCACGCGCCAGCACATCCTGGCGGCGCACGCCCTCGAGCCGGCCGATGGCATCCATCATGACCTGGATGGGCTGGGTCATGCTGTCCGTTTCCACGGAAATGGTGATGTCCGCCAACCCGTTGATGGGAATGTTCTGGTTGATCGTCAGGATATTGGCGTGACAGGCGGCAATCTCCCGGATGATGTTGGAGAGGATGCCCGAGAAATCCTCCACCACAAACAGCAGGGTCATCACCTTTCCCCGCGAGGTTTCATAGAACGGAAACACATAATCCTTGTACTTGTAATACGCGCTCCGGCTGAGGCCGACTTCCCGCGCCGCCTCGTTGACAGGCTTCTTCGGATCGATGCTCAGGATTTTCTTCACATCGATGACCTTGGAGAATACCTCCGGCAAAACGGAAGAAGCCACCAGAAAATAGGTTTGCGACCGATCCATATCCTCCTCCGCAGGCAAGGCGCCCGATGTCCTTCTGTGGCGCACAAATGTACGCGACAAGTAACAGGATACCACAGCCCCCGTCAAAAGGCAATCCTGTCAGGGCACTGGAATCTCGCAGACCGTGCGGCTTGCGCGCGACCGGGTCATCCCATCTTCCCCGTATACAAATCGGACATGTTCCGGAAGTCCGCAATCACCGGCAACTCACCCAGAACCCCTTCCACCAGCCAGTCCATGTTCACAATCTGGTCATGGGTGGCATTCTCGCCATCCTCCACCCGCAGCTTGCCCGAAGCGTCGTGGATGGGACCGGAAAAGGGATTGAACACATTGGCCGTGATGGCGTTCTTGAAGGTCTCGAGCAGCTTCTGTGTGTCCCGCGGCACAATGTTGCGCGCATAGAAGAAATCGAGCAGGCCCGAATCCATGCCCCACCAGTAATTCCGGATGGGACTGGAGGAGGCGGAGCCCACCCCGATTTTCATGGTGCCGGAAAGGATGGAGCGCAACACCTTTTCGTAGAAAATGCCCCAGTTCCACACCGGCACGGCCAGGTATCTGTCAGGTACCACCTGGCCCTGCGCGTCCCGCGTGATGGAGAACACGCCGTATTCCGGCGCATAATTCCGGTTGGCAAGGGTGTTGTGGTGGGAAATGATGTCCACGCCCTGCGCCGCCAGCCGTGCCATCGGTTCCTGGCTGACCCCCCTGGCCGTGTCCCAGCGCAGGGTCCACTCCACGCTGATGAGCGCGGCGGGCCGGACCATGCGCACGCCCAACGCGAACGCGTTGATGCCGCACAGGACATCCGGGGTGGGAAAGGTTGCCACATAGCCGATGAGGTTCGCACGGGACAGAATGCCGGCCACGAGGCCGCACAGGAACCGCGGTTCGTGGATGCGTCCGAAATAGGTGTTGACATGCCGGAAGGAGTGCCAGCCCGAGCAGTTCATGAAGGTGACGGAGGGATGTGCCAGGGCCATCTTCAGTGTCGCGTTCAGCAACGGCGGGCTGGTGGTGAACACCACCGAACAGCCGGCGTCCACCAGCTCCTGCAGCTTCTCCCCCGCATCTCCGTTCTCGGGCAGGCCGTGTACCGTAAAGGTTTCCACCTGATCCTGGAGCTCGCTCTCCACATGCATCCGTCCCAGCTCGTGGGAATAGGCCCAACTGGAGGTGCGGTTGTCATTGGCATAGGCAAAGCCGACCTTGATGTGCTCCATCCGGGAGCGCTGTGTGAGGCGGCTGAACAGCGTCTTCTCCTGCTTTGGCAGCGGCGCGGTCTCCACCACGGGCCCGTCCTGGGGATTTGGGGCCACCTCCGCGATGAAGCGTTTGAGCAGGGGCCGCAGGGTGTCGGCATCATAGGTATCGGGCACGCCGTGGATCCGCATGAAATCGAGCATGGCATCGCCGGTGGAAAGCGGCAGCTTGTCCCCGCCCAGCTCCCGGTAGACCGATCGGAAAATGCGGTACACCCCGGTCACGAAATACCGGAAGCGGTTTTTCTGCTCGGCAAAGCGGCTGGCGGGCGTGTAGTCCCGAATCAGGTTGCCCAGCTCGGAGAACCCTTCCTCGCGCGTCATCCAGATTTCATTGATGCCCGTGAGCTTGTAAAAG
This sequence comes from Bacillota bacterium, assembly GCA_023459915.1. Classification (GTDB taxonomy): domain Bacteria; phylum Bacillota; class Clostridia; order DSM-8532; family DSM-8532; genus JAEWSN01. The sequence goes on from JAEWSN010000249.1 coordinate 3,307, forward strand.
TCCAAAAAGGCATAGTACAGACGGATATCCCTGTCGTTCTCATCGAACTTGGGGATGAGCCGCGTCACTTCCGCGTGGTAATAGTCCACCCCGACATGCCGCAGCACGGAGACACGCTTGTTGCCCTCCACCACATAAAACCAGTTGAGGTACTCGTACACCTTGATGGGATCGCGCAGGCCCTCCTCCATCTGGATGTCATGAACACGCTGCCATTTCTCCGCAAACTCGGTGTGTTCGCCCATCAACGGCGCAAAATTGCGCGCGAAGCAGATGCTCCGCAAATAGGTATAGGTGCCCTTGACCTTTTCCAGGGGAATTTCCACTTCTCCCAGACTGACCTCGGACACGATGTCGATATTCTTGAGCACGCCGTCCAAAAAGGGCAAATAACCGTTGCGCCCCTGCGAGATGTAGGAGGCGTATTCCCTTTGCCCGTTGCGCCTTGCGCTGAGATAATCCGTCAACTCACGTGGCATGTTCCTTCCCGCCTTTCAATCAACGTGTCCGCTGTCGGTTGTCCCATGATGGATGTGATGGCCGTCCTGCGGCGTCCGCGCGCCTTGCTTCGCCTGGAGCATCCAGGACGCCGCGAGCGCCGGTTGAACCCCGGTTTGGAGATCGTGCAGCAGCTGATGCAGGATACGAAGGGCCAGGACACCCTGTCCGGGCGTGATGAGCTGCTGTTCCAGCGCGTCCGCCAGCTCGTCCAAATCAATGACCTCCACACGACCGTCCGGCATCACCCGGACGTCCGCAAGCAAATCGTGCAGGTCAAAGGCGTCGGTGGCCGGATCATGCCGAACCTCCACCAAATCGATGTACCAGTACAGCAGGGCGCCCCGCGCGTCAAGGAACTGGCTGACCTTGATGCCTTTGGACAGGAATACGCAGGAGATGCCGCCATGGATGTCGGCGCGGGGGCGGATGGGCTTCCATTCGGTGATGAGGTGCTCCTCGTCCCGCAACAACAGGTGATCGGAGGAAATGTCGACAGTTTCCGCGGGAATGTAGCGGATTCGGCGTATTCTGGGCATAAAATCCCCTTTCATGTCACATGGCATGTCCCCATTATATCCGCTTCCCGGCAACAAGAAAACCGCCCTCTTTTCAGAAGGCGGTTTTTCTGCTTGTGATTTATCTGTCCTTGTGGCACGGAGCCGCTTGGGAAAGCGGTACGGCGCCGCTTAGAAAAGCGGCACGTCGTCCTCCACCGGATCGAGATCGCCGTCGGCGAACAGGGACTGCACCGGCAGTTCCTTCTGCACATACTGCACACCGCCCTCGATGTCGAGTTCGATGTCGCGGTACTTGGCCATGCCCGTTCCAGCCGGAATGAGTTTGCCGATGATGATGTTCTCCTTCAGGCCCAGCAGCGGATCGATCTTGCCCTTGATGGCCGCTTCCGTCAGCACACGCGTGGTTTCCTGGAACGACGCGGCGGACAGGAAGGATTCCGTTGCCAGCGACGCCTTGGTGATACCCAGCAGCGCGCGCTTTCCGGTTGCGGGCCGCAGGCCCTGCTCCTCGGCGGCAAGGTTCTTGCCCTCAAACTCAAACATGTCCACCATGGCGCCAGGCAGCATGTCGGTATCCCCCGCCTCGTCGATCTTCACCTTGCGGAGCATCTGACGGACGATGACCTCGATGTGCTTGTCGTTGATGTCAACACCCTGGAGCCGGTACACCTTCTGCACTTCCTGCAGCAGATAGTTCTGGACGGCCAGGATGCCCTTGATCTTGAGGATGTCCTGCGGATTGATGGACCCCTCGGTCAGCTCGTCGCCGGCCTCGAGCACATCCCCGTCGGACACTCTGATGGTGGAGCCGTAGGGAATGAGATAGGTGCGGGCATCGGCCTTTTCGTTGTCGGTCACAACGATTTCACGTTTCTTCTTGGATTCCTTGATTTGCACCGTACCTTCAATCTCGGAGATGATGGCCAGACCCTTCGGCTTTCTCGCCTCGAAGAGTTCCTCGACGCGGGGAAGACCCTGGGTGATGTCATCACCGGCAACACCGCCGGTATGGAAGGTACGCATGGTGAGCTGGGTACCCGGTTCGCCGATGGATTGGGCGGCGATGAAGCCGACCGCCTCGCCGACGTTGCAGGGTTCTCCCAGCGCCAGGTCGATGCCGTAGCACTTGGCGCAGATGCCGATTTTTGCGCGGCAGGTCAGCGCCGACCGGATGTAAGTCTGGTCGAGCCCCGAATCTTGCACCTTCTGGGCGGTCGCCTCGTCGATGAGATCGCCGGCCTTGACCATGAGCTCTCCCGTGCCGGGATGAATCATGTCTTTGGCGGCGTAGCGCCCGGTGAGGCGCTCGGCGACATCCTCAATGACCTTGCCGCTGGCCATGACCGGCTTGATGCGAATGCCTTCCTTCGTGCCGCAGTCTTCGTGACGGACAATGACGTCCTGGGACACGTCGACCAGAC
>JAEWSN010000250.1 GCA_023459915.1 Bacillota bacterium
GGAATCATGCGGTCGTGCGCCTTCTTGATCTGCGCGCTCACGAAGCCCATGCGCACAGGGGAGGCGAGGACGGCGAGATCGCCCCAGACATAGCCCTTGAGCACCTCGACATGATCGTCGTGACGGACGCAGACGCCCGGCGTCTTGAGCCAGCAGTCATAACAGCCGATACAGTCGCCGATTTTCATGTCGCGCAGCAACAGGGTTCGCACCTCGTTGCCTGCGGCTGTGAGTGTTGCGGTGACAGCATCGCAGTAGCTGTCGAATGCATCATTTTTGGGGTTGGGATTTCCATTGAGCAACAGGATTCTTTTCATGGCATCTCCTCCTTCAGCATGGTGAGGCAATCCTCGCACCAGGCGATCTTTGCCTGGACATCCCGGATTCCATACAATACCGTTGCCAGCTGAAACCTCGTTTTGTGCCGGCAGGCGGGGTTGTTTTCCATTGCCTGCCGCATGTGGTCCGCGATGCACTGGTAGGTGCCCAGCAGGTTATCGCAAAAAACCTTCGATTCCTCCAGCCGGCCTATGACGGTTGATGTCGGAATCTCCGACGAGAAGTACATCTTGAGCAGGAACTCATAGCGGGTCGCCGGGGTTTCGCTCGGTACGGCAAGCCAGTCAAGCAAGACCGTGCGGCCCTGCTCCGTCATGTGGTAGACATGGCGCGCCTTTCCTTCGTTCATCTCCGTTTTCCGGTCCACAAGTCCTTCCGCCTCCATCTGGCGGAGAACGGGATAGATGTGACCGTAATTCTCGTTCCAGAAGTGTGCGATGGATACGTCACAGTATTTCTTGATGTCGTATCCGGATGCCGGGCCCAGGCTCAGTACACCGAGCAGGGCATATTTCGTCTTGTTTTCCTTGGCCATGCAGCCTCCTTGTCTTGTCAGCCGGCCAAGCCGGCAAGAACGGGTTGTTCCCGCCGACAAGTGTCGCGTTTGCCTGAACCGGGATAATGCCCTCCTCAGCAAGCAGCTGAGATGCCAATATATCAAAGTGAAATATGACAGAAAGGAATATATCATCATGATATAAAAATGGCAACCCCCATATTCATAAACTTGAGATATGTTTCTTCACACATGACACAAAGGTTTGCGAAAGAAGACACACTTTTGTCACAAGGCGGCGGTAACATGAGACCATACCAAGCGGCGATGCACCAACACAACAGCATTGCCGGCGAAACAAGAACAAACAGGCAGTGTCAGGAAACGGCAACGCGTCAAGCGTGGAAGCCACCTGAAAGGAAAGGAGCAAATCATGAAAAGAACAAGTTTGAAGAAGTCAGTGGCGGCCATTGTGACAGCGGGGATTCTTTCCCTTGGGGTGGCGGCCTTCGCGGCGACAGCCATGTCGCCGGCTGAAATTGTCGGAGAGCTGACAAACCAAGAAGTGGAAGCCGTGCAGGCGGCCCGTGAAGAGGGCGAAACCTACGGTGCGGTTGCCAAAGAAGCTGGCGTACTGGAAGCGTTCCAGGCCAGGATGCTCGAGAACCGAAAGGCCGCCATCGCGGATCGTGTTGCGGATGGCACCCTGACACAGGAAGAGGCCGACGAAATGCTGGCCGCCATGCAGGCACAAATGAAGAGCTGTGACGGAACCGGTACGGCCGGCGACCGCCTCGGTCAGAAATTCGGTGCCGCATTTGGACAAGGCAACGGACTCCGTGACGGCAATGGCGCAAAAACCGGTGGCGCGCCTGCAAACGGCCAGGGTCGTGGGCAGATGATGCGTGACGGATCCGGCGAAGGAACCCCCGGCGGCCGTGGCATGGGCCGTGGCGCGGGACGTACCGCCCAGTAACAAATGACCCCATGCGACATTGATTTTGACAAGAGATGAATCATCCACCACACGGGAAACACAGCGGGAGCGCTTCGATGAGAGGCGCTCCCGGCTTGTGTTTCGGGGGTCCGCCAAACAACCGGGGCAAGGCGTGGCAGTCCTTGCGATCCATCCGGTGATTGTCCGGCGTTTCCTCCGCCGGCCAAAAGGACGTGACAAAACCGTCATTTTTTGATTCAATAATGGGAGGAAGTTCGAAAAAGAAACCATTGTCCCATGTCCAACAACACCGGTTCCACGAAGGAACCATCCATGGAGGGTATTTCATGAACAAGAACTATCTGGGCTCCGACATCAAAAAACTTGGGTTTGGCCTGATGCGCCTGCCGCAAAAAGACGGGCAGATCGACCTCGAACAGCTCAAGCAGATGGTCGACCTGTTTCTGGAGAAAGGGTTCACCTATTTTGACACCGCCTATCCCTATCACGGCGGCGAGTCGGAGGTGGCCACCCGCGAAGCATTGGTCAAACGCCATCCCCGTGAATCCTACCAGCTGGCCACGAAGCTGCCGGTATGGGAAGTCAAGGAAAAGGCGGATCTGCAGCGCCTGTTCAACATCCAGCTCGAACGTACGGCAGCCGGCTATTTCGACTTCTATCTGCTGCACGCGCTGGGGAAGGATCGCCTCGAATCCCTCGACAAGTTCGACATGTGGGGCTTTGTGGCAGAACTCAAGGCCAAGGGTCTTGTGCGGCACATCGGGTTCTCGTTCCATGATACGGCGGATGTGCTTGATGAAATCCTGACGAAGCATCCCGAAATGGAATTTGTACAGTTGCAAATCAACTACGCGGACTGGGAAGACAAGGGCGTGCAGTCCCGTCTTTGCTACGAAGTGGCATTGAAGCACAACAAGCCCATCATCGTCATGGAACCGGTGAAGGGTGGCCGTCTGGCCGGCATGTCTCCCGCAGTGGAAGCCATCATGAAGGAAGCCGACGCGGCGAAGTCCGTGGCATCCTGGGCGGTTCGCTACGCGGCTTCCATTGACAACCTGGTGACCGTGCTCAGCGGCATGTCCAACCTGGAACAGCTCAAGGACAACATGTCCTTCATGGCGAATTTCAAGCCGTTGACAGACGCCGAGCGCGCCGTGATCGACCTGGTGGTGAAGAAGAACGCGGAAATCCCCACCATTCCCTGCACGGACTGCAAGTATTGCGTGGACGACTGCCCGCAAAAAATCAACATCCCCGGCATCTTCGGCGTGTACAACGACTACAAGGTCTACAACACGCTCGACGCGATGAAGGGCCAGTACAAATGGGTGACCAAGGACGGCGGCAAGGCCTCCGACTGCATCGCCTGCGGCCTGTGCGAGGGCCATTGCCCGCAGCACATCCCGATCATCGAAAACCTCAAGGAAATCGCGGGTGTGCTCGAGGCCTAAGACAGCGCATCAAGCGTGGACTCAAATCGGACTTCATAGCGGACTTCAAAGCGGTTCTGGCCATGCCAGGGCCGCTTTTTCCGTCAGCGGCCGCGCGATGTGGTACCCCTGAATCAGGGTGCATCCCAGATCCCGCAATATCTGCAGCTGGGCCTGGGTTTCCACGCCCTCGGCGATTACGGAGATGTCCAGGTTGCGCGCGAGGTCGATCATCGTGGCCAGGAGCCCTTTGCCCCGCAGGGAGGTCATGCCGTCGTACACGAATTGCTTGTCGACCTTGAGCACATCCACAGGCAGGCGCCCCAGATAGCTGAGCGAGGAATAGCCTGTCCCGAAATCGTCCAGGAAAATCCGGATGCCGTGTGCCTGAAGCCGTCGCAGATGTGTCACCGCGCCGTCCAGATTGTCGATGACGGCGGTTTCCGTGACCTCCACGCCGATTCTTTCCGGGGCAATGCCATGGACGGACAGGGTGGACAGGAAGTTGTCCGAAAAGCTGTCCTGCAGCAGTTGCATTCCGGAGACGTTGACAGAGACATATCCGGTTTTCTGCTGTGCTTCCAGTTGCTTCACAAACCGGCAGGCTTCGTCGAGGACAAATTGGCCGATTCGATGGATAAGACCCTTCTGCTCCGCAATGGCGATGAATTCGTCCGGCGCGATGGCCCCATGCCGGTCGGAACGCCAGCGCAGCAACGCTTCAAACCCTTCGAGTGCGCGGTCTGTGGAGCGAACCACCGGCTGGTATGCCAGATGCAGCTCGTTTCGCTCAATGGCGTTTTCCAGCGCATTGGAGAGCAGCACCCGGCGCCGCACGCCGTCACTGATCAACAAATCGTAGCAGGCCAACTCGTTGGGTCCCTTCTCGCGGGACTGCATCATGGCCATTTCAGCGTTTTGGATCAACTCCACAGCGGTTTTTCCGTGATCGGGGTACAGGCTCACGCCGGCACTGACCCCAAGATACAGCTCCGCGTTCTCCGAGCCAAAATTCGTACGATGGTTGATGAGATAGGTTCTGAATTCCTCCAGACGATCCGGATCGGTCAACACCATGCCGAAATCGTCCCCGCCGAGCCGGGCCTGATCCGCAAAATGACCGGGCATCCGGGGGAGCCCCTCGGCAATTCGCTGAAGGATGGTGTTGCCCGCGGAGTACCCGAGTGTTTCGTTGACGGAGCGAAAATCCCGAAGATCGAACACAGCCACCGCGAAAGGGTTGGGCGTCCGTGCGATGCGCGCATCAATGGCGGCTTCAAGGCCCGTTCGGTTGAGCAGCCCGGTCAGCTGATCATGATAGGCGAGCTGATGGATGTGTTGCAAATTCTGCCGTTCCTGTGTGACGTCCTGCAAAATGGTGAGCAGATGATCCGTCTCGTCCAGCCGCGCCTGAAATCTGCAAAAAACAGCCTGCAGCACTTTTGTGCCATCCGGATGATGCGGCAGGTGCAGCTCCCTGCGGACTGGATCCTCGTTGTCGGTCAGTACCTGTCGCCATTCGCCAACCAACTGCGGCAGGGTTTCCTTCGACATCTTCAGCCATCCCCGTTCCATTGGGTACAGCCCGGGCTCCCGAACCCCCAGCAGGGATTGCGCGTTGGGGGAAACCAGACATTGCCCGGTGGCGATATTGTAGTCCAGAATGCCTTCCCGTGCGTGCCTGAGGATGGTTTGCAGTTTTTCGTTGAGATCCTCGGCGCCCAGATGCAGCGTGAGAATCTCATCGTACTGGGCCTGCAGGGTTTCCTCGGAAGCCTGATACTCCTCGTTGAGCGCCCCGAGTTCGGCATTGCGTATTTCTTCCCGCCGCAGCAGGCCGCGCAGCTTGTCCTCGTATCGACGGAACAACCGGATGCCCTCATAAGAGATATAGAGCATGGCCAGTGCGGAAAGGAGCAGATACAGATACGTGCCGGGACCGAATGCAACGGTTGCGGTGGGGCGGATGAACCAGTGGACAAGAATGGCGACCAAATGCAGCGCGCCGAATTCCAGCGCGTAACGGATGCGAAACAGCACCACCAGAAACGGCATGATGAGCCCCACCATCGCCATGGCGACCAGCAGGCCCTTGTCTCCGTTGATGAGATGTGCCAGCACGTAGGACAGGAAGGTGATGGTGAAATAGATTGTTTTCTGCCAATACGATGAATGGATTCGCGTCTGGACGAGCAGCAGGACCCCGAAGAACACCAGCAGCGCCAGTCCGATAACCCCCATGTTGCGCAATCGGATATGGGTGTCATGGATGGAGACGAACTGTGCGATGAGCCCCGCCAGACCGTTGTTGATGATGAACACCGCAGCCAGCCGGAACGTGACCCTGACGGTATACTCATCGAGTGCCTGTTCGGCGGGATTGTCTGTGGGAAGCACCGTGCGATCCATTTGAAGCACTCCTTGGCACACCGTTCCATTCTGAAAGGCGGCCTGATGGGACAATCCATGGGATATTCCCGACATGAGCGGCATCCGGTGCATAATTATCCAGTTCGCATCGCTGTCAAACAACGACTGCAATCTCCGGGCAGATGGGGTCTGACCCCGGTTGCAGATGCAATCTCCCTTTCCCGAGGGAGTTGCCCCTTTCACAGGCTCAAGGCTGTATGGCCTGCACCCGTTTCCCCTCGGCCAGCCCCGCCACATTCGGATCGTGGATCAGCTGGTCGCCGGGGTTCAGTCCTGAAACCACCACCACATCGAGGTTGTTTTCCAGACCGGTGGTGACGGGCTGCCGGGCGGCCAGGCCGTCCCGGGAAACCCAGACCGCGTCCGGCCCTTCCTCCGAGGTGAATATCGCCACTTTCGGGATCACCATGACATCCTCCTGCCGATGCGTGGTGAGGATCACGTCCATGTCGGTGCCCATTGGCAGATCCAGCGGATCCTGGGTTGTCAGTGTCACCTTGACACGCTTCTCCACCATACCCAGCGGAGACACGCGGGCTTCTGCGGTGGCGGCGATATCCCGAATGGTCGCGGGAAAATGGCGATCCGCCATCCGCGTTTCCAGGACGACGTCCGCCTGCATGCCCACGGACAGGTCCGCCACATCGGCGGCACGCACAAACATCTCGACATATCCCTGCCCGTCCGCCATCAGCTCGAACAGCGGCTGCCCGGGCATGGCCGGCTGTCCCGCGGTTGCCATCACGGCGGTGAGCGTGCCGGCTGCGGGCGCCTTGATTTCGGTTTTCCCCAGGTCCTCCTCAAGGGCGGTCGCCTCGGCGCGCAGCACATCCACCTGACTTTGGTACACCCGATCCGTCTCGCTGTCCGCCTTTTCGGCCTGTGCCCGCAATTGGCCGATTTCGCGTTCCACCTGGCTTTGGGCATTTATCAATCCGTCCACCGCCTGGGTTGCCGCGTCCAACTCGGCCTGGGAGGCGCTTTGTGCTTCGACCAGTCCGGCCACGCGCGCCTCGTTTTCCATGGCGACCGCGAGCTGCCGCCTGGTTTCCGCCAGCCGGAGCGCCTGTTGGGCGATCAGATCCTTGAGCGAGCGCAGTTCGGCATCCCGCGAGGCGTTGATGCTTTCCATTTGCGCGCCGATGGTCGTGAGCCGGTTTTCCAACGGTTTTGGATCCAGCACACAAAGCACGTCCCCTTCGGCCACATGGTCGCCCTGGGACACGAACACCATCTGGATGGTCAGTGCCGTTTGCGGATGGATGTCGCGCCGGTCGGCCGTGAGCGTGCCTGTTTCGCGCAGCTGCACGGCCAGTGTGGCCGGTTGCAGCGTCACCAGCTCGACCGGGAGCGGCTTTGTTGCCTCCCAGTATCCATAGCCTGCCGCGCCGAGCAGCAGCAGGATGAGCAGTGTCCATTTAATTGCCTTTTTCATGCAGGCCTCCCGTCTGTTCCGTCCACATTTCCGGACTGTGATTTTGCCTGTATTGCGCTGATTGCGCTTCATCCGTCGGCCATTCCCCGCCTGGGGTGTCTTGTCCCGGGGTGCCCCGCGGCTGCCTACTCCCTGGCCTTGAGCACCTCCACCATGTTCAGTCGCCGCAGCCGGCGCCGGATGTTCAGATAGGCCAGTGCCATCGCGCCGCCCGTGCCCAGCCCGGCGTACAGGAACATCCGGATGTTGATGATGATGGGGACGGCGTACAGGTCGGTCTGCATGCCGTCGGCCATACCCCTGTACATGGCATAGGTCAGCGGAATGCCAAGCAGCACGCCGGCTACCGCCAGCACGCTCTGCTCGAAGGAGATGACCTCCTGCACTTCCCGCAAATCCATGCCCAGCACCCGCAGGGACGCCAGCTCGCGTTCCCGTTCCGACAGGGAGATGACGCTGGCGTTGTAGATGATCGCGAACCCCACCAGGACAACCATGCCCACCAGTACCCAGACCATGAAGAAGAATTGATCCATCATGGTGACATAGCCATTCTTCAATTCCTCGATGTCATCAATGCCGGCCAGGGTTTGCGCGTCGTCCAGATGGTCCTTGATGGCCTGTTTTTGCCCGGGATCCACCCGCAGCAGCACCGAGGTGGTGAAGTCTCCCTGATCCAACAGCTGGAGGAGCGTGTCCTGCCGCATGTAGGCGTTTTGCCCGATGTACTGGGGAATGATGTCTGAAACCGCCATCTTCAGGTCCTTGCCCCGCTGGTGGGGGCTTTCCATCTCCAGCACATCGCCAATCTCCGCCTCGAGCCTGTCTGCCAGCGGCTGCGACAGCACAAGGCCATCCCGGGGGATCGTGACCGGGCGGTTGCGCCCGTCCGCCACGGTATACAGCATGGCGTCCGGCGTGTTGGCGACCACCACCGTTCCCTTGTTCAGGTGTCCGTGCCGCAACGTGAATGGCACCTCCAGCAGCGGCTCGGCCAGCCGGACCCCGTCCAGCCGGCGCAGCTCCGCGACGGCTTCCTGCCGGTTGACGGGCTGCGCGAACACCACCTTCAGGTCATACTTCTGAACATATCGGAATTGATCCATCACGAAGACGTCGAACAGGTCGGTGAACGAAAAGATGGCGGCCATCAGCGCAAACGACATGGCCACACCCGTGAGCGTGAACAGGCTGCGGGCCGGGCTGAGGAACAGGTTGCGCATGGCCATGCGCCCGGGAACGGTCAGCGTGGCCCAGAGCGGCCGCATCCGTTCAAGGAGAATCGACTTGCCCGCGTGCGGGGCCGGGGGCTGCATCGCCACGGCCGGAGAGAGGCGCAGCACACTTCTGGCGCCGAGCAGGCCGGCCAGCAGGGAGAACCCGACGGACAGCCCCATGCCGGTGAGAAAATACCGCCAGGAGAAGCGGTTGACCAGCCCGGGCAGCGTGAAGTAGGTCTGGTAAAGATCGGTCATGTAGCCGGAAAGGGAGAAACCGCCCAGACAACCCAGCAGACCGCCCAGCACGCCCACCGCCAGCGCGAAGGAGAGATAGTGGTTCAGGACCTCGCCGGTGGTGTGGCCCGCCGCCTTGAGCATGCCGATTTGTGTGCGCTGGTGCTCCACCATCCGCCGCAGCATGATCCAGAGGATGAGGGTGGAGATGCTCAGAAACAGAAATGGCGCGCTGGTGGCGAAATTGGCGAGCTGGGTGAGCTCGCTGTCGAGCATGAGGTTGGAGATTTGATCTTTTGCGGCAACCAGCGAGGAAAGGGCGTAGGGTTCGAGCTGGATTCGCAAGGTCTCTTTCACGTCCCCGAAAGCGGTGTCCGGTTCAAGCGAGAAACTGAGCGCGTTGAATGTGCCCTCGCCGCCAAAAAGCGCCTGCATGGTGTCCAGCGGGATGAAGGCGGCACCAAAGGTGGCGCCGGCCGGCATGAAATCGGTCATGTTCTTGAGCACATAGACCGCGTCCGGAGACTGCCCCGCCCCATTTATCGTCAGTACCTGCTCCCGCCCGCGGATGATCAGGGTGATGTCATCTCCGACAGCAAAGCCATTCTGGCGGAAGAATTCCAAGCCGAGCAGCAGTGCGTCGGCCCCGGGCGTGAGCGCCAGCCCCTCGGTTTGCCACAGGTCGTTCAGACGTGCCGGGTTGGATAAATCCACCGAGATGAGGCGCAGGGAAACATTGTCCGTCCGGCCGGGCAGCAGGACGCGGACGTCGCGCACCATGGTGCCGGAGGCTTGCGCGATGCCGGGCACGCGCGCCAGAGCGGCGAGTTTTGAGGCCGGGAATTCACGTACATCCGCAAAGACGTCCGCGAACCGGTAATCCCGGTAATAGGTGTCCTTGGCCTCCACCAGAATATCCCGGACATTGGCCATGGAGACATAGGTCAGCAGGCCGATGGCGATGATGGAGACACAGGCCAGATAGGACACCGCGTTCTCGCGCATGTCCCGCAGCATTTTTCGAAACAGCAGTGTCCCCACCTCGCTTTCAGCAGGAATCGAGCCGAGCTTTCACACGTGCGCCCGGCCCTTTTGTGGGCGCGGGCTCTTTTACGGGCACGGGTGCCTGTGCGCGAATCACCAGGCAACCTCATCGGGCGACAGGGGATGCTCGTTGATGTCCACCTGCACAATCCGGCCGTCCCGCATGTGGAAGACCCGGTCCGCAATGGCGGCGATGCCGGCATTGTGCGTGATGATGACCACCGTCTTCCCATGCCGTTGATGAAACGCCTTGAGCAGATGGAGCACCTGGATGCCGGTGGTGAAGTCGAGCGCGCCGGTGGGTTCGTCGCACAGCAGGATGTCCGGATTTTTCACCACGGCGCGCGCGATGGCCACCCGCTGCTGCTGGCCGCCGGAAAGCTGGGACGGGAAATGGCCCGCCCGGTCCGACAGCCCCACCTCCTCGAGCACATCCTGTACGCGAAGCGGGTTTTTTGCGATTTCCACGGACAACATGATGTTCTCGTACGCGGTGAGATTGGGCATGAGATTGTAGAACTGGAACACGAACCCGACCGCCTGACGCCGGTATCGGGTGAGCTGCCGCTCGTCCGCGTTGTGCAGCGGCGTGTCGCGATAATGGATTTCCCCGCCGCTGGCCCGGTCCATCCCCCCAACGAGGTTGAGCATGGTGCTCTTGCCCGAACCGGACGGACCAAGCACCACCACAAATTCCCCCTCGTAGATTTCGAAGGAATCTCCCCGCAAGGCGTGGACGGTCACCTCGCCCATCTGGTATCGTTTGGACAGATCCCGCGCGCGCAGGATGACGGGTTTCTCTTTCAGTACGTCCTGTTGCGACATGCCTCACGTCCTTCCGGCGAGCCCGGTTCAAGCAAAGCAGACTGAACCGTGTCCGCGCAGCGCGCGCCGAATCGGCTGTGGACGGCGTCATGGGCGGCCGGCCGGTTCGGCTTCCTGCTTCATATCATATCACGCCATGTATACGGCATAATTCGGCGGAAGTATCCGCTGCGTGGCAGCCGGCGTCGGCAGATGTGGTACGATGTTTTTGCACTTGCATCATTCATGTGCCACAGGCGGGATGATGGTGTGCGTGATCATCCTGGAGCAGGGGTTCGGCAAACCGTAAGAAATTCGCAAGAATTTGGATCCCCCATTGCAAGAACTGACTGATACACTGTCCATGTCGCGACAGGGAAACACACAAGGGAAGAAAACGATGGAATTGTACAAACCCGGAACGGGCACGGAAACGCAGGGGCAGGCTTCCTGCGCCGAAAAGATTCTGATCTGCGATGACGACAGGGCCATTCTGGACGCGCTGGAAATCTACCTGCGTCACGAGGGCTATGACGTGATCCGGGCGGAAAACGGCGCGCAGGCGGTGGAACGGATTGCGGCGCAGCCGGACACCATCCGGCTGGCCATTCTTGATGTGATGATGCCGGTCATGGACGGCCTCACCGCGGCCATGAGAATTCGGGAGACACACAACCTGCCGATTCTGATGTTGTCCGCCAAGTCGGAGGACACAGACAAGATTCTGGGATTGAATTTTGGTGCCGACGACTACATGACCAAGCCGTTCAATCCGCTGGAGCTGTTGGCCCGTGTGAAATCCCAGCTGCGCCGGTACACCAGGCTGGGCGGGCAGGTGGAGACGCCGGGCGTGCTGCAGACCGGGGCGCTGGTGCTCGACCCGTCTGCGGGAGAAGTGCGGCTCGACGGCGAGCCGGTACGTCTGACCGCCACCGAATATGGCATTGTCCATTTTCTGATGCGCAATCTGGGGCGTGTATTCTCCATTGATCAAATCTACGAGGCGGTCTGGAAGGAGCCCTCCTTTTCCGCGGAAAACACCGTGGCGGTGCATATCCGCCGCATCCGCGAGAAAATCGAGATCAACCCGAAGGATCCGAAATATGTAAAGGTGGTGTGGGGCATTGGATACAGAATGGAAAGGATATAGTCACTCGCCTCTGTTGAAGGGGTTCATGCTGTTTTTGGCCTGGTTTTCGTTTGCGGGGCTGATGCTGGTCTTCGCGCATCTGATCATGTATCCCCAATCGATGATGCTGCTCAGCGGCAACTGGAACACCTTCTCGGCGGACCAGCAGGACTGGCTGCTGATGGGAACCACGCGCAGCGCCGCGGAATGGGCGGTGTACGGGGGAATCGTCGCGCTGGTGGCGCTGCTGGGAAGCATTGCCTATCTGGTGATGATGGCCGGCAGGAGCCACCCCGGCGAACCGGTTGCGCTCCGGCCCATCGACCGGTTGTACACCGATGTCCACACCGGGCTGGTGATGGTGGCGGCCCTTGTCATCATGCTTGTGATGGGACGCACCGGAGACCCGTGGGGCCTCCCGTTCCGGGTGATGCTGTTCTGCCTGTCCTTTCTCTCCGCCATGATCGGCAGCTCCTGGATCCTTTCGCTGGTGCGGTTGGGCAAGGCGGGCCGACTGTTTTCCCATTCCCTGATTGCCACTTGCTTTTCCGCCATTTCCGGCTTGTTCCGGATTTTGGTGCGGGGGGAGAAGGCATGGCTGGCCATGCTGGGCATCCTGGGCGGCTATGCGGCGGGGAATGGGGTGCTGGTGCTGATGCTGCTCGCGGCCGCACGCGGCATGAGCCGTACGGGAACCATTTTCTTCTTCTTCCTGCTGGCCGGCTTCAACCTGCTGGTGCTCCTTGGCGTGGCCCGGTGGCTGGTGGCCTTTGCAGAGGTCCGGCAGCGGACCCTGACCATGGCGGCAGGCGATTTGCGTCCCGCAGCGCCCTCGAAGCGTACCGTGCCGTTCCTGCTGCGCGACATGGCGTATGGGCTCGACACCATCGGGGAGGGGCATCGCCGCGCTGTTGAGGA
>JAEWSN010000251.1 GCA_023459915.1 Bacillota bacterium
TTTAATACTCTCTTTGTTTTTTGCATACCAAACAATATAAAAGGTGGCGCTGTTAAGCAGTTTTTTTGCAAACATTACAGATCCTTTTTTTATGCTTATCATGGAAACGAAATTTTCGGCGCCGAAAACCTCGTCGCACAAATTCCTAATCAGATGAACATTTTCATCACTAATCTGAATAAAAACACTTCCCGATTCATGAAGTAGCACGCGTGATAAAAGCAGTCTACTTCGCAAGTACGACAAATACGAATGAATGCCGAGTTCCCAAGTATCACGGAAAGCGGTAATCATTTCAGGTTCTTGTGATAAATCCTCATCCCTATCTGTAGATTTCAACGATGTATCACCAACAAACGGCTGAAAGTTTGAACCATATTTGATGCCGTAGGGAGGGTCTATGTACACCATCTGCACCTGCCCCGCCATGCCCTCTTTTTCAAGCATCGAGTTCATAATAACAAGGCTGTCACCGGCAATCAGGCGGTTTGTCCAATCCACACCATGCTGGTAAAATTCAATCGCATCACGCCGTCGGCGCATGCGCTCCACCGGGGTTTCAAAAAGGCTGATCTGCGGATCATCATAATCATCACCGATGGACTGTACCGAACGGATAATCTTATGTGGCTTAATGCTTTCATGGATATGGATGGAGGAAGTCGGCACATCAAAAGAAAGCCCCTCCTTCTTACCAGCCCAGTCCAGCGTAGGGTCGATATGCGGGTCAAAAGCATAGGTTTTGCGCGTTTCGGGCGCAGTATCGTGCTGCGCCATGCCCACAGGCGGATTATTGGTACGCTTTTTATCCTCATGGGTGTACGCTTCAATATCACGCATCCCTGTTGTGTCTATGATAATCGGTTTTTTCTTCCGTGCCATCCTTTTATTCTCCCTTCAAAAGCTTGATTAGTAATGCACAATCATAATCTTGAAAACAGCCTTACCACTTGTCTCCTCTCTTTCTCTTCCCCTAGTTCTTCGGAAAATAATCTTTTTCAATTTGCCAAAAATACTAGTCAATTTGTTTTAGATATTAACTAATCATTTATGAGTTCCTAAATCTTTTGGTTTTATATAGTGACACAAAATAGGAGCGCTCTCAAAAGAATTGCTGTATCGGTATTCTCGAAATTCTCTCTTATTATAAACCTCTTCTATCTCATTAATTTTTGTTTTTAATTGCTCTATGTCCTCATAGCCAAATATTTGAGATGCTTTAGATAAGAACTCTAACGATTGTAGCTTAATAGCAAAAGTGCGTATCATAATATTTTCATGCCCACCGTAAATATAGGTTATAGGAAACCAATACCAATCATAATGATAGTCTTTTCCAAAGACAGCGTAGTTAAAGCACAACAAATCTGCGAAAACAAATTCATTTTTAGAACAAGATTCCATATTAATATTTTCTATCCAATACTGAGCTGTTCCAGAATGATATTTTTTATCATCACGATTGCTTACCGCACTATTCAAATTCTGGTTTTGAAAATAGAAGATATTAAAATTCTCAACACGATTTTGGGAATATGTATTGGCAAAATATGTCTTTCCGAGAGTATAGGTCAACCCCTCGTAATTCTGGTTCTTGTAGTAAATAGCAATCACATAAATAAATATTTCATGTAAAAGAGTAAGCTTGATTTCCTTCAACAGTCCGTTCTCTTGATGTACAATATTACGGGTCTCTTCAAGCATATTGGCAATACTCTGTTCTCCATTCTTAACATATGAAATGTATTTCATCAATTGTAAGAACTCATCGCGTATAGGTTTTGTAGCTGCATATGCTGATATATATTTTTCAAAAGAGGTATCGCTTAGTCCTTCGTCCTTCAAAAATCCTATTATCTTATCTTTCAACTGAGTAAGGAACGAAGCGAACTGCTCTATTTGAACTTTATCCGACAAATTAGTTTTCAATACGCTGTAGGCACTTCTGGTTTTTGTGCTAACTGCCGGTGTTGAATCCAGCCATGATGGTTTATTGCCCAATTCAGGTTTTTGATATATCTCAATACCATATAGCCGTTTTACAAGCCTTTGATACTCGTCATCATATCGCTCACTTAGTGAGAGGTCAAAGTGAAGCAAACCTTTAAGATATGCTGGCTTGTGTATCTCACCATTTGCTCCACGTTCAAATACAACGGGGATAAATTTTTCTTGTTTTACTTTGTTATAGATTTCAGGAGAAATAATTTGTGTTTCTGTTCCTACACCACCGGTTCTTGAGTTTGCTTTATTCTCGTATTGAATATCGAGTAGAATCAAGACATTAGTAATGCTTGGATCTGTGACACTTTGCTCCATAAATGCAAAGGTATCATGACCTTCTTTTAGCGACCATTTATCAAATTTCACATTAATTCCATCGTTTACCAAGTCCGTTGCAAGAGATAATACTTTTGCTTGATATTCTTCGGATCCCCATGCGTAAGAAATAAAGATTTTGGGATGTTCTATTTTAGGATTGCTCATGCTATTACCTCCATTGTGTAAAGTATTGTGTTAATCAACTTTTCCGATGGTGCTAAGTTTATTAAGACGAGTTGGCTTTTTTCTAATATTAATAGACATTATCCTATTTGCTCCAGTGCCATCCCAATAATCTTATCCGCATGATCCGCCATAAACAGCGGAATATTCAACAGGTCATCATCCATGCGCAGGTTATTCAGTGAAAACCGAACACGCAGCTTTACCTTATCCTCGTATTTTTCCTTGTATTTTTTTAGGCTCCGGCTTTCCACATTGCTCTCTGATTTTACTTCCACTGGCAAAATGTCATTTTCTCTTTGGATAAGAAAATCAACCTCATACCTCGGGTTATCCATCGTCCAATAACGGGGCATGGCCTCAAACTGGTTTTGCAGTGCTTGTAGGACATAATTCTCACTTAAAGCCCCTTTAAACTCTACAAACAGTCTGTTACCCTCACCGAATGCAGATGGAGCTAAAAGAGATAATCTGCGCAACAATCCTACATCTACCATATACAACTTGAATGCAGACAAATCATCGTATGCTGAAATAGGCAGCCCCGGTGCAGTACTGCGGTATATCTTATAAGTCAGGTTCGCATCACAAAGCCATTGCAGGGCATCTTCATATTCCCTCGCTCTGGCACCGTCTTTAACAACCTTATAGATAAACTTCTTATTTTCTCTTGCAAGCTGGGAAGGGATTGACTTCCAGATCATTGATATCTTTGGAAAGTCCTTAGGGTCAGGGTGCTTGGCGAAATCTCTTTCATATGCACCCAAAATGTTAGACAGTACCTGCTGCATCAGCTCCACATCCCGGTCTTGTGCCCAGGAGCGAACAGACTCCGGCATACCCCCTGTTACAAAATACATCTTTAACTTTTCATATAACGGATTGAAAAACGCCTCCGGAATCGGCTCAATTCTATCTAAGCTGTTCATATAATCTGCAAAGTTGCCGTCACCATTGGCCATTAAAAATTCGGTAAAGGTCATTGGCTTGATTTCTAAAAAATCTACTTTTCCAACTGGGAAGGACGCTGGCTTAGACAATGTTATCCCCAATAGCGATCCTGCACAGGCCACATGATAAAGGGGCGTGTTCTCACAGAAATATTTCAACGTGTTTAATGCATTCGGGCATTCCTGTATCTCATCAAAAACAATGAGAGTATTCTCCGGCTTATCTTTTTTGATAATTTCACCGCTGGCCATCATTAAGTTTTGCAAAATTCGCTCTACATCTTTAGTGCTTTCAAAAAACTGTTTATATTCCGGGTGCTCGTCAAAGTTGAAATACGCCATATTTCCATAATGGCGTTTTGCAAATTCTTTCAGCAGCCAAGTTTTTCCTACCTGACGCACCCCTTTTAAAATGAGCGGCTTTCTATATTTAGAGTTTTTCCAGTCCAGCAGTTTTTGCATAACCAGTCTTTCCATACTACCACCTCCAAAATAACACATTATTATACAATGTTTACGGATAATAATCACACTAATATTGACAAGTATAACCAATATTTAAATCCCAGTCAAGGCTAAATCACAATTTTATAGGTAAAGAACCGCTTAAAATCACAAAATTGTGTAAAATTCCTTTCATATTCCTTGGCATAACAAAACCTGCCCCGATAAACAAGGCAGGTTTTGCTCACTCTCATGTTTTCTTCATTTTGCTTGTCAGTTTAGCTTTTAAGCCACATATTCGAACACCCAATGCAACCGACACCGATTATTATCACTGTATGGTGAGACATATCCGGACGGTCCTGCACACGCACGGCGACATCCTGGCCCTGTATCCCGAAGCGCGGTACTCCATGGTCGGCACCAATGCCGAGTTGCCGGAATCGCTGGGGAAAATCATCCGCCTGCTGCGGGTGCCTGTGGTGATCCTGAAGATGCACGGCCATCATCTGTCCTCGCCGGTTTGGAATCTCAAGCCGCGCCGGAACCGGATTGAGGCGGATCTCACCTGTGTGTTCCGGCCGGAGGAGCTGGCCGGCCTGTCGGTGACGGACATCAACCACCGGGTGGCGGAGGCATTCCGGTATGACGATTATGCCTGGCAGAAGGAAAATGGCATCCGCATCGCGCTGCCAACCCGCGCCGAGGGGCTGCACCATGTGCTGTACCAGTGTCCGGCCTGCCTGCGTGAGTCACGCATGGGCAGCGAGGGAACACACCTGTTTTGCGAGGCTTGCGGCAAGCGCTGGCACATGACCGAATACGGCGAACTCGAGGCGGTGTCGGGGGAGACCGAGTTTTCCCATATTCCCGACTGGTTCGCGTTCCAGCGCGAACAGGTCCGCGGCCAGCTGGTGGCCGGGACCTACGCGTTTTCCGATGAGGTGGTGGTGGAATGGCTTCCCAACGCAAAGGGTTATATCCGGCTGGGCAAGGCCAGGCTCACGCACGATGCCGCCGGGTTCCGCCTGGAGGGGGAATGCAACGGCGCGCCGTTTCTGCTGGTCAAGGAACCCAGGAGCATGTATGCCTGCCACATTGAGTTCCAGTATCAGGGCAAGGGGGACTGCATCGATCTGTCCACCCTGGAGGACACCTATTACCTGTACCCGCAGACCGCCCGGCAGGTGGTCACCAAAGTGTCCCTGGCCGTTGAGGAGCTGTACAGGCTGTCGGGAAACGGCAAGCCGTCGACCGGGTCTGTTCAGGCCCGGTGAAGGCGATTGACTCCGTCCGGCGTCGTGTTCCTCCCCGCACATGAGGTCAGACCCCCAGCAGTTTTGCAATGGCCGGCGCGATGCGTCCGGGCTTGGTGACCGGCGCGTACCGGGCGACCACTTTTCCCTCCCGATCCACCAGAAACTTGGTGAAATTCCATTTCACGGCATCCGAACCGAGGCCTGATTTTTGCGTCCGCAGATATTTGTACAGGGGGTGGGCCGTCTCGCCGTTCACATCGATTTTCCCGAAAACCGGATACTTCAGTCCCAGGTTCACCTGGCAGATGTTTTGGATTTCCGCGTCCGAGTTCGGCTCCTGATGGGCAAACTGGTCGCACGGAAAGGCGAGGATTTCCAGCCCCTTGTCGCGGTACTGCCCGTACAGCTCCTGCAAATCGTCGAACTGGGGCGCAAAGCCGCACTTGCTGGCCGTGTTCACGATCAGGAGCACTTTGCCCCTGTAGTTTGAGAGGGGGATTTCCCGTCCGATGGCGTTGCTTACGGTGTAATCATGGACTGACATCTGCGTTGCCTCCTTGTGGCGATTTTGGTGATTGGTCTACCGGGGGAGAGATCTAACAATTTATAACAATAAGATTGTATGAAATTAAAAAACTCCTGTCAAGCCTTTTTCCCGTTCTCAAGACACATTGGGGAGCGGCTGCACGGGCAGCCTTCGCGTATCACGCCTTCCGGCTACTGTTCGACGGGAGTTCCTCCGGCGCGCGCAGCCGGGGAAAAACCCGCAGGGCATTGCGGAAGAACACGTCTTCGTGCCATTCTTCCGGAACCAACTGCCGGATGAAGTCGACATAGGCTTCCAGCGGGGCCAATGGCCAGTCGGAGCCGAACAGCCAGCGATCCGGCCGCTCCTCGAACAGCAGGGGCTGGCGAAGACGCAGCCGCTCCTCCGGCTGACCGGACTTTCGAAGGATGGTGTCTGCATCCGTCACCAGCAGGCCGGACAGGTCCGTCATGACATTCGGGCTCTTGGACATCAGCGCGGCTGTATCCATCCCCCAGGGCTCGCCCATGTGGCAGATCACAAAGGTGAGGGAGCGGTGCCGCACAATCGCCTCGTCAAAGGACAGGGGATGGGAATACTTGAGCAATCCGCGGTCCGAGTAGGTCACGCCGCCATGGACTACGATGGGCAGGCCGTGCTCCTCCGCAAGCCGATAGACGGGATCGTAGACCTCGTCGGACAGGAAGAAGGGATAATAGCCGGCATACAGCTTGATGCCCACCACCCTGGGATCGGCAAGCATCTGTCGCAGCGCCTGGACCGCCACATCCCCACGACGGCGCAAGTCCACCGGGTTCACACCCGCGCAGGCATGCAAGCCGTCCGGCCAGACGGGTTCCAGATCCAGGCCCATCGGGGTGGGGGCCGCGTCATCCGGAAATCCGCCGGGCCATGTCTCGGACAGCCCCATGCCAATACCGGCCACGATGCCGCAGCGGGCTTGCTCCGCAAGCAGTCCCTCCCCGGAATAGGTGACGTGGGAAATGGTGCCGGCCGCCTCCCGGAAGCTTCGAATGGCGGAAAAATGCAGATGGGCGTCGATGATGCGCATGGGAATCCTTTCCGGCGTGGGAGCGCCAGCATGATGAACCGTGTGTGCTTCGGCCGCGGATGCCTGCTTCATGAGGGACTCCTTTCGGGCAGGGTGTTCAGATGGATTCAGTATATCATTCGACTCCGGCGGGTGAGATGGTGAATACAACTCAGACAAAAAGAGGAGGAAACGACGACGATGTGCAAGTTACGAAGAATGATCCTGCACCAGCTCATGTATACATGCCCGGAACAGACCGATATTGTTGTGATTTTCACAACTTTGTGATACCATTTTCGTGGGGTACCGGCATCCATTATTCATTTTTATCAGGATGTCTCGCCCCCCGCAGCGTGGACGGATGAGAGGGACACCTGTTGCGGAACAACACGTTGGAAGGAGAAAAGCATGACAAACCACAAAAAATTGCTGGCATGGGTCGATGAAGTCGCCGCCATGACACAACCCGATCGGATTGAATGGTGCAATGGCTCCGAAGAGGAAAACCAACGCCTGCTCAAGCTGATGGTCGACACAGGTGCCGCGACACCCCTGAATCCCGACAAGCGCCCCGGCTGTTACCTTTTCCGCAGCGATGCTTCGGACGTCGCCCGCGTGGAAAACCGCACATACATTTCGTCCGTGAAGGAAGAGGATGCCGGCCCCACCAACAACTGGGTCGATCCTGTCGAATTGAAGGAGACCATGCGTGGCCTGTACAAGGGCTGCATGAAAGGCCGCACCCTGTATGTCATTCCTTTTTCCATGGGCCCCATCGGCTCCCCCATCTCCAAGATTGGCGTGGAAATCACCGACAGCCCCTACGTTGTGGTCAACATGCGCATCATGACCCGCATGGGCCAGAAGGTGCTCGACGTGCTTGGTGATGACGGCGAATTCGTACCGTGCCTGCACTCCGTCGGCGCTCCCCTGGAGCCCGGTCAGAAGGATGTGCCGTGGCCGTGTGCCCCCATCGAAAAGAAGTATATCTCCCACTTCCCGGAAGACCGTATGATCTGGTCCTACGGTTCCGGCTACGGCGGCAACGCCCTGCTGGGCAAGAAGTGCTTTGCGCTGCGCATCGCGTCCGTCCAGGCCCGCGACGAGGGATGGCTGGCCGAGCACATGCTCATCCTCAAGCTCACCAGCCCCGAAGGCATTGTGGAATATGTCGCGGCCGCGTTCCCGTCCGCCTGCGGCAAGACCAACCTGGCCATGCTGGTGCCCACCATTCCCGGCTGGAAGGTTGAGACCATCGGCGACGACATCGCGTGGATGAAATTTGGCGCGGACGGCCGTCTGTACGCCATCAACCCGGAAGCCGGTTTCTTCGGCGTGGCTCCCGGCACATCCATGGACTCCAACCCCAATGCCATGCTGTCCATCGACAAGAATGCCATCTTCACCAATTGCGCCCTCACCGACGACGGCGACATCTGGTGGGAAGGCATCGGTTATGATGCGCCGGATCACCTCATTGACTGGAAGGGCAACGACTGGCAGAAGGGCACCAAGGAACTGGCCGCCCATGCCAACGCCCGCTTCACCGCGCCGGCGGCGCAGTGCCCTGTCATTGCCCCTGAGTGGGAAGATCCCAATGGCGTGCCGATTTCCGCCATCCTCATCGGTGGCCGTCGTCCCACCACCATTCCGCTGGTGCACGAGTCCTTCGACTGGAACCATGGCGTGTTCCTCGGCTCCATCATGGGCTCCGAGCTCACCGCCGCGGCCATCTCCGACAAGATCGGCCAGGTCCGTCGTGATCCCTTCGCCATGCTGCCGTTCATCGGCTACCATGTCTGCGACTATCTTGACCACTGGCTGAAGATTGGCACGAAGACCGATGCCAGCAAGCTGCCGAAGATCTTCTACGTCAACTGGTTCCGCAAGGACGATTCCGGCCGCTGGCTGTGGCCCGGCTTCGGCGAGAACAGCCGTGTCCTCAAGTGGGTCGTGGAGCGCTGCGCCGGCAAGATTGACGCAGAGAAGACCGCCATCGGCTACATGCCCAAGGTTGGCGACATCGACACCACCGGTCTGTCCGATGTGAGCGATGCCGACATGAAGGAACTGCTCTCCATCGACAAGGATCGCTGGCTGGCCGAAGTGGAATCCGTCAAGGCCCACTACGCCACCTTTGGCGAAAAGCTCCCGGCGGAGCTCGCCAAGCAGCTTGAGGCACTGGAAGCCCGCATCGCGGCGCTGTAATGTGTTGACAGTCGGCTTGCCGGACAGCTTGTCCGTGCGGCGCTGAATCACAGGTGCGTTTGGAACGGCCGACATCCCACGGGGTGTCGGCCGTTTTCTGTGCTGCGGCGACGTCAAAACACCCGAAACGGTTCCAATGCCGGCGGTTGTGGACAACGGTTCCGGGAAGAAAGCGGTTTGGACGTTTGCCGGCCGGCGTCATATAATGACAGGAGCGGGCGCGGTGCCGACAGGTGCTGCCGGAAAGGAGACGGGGCGTATGAAACCATCCGCGGCGGAGCGGTCACACCGGCATGTGATCTTTCTGGTGGACATGAATGCCTTTTTCATCTCCTGCGAGACAACCCGGAATCCCGCGCTTGTGGGCGTCCCGGCCGCCGTGGCGGGCGATCCCGTCTACCGGGCGGGCATTGTCCTGGCAGCCAATTATGAGGCGCGAAGCCATGGCGTGCGCACCACCATGGTGGTCAACCAGGCCAGGCGCCTGTGCCCGAATCTGGTGCTTGTGCCCCCGGATCACGCCTTCTATGAGGAGAAATCCCGGCAGGTGATGGCGCTGCTCTCCGAGTATACCCCGCTGGTGGAGCCAAACAGCATCGATGAGGCATGGCTGGACATGACGGGCACGGAGAACCTGTTCGGCACGCCGCAGCAGGCTGCGGCGGCGATCATGGCGCGGATCCGGCAGGAACTGGGGCTGTGGTGCTCCATCGGAATTGCGGAAAACAAATATCTGGCCAAAATCGCGGCGGATATGAAAAAGCCCATGGGCATCACAGAACTGTGGTTGGCCCAGGTGCCCGAAAAACTGTGGCCCCTGCCGGTCGGCGAGCTGCTCGGCGTCGGGAGGAAGAGTGCGGAGCGGCTGGAGCGTCTTGGAATACGTACTGTGGGCGAACTGGCGAAATTGGAACCTCAGGCGCTTGGCCGCCTGTTTGGCAAGGGGGGCTACGACTTGTGGCGTCATGCCCATGGGCAGGATGACACGCCGGTGACCCCGCCTGTCCCGGACGAGATGAAATCCATCGGCCGTTCCACCACCCTGCCGCACGATGTGACGGATCTGGAGTCGGCCTGGTCCGTGCTCCTGCAGCTGGGCGACGACGTGGCCGCCACCGCCCGCCGTCATGGCAAGCGGGCGCGGGTGGTGCAGCTGACGCTGAAGTATGACGATTTTTCCACCGTCACGCGGCAGATGACCATCCCTCCGGCCATGGACACCGACACCCTGCTCAAGGCGGTCCGAACCCTGCTCGAAAAGCATTGGAATCCCCGCAAGCCGGTTCGGCTGCTGGGCATCTCCCTTTCCGGCTTCGCGGAGGAGGGGCAGCTGTCCCTGTTTGACCTCCAGACTCCCTCCGCGCCCGCGGGCTCAGCGGCGGATCCGGGAACCCCGGCCTCTTCCGCGCGGGGACAAACGACAGCGGCGATCAGCCCGCAGTCACCGGAACGGTCCGCCGCGCTGGATGAGACCCTTGACCGGCTCCGGGAGAAATTTGGGCAGGATGCCGTCGGCCGGGCGCGGCTGCTTGGGCGGGAGAAGCCCAGGCGGCATGGCGGGCCCACGCACAAGAATGACTGACAAATCGGCCGGAACAGGTTAAACTGGTGATGACCGTCCGCGCGGCATGCCCACGGACGACAACGATGCAACGCAAAAGAAAACATGAGGTATCCCATGGAAGGCAATCCCATTCTTCTGTTCCAATCCCTGCTGATTGCGGTGGTGGAGGGCATCACGGAATTTCTTCCGGTTTCCTCCACCGGCCACATGATTCTGGTGGGCCATTTCATCGGCTTTTCCGGCCCCTTTGCCACGCTGTTTGAAATTGTGATTCAGCTGGGCGCCATTCTGGCCATTGTGGTCCTGTACCGCAAAAAGATCCTGGATTCGCTGCGGCAGCTCCGTCCGGGGCAGGCGGGCTTCCGGTTCTGGTTTGCCGTGATGATGGGCTTCATTCCGTTCGGGCTGGTGGCGTTCCTGTTGCACGATGTGGTGGAGGCGAAGCTGATGCATCCGCTGCCGGTTGCCGTCGCGTTGCTGGTCGGCGCGGGGATGATGCTTGCGGCGGAAGCGAAATTCCGCGGCAGGAAGGGGTTGGATGACGCCATGCGCATCCCCTGGCAGAAGGCGGTCCTGATTGGGCTGTTCCAGTGCCTGGCCCTGTGGCCCGGTTTTTCCCGCTCTGCGGCCACCATCATCGGGGGCTGGATGGTGGGGTTGACCACGGTGGCGGCCGCGGAGTTCTCCTTCTTCCTGGCGCTGCCCACGATGGTGGTCGCGTCCGGATATTCCCTGCTCAAGCTCGATTTCACGCTGACGGGGATGGAATGGGTTTCCCTTGCCGCCGGATTCCTCACCGCGTTTCTGGTGGCGCTGTTTGTCGTCGACCGGTTCATCCGGTTTCTCAAGCACCGCCCCATGCGCGGGTTCGCGTGGTACAGGCTGGTGGTGGGCCTTGTGATTCTGCTGCTGTCGGTTGGCGGCGTATTGTAGGAAAGGATGGGACATGACGGACAGGAAGCATCTGTGGGAGACACATCTGCACACGGCGGAGGGGAGCGCCTGCGCCGGAACGCCGGCGGTGGAGATGGCGCGCGCGCACCATCAGGCCGGATACGAGGGCATTGTGGTGACAGACCACTTTTTCAACGGCAACACGGCCGTGCCGGCCGGACTCCCCTGGAACGAGCGGGTGGCACAGTTCTGCCTGGGCTACGAAAACGCCCGGCGGGAAGGCGAAAAACTGGGACTGATTGTGCTGTTCGGGTTTGAATTCGCCTGGCATGCCACCGAGTTCCTGGCTTACGGCCTGACACCGGCGTTTCTGTACGACCATCCCGGCATGGACCGGTGGCCCCCCGAAACCTTTTTTGAAGAGGCACATCGGGCCGGCGGATACCTTTCGCACGCGCATCCCTTCCGGGAAGCGCCCTATATTCCTGAAATCCGGCTGTATCCGGACGGGGTGGACGCCGTGGAGGTTTGCAATGCCAGCCATGTCAACCCGGCGTTCAACCGCAAGGCGCTGGCCTTCGCGCAGGCGCATGGGCTGGCCATGACGGCGGGTTCGGACACCCACGAGGCCAACCGCATGTTCGGCGGCGGCATGGTTTTTCCCCACGCCATCGATTCAGCGGAGGCGCTCATTGCCGCGATCCGCGCCGGGGAGTGGGAAAAGCCCTGAACCGGCGTGTTTTGACAAACCATTCCCGAGACACCGGGCCTGTGAAGGCAGGCCAAGGACAGGAGGCAACATACCATGACGGCAGCATTCGGACGCGCCACCCCCGAAGAATTTGAGGAACTGGTGGATCTGGCGAATTATGTGTTTTCCCACAGCGGCGGCCGGGTGGATTTTCCTTCCCTGCTGCCCAAACTGTACAACCCCGTGTATCGGACGGCGCCGCATCATGTGGTGGCCAGGGAGGGCGGCCGCATCCGGGCCATGGTCGGGGCATTCCCCATCCCGGTGTCCGTTGCCGGGGAGTCGCTGCTGGCCTGCGGAATCGGAACGGTTTGCGTGCACCCCTACCGGCGCGGGAGCGGATACATGAAAACGCTGATGCGCATGGCGCACGACGACATGCGGCAGGCCGGCGCGGATTTCGGCTGTCTCAGCGGGCAGCGGCAGCGATACCGGTATTTCGGATACGATCGCTGTGGACAGATGATGCTGTTCGAGATCAACCGGGCCAACCTGCGGCATGCCTATGGCCCGGACGGCGCGCCCAAGCGGACTTTCCGGCAACTGGGCCCGCAGGATCCTGCATTGGCGGACTGCCGCACGCTGCACGCCGCCCGCCCGCTGCATGTGATCCGTGAGCCCGAACGGTTTTTGGACATCCTGAAGTCCTGGGACAGCCAGGCGTGGGTCATTGCCCGCGAGGATGTCTTTGAGGGATATCTGGTCGCTTCCAGGGATGGGGCGCAGGTGCATGAACTGGTGCTGGCCAACCCGCGGGATTCGGCCGACATCGTGGCCGCGTGGGCTCGGGACAGGGACCTTGAAACAGTGAATGTGCTGGTGCCGCCATACGATCCGCAGGCCATTCTGCCGCTGTCCCGCCTGGCTGAAACCATGCGGGTGGAGGCGGCGGACAACCTGGCGGTGTTCCGGTTCGACACCACCGTCAACGCGTTTTTCAAGCTCAAGGCCACCTATGACGCGCTGCCCGACGGCGAGGTGGTCATTGCCGTGGACGGCCATCCGCCATTCCGGATGTCTGCCGTTGACGGAGCGGTCCGGGCGGAGACGACACAGGCGCCGGCGCATCTGGCCATGACCTATGCCGACGCGCTTGCCCTGCTGTTCAGCCCGCTGGGCGGGGTGTGCGCGGCCGCTCTCGAAGATGGCGTGCGGGAAGGCCCGGCGGGCTTCGACGCGCGGACGCGTGCCCTGCTCCGTGCCTGGCTGCCGCTGCCGCTGTGCTTTGACAAGGCGGACAACGTATGAGCATCTGGCCTGCGCCCGTGACAATCGATCCGGAGGACGCAATGCCGATCCATGCCCAACTGGCGGGTCAAATTGCCGGGGCCGTGCGGGAAGGCCTGCTGGCCGCGGGAGATCCGCTGCCTTCTGTCCGGCGCGCGGCGGCGTCACTCGGAATCAGTCCCGGGACCGTCACGGCCGCATACCGATCCCTGGTGTCCAGAGGGCTTGCGGTGTCGCGGCCGGGCAGCGGCTACCATGTGCCCGAGCGCGTTGCGGCGGTCCTTGTGGACGATGTGCCGGATCTGGCCGATGAGCTGTACACCCTCGAGGACATCGAATGGATGGGCGGACGCAGGCATGACGCAACAGCAGGCGCGCTCAACCTCGCCTCCGCGACCCCGGATGCCGATCCGGTGACCATGCGGGATGTGCGGGCCGCGTTTTCCCATGTGCTTGCCCATTCGCTCGAGGACGCGCTCGACTATCAGGAGCCGCTGGGATACGCGCCGCTCCGGCAATGGCTGGCGGGGGAGCTCACTCGGGAGGGTGTGCCGGCGGATCCGGATTGTGTGCAGATTATTTCCGGTGCCCAGCAGGGGCTGGACATCGTGGCCAAGGCGCTGCTGCAGCCGGGAGATACCGTGCTTGTGGAGTATCCCACCTATCCCGGGGCGGTGGCCGTGTTCAGATCCAGGGGCGCCAGGGTGGTCGGCGTGCCCGTTGAGCCGGAGGGCATGGATCCGGATCAGCTCATGGCGGCCATGCGGCAGCACCGGCCCCGGCTGCTGTACCTCATTCCGTTCTATCAGAATCCAACGGGCGCGGTGTACAGCAGGGAACGTCTCCAGGCGGTGCTTCGGACAGCCGACGCGTTTGGCTGTCTTGTCGTGGAGGACGATTACCTGCGCGAGCTGCGGTATGACGGCGGCATTGCGCCGCCGATGAAGCAGATGGACGAGTCCGGACGGATCATCCTGGTCAAAAGCTATTCGAAACTGCTCATGCCCGGTCTGCGCATCGCGTACATGGCGGTGCCGCAGGAACGGGCCGCCCGACTGGCGCTGGCCAAGCACACCACGGATATTTTCACCTCCGGCCTGCTGCAGCAGGGGTTTCACCGGTTCTGCCAGACCGGAGGCTGGGAGTCCCATCTGATGCGCATGCGAAGCCGGCTTGGCGCGCGGTGCCGGTTGATGGGACAGGCGCTGCGTGACCGTCTGGGAGACATGATGCCGATCCGGGAACCGACCGGCGGGCTCTCATACTGGATGCCACTGCCCGACTGGGCGGATCCGGAGGCGCTGTACCGGCAGGCGGGCGCGCGGGGGGTCCGGATTGTTCCGGACACGCTGTTTTGGGACGAGGGCGTCGAACCGGTTCTCCCGGATGGGCCGGCGCAGACAAGACACATCAGGCTGAGTTTTGCCGCTTCAGGGGACAATGACATCACAAACGGCGTGGCCGTGCTGGCGGAGATTCTGTCGCAGCAGCACCGTGACGGCTGGAAGCGCGTCGGCTGGCGTGGGGTCTGACCCCGCAAGCAAGGGTCTGACCTCACTTGAGGTGAAGAACAAGCAAGGGGGTCCGACCCCTACAAGAGGTGAAGAATGGAAGGAACGCAAACCCGGCAGGAGCCGGAGAAAACAGGAAACAGGGCGGCCCCGGTCTGCCGCGTCGCGGTGATTGACGGTCAGGGCGGCGGCATCGGCAAGATGCTGGTGGAACGGCTGCGGCTTCAGTTTTCGGACAGCATTCATCTGCTGGTCCTGGGCACCAACGCGCTGGCGACCTCCGCGATGCTGCGGGCCGGCGCGGATGAGGGCGCAACCGGCGAGCACGCGATTGTCCGCAACGCCCCGCGGGTGGATGTCATCTTCGGCCCCATCGGCATTGTCGTCGCCGATGCCATGCTCGGG
This sequence comes from Bacillota bacterium, assembly GCA_023459915.1. Taxonomy (GTDB): domain Bacteria; phylum Bacillota; class Clostridia; order DSM-8532; family DSM-8532; genus JAEWSN01. Next base: position 15,299 of record JAEWSN010000251.1, read on the forward strand.
GAGCTGACGCCCGCCATGGCCTGCGCGATTGGCCGGAGTGACGCCGTGAAGCAGCTCATTCCCGTCAGCCGCTGCAGCGTGCAGGTTGCGGGGGTGCAGCCACGCCCGCTGCCCCAGCTTGTCGATCAGGTCATGGAATGGTTCTCCGGCTGGCTGGCGGAGACAAATCAACAGGGAGGTGCACGGGGCCATGCGTGAGATGTCACAGGAATCGTTGGTGGCCGCGCCGTTCGAGCAGGCGGAAGTGGGCATGTTTCAGGTGTCGGAGGCCGGGCTGCTCACCCGGGTGAGCCACCGGTTCTGCGATCTGCTGCGCAGAACGGAGGCCGCGTGCCTTGGGAACCCCCTGGGAACGCTGCTCCTGCCGGAGGACGCGGGGATCTTCACGGACATGCTCGCGCGCGTCTGCGGCGGGGAGGCGCCTTCCCTGATGCGGCAGTTTCGCCTGGACATGGGGGACGCGCCGGTGGTCTGGGTCAACTGCACGCTGTCTGCGGTGCGGAATCCGGATGGCACGATGCAGCACGTGTTCGGCGTGCTCAAGGACATCACCCCCCACAAGCTGACGGAGGAGGCGTTCGCGCGCCAGCATGCCCTTTTTTCGCGCATTTCCCAGAACAGTCCGGTGGGACTGGTGCATCTGGAGCCGGATGGCGGCATCGGATTTGCCAATCTGGAGGCCAACCGCATTTTCGGGCTGTGCGCGGCAGATGCCGAACAGGACCGGGAACGCTTCCTGGCCATCCGGTGGCGTCCCGCGGGAGAGGGCCGCGCTGTGGAGAACGCGTTTGTTGCCCTTCCCGAGCAATTCTCCGTGCCGGGTATTTTTCAGATTACACTGCCGGATGGACGCAGCCGGCATGTGTCCGTCCGCGCCTCGTCGCTCCAGAAGGAGCAGGATTTGCTTGACGGCGCCGTGCTGGTGGTGGAGGATGTCTCCGCCAAGATTCGTGCGGAGGCCGAACGGGAACGGCTCAATCAGGAGCTGACGCGTGCCGTCGCGGAGCTGGAGCGCAGCAATGCCCAGCTCCAGGAGGAAATCCGGGAACATCGCCGGACGGAGGCGCTGCTGGAGCTTTCCCGCAAGGAAGCGGTGGAGGCCAACGAGGCCAAAAGCCGGTTTCTCGCGAACATGAGCCACGAGATCCGG
>JAEWSN010000252.1 GCA_023459915.1 Bacillota bacterium
GTTCGGTCCATACCCCCTGCTCAAGAATCTGGTGGAGCGCCTGAACCGGTTGTGGCTGGAATGGGTGCTCAAGCTGGCGGGGTTTGGGTTGCTGGTGGGGGTGGGGTACGCCCTGTTTTCCCCCCTCGTGCCGGAGCGGCTGCGCACCGGTGCGGCGCCTGTCGTTGTTGTGCTTGCGCTGGTGGTGGGCTTTGTTGTGTACGATCTGCTATATACCGGATGGATACAGTTTTTTCTGCTGCGCGTCAAGCCAAAGCTGCGGCGGGGAGGGATGTCCTGAGGTCAGGAAGCCACCGGGTCGAAACTGTCCTGAAAAACAAAGGAGTTCCCAATGGATGAAAAAGCCTTGCGGCTGCTTGAATACGACAAAATCATCGCCATGCTCGCCGAACGGGCGGCCACGGGGCTGGGGCGGGAGACCGCGCTGGCGCTGACGCCGTCGAACAATCCCGGCGAGGTCAGGAGCGCCCTGTCCGAAACCACGGACGCGCAGGCCGTATACTGGCGCAAGGGCACGCCGCCCTTCGGGGGCATTGTGGATTTGCGCGGCGCGTTCCGCCGGGTTGCGCTGGGCTCCGTGCTCTCCTGCGCCGAGCTGCTCCGGATGGCGGAGTTCCTGCGGGGCGTGCGCTCCCTGCGGCAATACTGCACCAATGATATTCCGGAGGCCCTCTCCGACAACCTGGCGGTGACACTCGGCCGCCAGCTGCAGCCCAACCGTTCTGTCGAGGAGGAGCTGTTCCGCTGCATCGCCAGCGAGGATGAACTCTCCGATCACGCCAGTCCGGAGCTCGCCTCCATCCGCCGCAACATCCGCGTCAAGCAGGACGGCATCAAGGATCGGCTCAACGCCATCCTGCGGTCCACCGAGCTGCGCAAGCACCTTCAGGACGCGGTGGTGACGCTGCGCGGGGATCGCTATGTCATCCCGGTGAAGCAGGAGAGCCGCAATCTGGTGCCCGGTCTTGTCCATGACATGTCCGCCAGCGGCGCCACGGTGTTTGTGGAACCGCTGGCCGTGGTGGAGGCCAACAACGAAATCCGTGCGCTGGCCATCCGGGAGGGGCAGGAAGTGGAGCGGATCCTGGCCGTCCTCACCGAATTGGTTGCCGAAGGGGTCGACGCGCTGGAAGCCAACCTGGACATTGCGGCCCGGCTCGACTTTCTGTTCGCGAAGGCCAAGCTGTCAAGGGATCTCAACGGCATCAACCCCCGGCTGCTCGACAAGCCGGAATTCCACATTCTGAAGGGACGCCACCCACTGCTGCCGCGCGACACGGTTGTACCGGTGAACCTGAGTCTGGGGGACGCGTTCACGTCGCTGGTCATCACCGGCCCGAACACCGGCGGCAAGACGGTCACCCTCAAGACCGCCGGCCTGTTTGTGCTCATGACGCAGGCCGGCCTGCACATCCCGGCCGAGGAGGGCACACAGATGGGCCTGTTCTCGAATGTCTTCGCCGACATCGGGGACGAGCAGAGCATTGAGCAGAGCCTGTCCACCTTCTCGTCCCACATGCGCAACATTGTCCATATCCTGGCCAATGCCGACGCGCAGTCGCTGATCCTGTTCGACGAGCTGGGGGCGGGCACCGATCCCACCGAGGGCGCGGCCCTGGCCATGGCCATCCTGGAGGGACTGCGCGAGGCTGGTGTCCGCACCATGGCCACCACACACTACAGTGAACTCAAGATTTACGCGATGACCACCGCAGGGGTGGAGAACGCCTGCTGCGAGTTCGACGTGGAAACCCTGCGGCCCACCTACCGGTTGCTGGTGGGCATTCCGGGCAAGAGCAACGCGTTTGCCATTTCGTCCCGCCTGGGCTTGTCCAACGAAGTCATCGCCCGCGCACGTGAAACCCTCAGCCAGGAGAGCGTCCGCTTTGAGGATGTGCTCGGGGACATCGAGCGCAAGCGCTCGCAAACCGAGCACGATCAGGATCAGGCACGCGTGCTGCGCGCGCAGGCGGAGGCACTGGAGCGGGAGATGCGCGAAGAGCGGGCCAAACTGGTTGAGGACCGGCAAAAAGTGATGGATCGCGCCCGGCAGGAGGCGCGCCAGGTGCTGCTCGACGCGCGGCATGAATCCGATTTGCTGCTTTCCCGCATTCGGGAGCTGGAAAAATCGGTTCAGGAACAGGATCGCGAGAAGACGGTCCGGGAGATGAAGCAGCAGCTCAAGCAGAAGCTCGACGGGCTGGAGTCTTCCCTGGCCGAGGCGGCGCTGCCCCGCGGCGGCTATGCCGAACCGCCGGTGAACCTCAAGCCGGGCGAAACCGTGCATGTGCTGTCGCTGAACCAGCGGGCCACCGTGCTCGACCGGCCGGACGGCGACGGACAGGTGACCGTGCAGGCGGGCATCATGAAGGTGCGCATCCACATCAGCCAGCTCAAGCGCATCAACGAGCAGAAGGAGACCGTGGAGAAAATGCACACGGTCCGCGCCACCGGGGTCAAGGCCAATCCGGTGAGACTGGAGCTGGATTTGCGGGGCAGCAATGCCGAGGAGGCCCTCGAGAAGGTGGACAAGTATCTGGATGACGCCGTGATTGCAGGGCTCCATGAGGTGACATTGATTCATGGCAAGGGCACGGGTGTGCTGCGCAGGAACATACATGATTTTCTGCGCACCCGGCCGCATGTCACCGGCTATCGCCTTGGCAAGTATGGCGAGGGCGAGTCCGGTGTCACCGTGGTTTCGCTCGGGGAGGAATGAGGCCGGCGGGCAAGGGTGGGTTTTTCACCTTTGCGCCGGCCTTTCCTTTTGGGTATAATGGCAGGAGCATGGTCAGGTGTGCGGCCGGTTCGGGTTCCATGGGATGGTTTCTTGTCATGGATTGGTTCGAAAACCCGAAAGGGTTCGGTCAGGTTGCACAGGCAGTATGGGGTTCATTGTCTTGGAAATCTGCCGGAGCCGCCACATGGCGGTATCCGGTGAAAAATGGAGGATGGCGGTATGGTGGCGAAACTGGTGGCACTGGTGCTCTTTGTGGTTGTGACGGTCGCGATTGGTCTGTACAGCCGGCGAAAGGTCCGCAGCATGGACGACTTCTTTCTGGGAAGCCGCAGTCTGGGGCCCTGGATGTCGGCTTTTGCGTATGGTACCTCCTATTTCTCCGCCGTGGTCTTTGTCGGGTATGCCGGCAAGTTTGGCTGGGGCATGGGGATCTCCACCATCTGGATTGCGCTGGGCAATGCCCTGCTGGGGTGTCTGCTCGCCTGGCTGGTGCTTGGCCGCAGAACAAGGTCCATGACGCATCGGCTCAATGTCTCCACCATGCCCGAATTCTTTTCCGAACGCTACGGCAGCCGTTCCATGAAAATCGTCGCGGCACTGGTCATTTTTCTGTTTCTGGTTCCCTACACGGCCTCCATCTACAAGGGGCTTGGGTTCTTGTTCGAGCACGCCTTCGGTCTGCCGGTGGTCTGGGTCATCCTGGGCATGTCCGTGCTCACCGCGGTCTATCTGCTGCTTGGCGGCTATGTGGCAACGGCCATCAACGATTTTGTCCAGGGCATCATCATGATCGGCGGCGCCGTTCTGATGGTGGTGTATGTGTTGTCCCATCCCAACATCGGCGGCGTTTCCGCCGGCATCGCCGCCCTGGCCGAATACGGCGCGGCGGATGGGAACAACTACGCCGGCCTGTTCGGCCCCGCGCCGCTTCGTCTGCTCGGACTTGTGATTCTCACGAGCTTTGGCACCTGGGGCATGCCGCAGATGATCCACAAATTCTACGCCATCCGCGATGAGAAGGCCATCCGGCGCGGCGCCGTCATTTCCACGCTGTTCGCGCTCATCATCGGTGGCGCCGCCTATTTCACAGGCGCCTTCGGCCGCGTATTCCTCAACAACACCCCGCCGGAAGCCGGCATGGACGCCGTGGTGCCGCTGATGCTGGCGGGCGCGCTGCCGGATGCGCTGTTCGGCGTCATCCTGGTGTTGATGCTCTCCGCCTCCATGTCCACGCTGGCCTCGCTGGTGCTTGTGTCCAGCTCGGTGATTTCCATCGATTTGGTCAAGGGCTTTGTGCGCCCCGGCATCACACAAAAGGGTCAAATGGGCATCATGCGCGCGTGCTGCGCGGTGTTCATCCTGTTGTCCTTCCTGATGGCCATCTGGCCCAACCCCACGGTGGACGTGCTGATGGCCTTGTCCTGGGGGCTTGTGTCCGGCATGTTCCTGGCGCCCTACCTGTTCGGACTGCTGTGGAAGGGAACCACCAGAGCCGGCGCGTGGGCCGGGTTCGCAACAGGCTTTCTGACAATGGCGGCTGGGATCGCCCTCGAGATGCCCAAGGTGGGGAACGATTTTGGCAAGCTGTTCATGCCGGGAATTGCGTCGGTGGCCATGGTGCTGTCCGTCGTGGCGGTGCCGGTGGTCAGCCTGTTGACCAAAAAGCATGACGCCGCGCACCTGGAAAAGGTGTTCGGCACATCCGGTGAGGATGCCGCCTGAATCGCCGCACGGGGAGATTGATGGGATTGGGGCAATAACGGAAGTCGTCAATAACGGGAGGACGGAAATGAACGCCATCTGGAATCGGGAGATTGAATGCATGCCGCGCGCGCAAATGGAGGCGTTGCAGCTGGAGAAGCTCCAGCGCATGGTCGCCTATTGTTATGGGCGGGTGCCCTTCTATCGTCGCAGGTTCGATGACATCGGGCTCAAGCCCGGGGACATCCGGACGCTGGCGGACATCGACCTCATTCCGTTCACGACCAAGAGCGATTTGCGCGACAATTACCCCTTCGACCTGTTCGCGGTGCCACAGCGGGAGATCGTCCGGCTTCACGCGTCTTCCGGAACAACAGGCAAGCCCATTGTGGTTGGCTACACCAATGGTGACATGGAAGCGTGGACGGAGGGCTTGGCCCGCCTGGTCACGGCGGCGGGGGCCAGCGCCGAGGATACGGCGCAGATCTGCTTTGGATATGGCATGTTCACCGGCGGGTTCGGACTGCACTATGGGCTCGAAAGGGTTGGGGCGACCGTCATCCCGGCATCAAGCGGCAACTCGGAGCGCCAGATGATGTACCTGCAGGATTTCGGGACCACCGTACTGGTCTGCACCCCCTCATATGCGCTGTATCTGGCGGAAATCGCCGATGAGCTCGGCATCGACCGGCAAAAGTTAAAGCTCCGGCTGGGGCTGTTCGGCGGCGAGGGCCACACGCCGGAGATGCGCCGGGAAATCGAAACCCGCTGGGGCATCACCGCGACCGAAAACTACGGACTCAGTGAAATCACCGGGCCGGGGGTCTCCGGCGAATGCACCGAACAGGATGGCATGCACATCAACGAGGATCTGTATTATCCGGAGGTGGTGGATCGTGACACCCTCAAGCCGCTGGGCTATGGCGGGGAGGGGGAGCTGGTGCTGACCACGCTGTCCAAGGAAGGCATTCCCATGCTGCGCTACCGCACCAAGGACATCACCGAACTCAATCCCGAGGTGTGCCGGTGCGGCCGTCATTCCGTCCGGATGAAGAAAATCAAGGGACGCACGGACGACATGCTGATCATCCGCGGCGTGAATGTGTTCCCGTCCCAAATCGAGAGCGTGCTGGTGGGGATGCGCCACATCGGGCCGCATTACCAGATTGTGGTCAGCCGGGAAGGGCACATGGACAGGATCGAGGTGCACGTGGAGCTGCTCGACGAGTCCCTGCTCGACCGCTATCGGGAGCTCGAGAAGCTCGAGGCGGACATCCGCCATCGCATGCGCACGGTTCTGCAGGTGGACGCGATGGTGAAACTGGTCAATCCCAAAACCCTGGAGCGCACGGCCGGCAAGTCCAAGCGCGTGGTTGATCTCAGAAACACATGAACAACCCATGACAATACAGGAACCAACGATCAGAAGGAGAACCGACACATGAAAAAACTGATGCTCGGAAACGAGGCAATCGCACGGGGTGCGTATGAGGCCGGTGTCACGGTCTCGTCAGCGTATCCCGGAACCCCCAGTACGGAGATTTCGGAATACATGGTGCAATATCCGGAGATCGACGCCGAATGGGCTCCCAATGAGAAGGTGGCCCTCGAAGTCGCCATTGGCGGTTCGTACGGCGGCGCGCGTTCCTGCTGCGCCATGAAGCACGTGGGCCTGAATGTGGCGGGGGACCCGCTGTTCACGGCCGCCTACACCGGGGTCAACGGGGGGCTGGTGGTGTTTGTCGCGGACGATCCCGGCATGCACAGCTCCCAGAACGAGCAGGATACGCGCCTGGTCGCGAAGGCCGCCAAGATCCCGGTGCTCGAACCGGCCGACAGCGCCGAGTGTCTGGCGTACACCAGGGAAGCCTTCCGGTTGTCCGAGACGTTCGACACGCCTGTAATTGTCCGGCTCACCACGCGCATCGCCCATTCCCAGGGCCTTGTGACGCTCTCCGACCGGGAAGCGGTGGCACGCAAGCCGTATGTGAAGAATCCCGGGAAATACGTCATGATGCCGGCCATGGCGCAAAAACGCCATCTGGAGGTGGAGAAGCACCTGGCCGGACTGCGCGTGCTCGCGGAAGACACCTTCCTCAACCGGCTCGAGGAGAATCCGGCCGGTTCGGACATTGGCATCATTACCAGCGGCGTGGCGTACCAATATGCCCGGGAAGTGTTCCCCGACGCGCATTTCCTCAAGCTTGGGCTGGTGCATCCGTTGCCGGTGGCGCAAATCCGCCGGCTCGCGGAAAAGGTGAAAACCCTGTACGTCGTCGAGGAACTGGCTCCCTTCATCGAAGAGCATTGCGCCACGCTGGGGGTGACCGTCATCGGGAAAAGCCTGTTGCCGGTGGTCGGCGAATACAGCGCGCGCCTGTTGCGGGAAAAGCTGCTGGGAGAACCCTGGGAGAAGACCAACGACATCACGGATCCGGCACCCGGCCGGCCGCCGGTGATGTGCGCCGGCTGTCCGCACCGCGGCTTGTTCTACACCCTCAAAAAACTCAAGCTGACGGTGACGGGTGACATCGGCTGCTATACGCTTTCCGCGCTGCCGCCCCTGGAGTCGCTGGACACCTGCGTGTGCATGGGCGCCTCCGTGGGCGTCGCCCATGGCATGGAAAAGGCGATGGGGGCCGATGCCATGCGCAAGACTGTTGCGGTCATCGGGGATTCCACGTTCATCCATTCCGGCATCACCGGGCTCATCAATGTGGTGTACAACAAGGGCACCTCCACCACCATCATCCTGGACAATTCCATCACAGGCATGACGGGACACCAGGAAAACCCCACCACCGGACGGACACTCAAGGGAGAGAAGACCCGGCAGGTGGATCTGGAAAAACTGTGTCACGCCATCGGCATCGACCGGGTGCGCGTGGTGGATCCTTTCGATCTGGCCGCCACCGAACAGGCCGTGAAGGAGGAAATCGCGGCGGAGGAACCGTCGGTCATCATCACCCGCCGGCCCTGCGCGCTGCTCAAAACCGCCACCTTCAAGGGCAAGCTGACCATCAACCGCGACAAATGCCGCAACTGCAAGGCCTGCAAGCGCATCGGCTGCCCGGCCATCGTGGACCGGGGCGATCATATGGAAATCAACCCCGCCCTGTGCGTGGGCTGCCAGCTTTGCATGAACCTGTGCAAGTTTGACGCGATGGAAAGGGCGGGTGACTGAACATGAAGGCTACAGCGATTATGATTGTCGGGGTCGGCGGGCAGGGAACCCTGCTGACCAGCCGCATCCTGGGACATGTGGCGGTCAGCGCCGGACTGGACGCCAAGGTGAGCGAGGTGCATGGCATGTCCCAGCGTGGCGGCAGTGTGGTCACCTACGTCAAGATGGGGGAGAAGGTCTACTCCCCGCTGATTGAAAAGGGAGAGGCGGACGTGCTGCTCTGCTTTGAGCAGCTGGAGGCCCTGCGCTGGATCGATTACGCCAAACCGGAGGCCGAGGTGATTGTGAACCGTCAGCAGATCGATCCCATGCCGGTCATTCTCGGCGCCGCCAAGTACCCGGAAGGCATTGTGGAAAAGATTGAAGACGCGTTTCCGAAGGCGACGGTGGTGCCCGCCCTCGACATGGCGAAGGCCTGCGGCAGCATGAAGGCCGTCAATGTGGTGATGATTGGCGTGCTTGCAAGAAAAACCGGATTTGACAAATCCGTGTGGCTGGATGCCATTCGCGCGAATGTGAAGCCGCAATTCCTGGAGATGAACCTGTGCGCGTTTGAAGCGGGGTATGGACACACCGACGCGTAAGGCGCCGGAAAGAAATTACCTGGTCTTTTTCCGAAAAGAATGGCAGGTTTGGCCATTGTTTTCGGAAATTCATAGAGCAGGTTATTTCTTTCCAAGTCCTAAGTGTGCTCTTCGCAAGTGCCCGGCGGTACCCCACCGCCGGGCACTTGTTTTTTTTTGTGGCTTCCCATACAATGAAATCGATTTCAGAAAGACAGATGGAGCAACCTGCATGAAAAATGGCGAACGGCGTGTCACAGTGTACGATATCGCAAAAGAGGCGGGCGTGTCCGCCTCCACGGTTTCCCGCGTCCTGACGGGGAACGGGCCTGTCAATGAAAAGAAGCGCCAGGTTGTGCTCGATCTGCTCAAGAAGCACGATTTCCGGCCCAGCTCTGTCGCGCGCAGCCTCAAGGCGCGCCGTTCGCACAGCATCGGCTTCATTGTGCCGGACATCATCAATCCCTACTTCTCCACCATGTTCTATGAAGTGGAGACAAGGCTTTCCTCTGCGGGATACACCGTGATTCTCTGCAATTCCGAATCGGTCAGGGAACGTGAAATGGACATTCTGCAGGTGCTGGCAGAAAAGGAAGTGGAGGCCATCGTGTTGTGCGGCGGCATTGTGGACGACCTGTATCCGCCGCCGCGCATGCTGCGCGAAATTGAGCGGATTGACCGGCGGGTGCCCATCATCACGCTCTCGAAGTTTCCCGGGGTCACCTGCTCGCAGGCGTATTCGGACGACCGGCAAGGCGTGTTCGGGATGGTGGACCATCTGTATGGGATGGGGCACCGGCAAATCGGCATGCTTGGCGGCAGCATGAATGTCCGCAACACCTTCGAGCGCAAGATTTATCTGCTCGAGGCCGCAAACCAGTACGGGATGGAGGTGCGGGGCGAATGGATCATCGAAGGCGGATTCACCATCGAGGCCGGCGAACAGGCCATGTCTGCGCTGCTGGCGCTGCCGGAGCGGCCCACAGCCGTACTCGCGTTCAATGATGTGGTGGCGGTCGGCGCGCTGTCCATTGTGGGCCGCCATGGATTGCGTGTCGGGCATGACATCGCGGTCGCGGGCATGGATGGCATTGGCCTCACGGAGGCCATCCATCCCGGAATCACAACCGCTGCGGCGGATTTCAAGGGATTTGCCCATTATGTCGGTGACTTCGTACGCCAGCGGGGCAGGGGGGAATCTGCCGTGGGCGGAAAGGTGTTCCCGTATCAAATCATCACGCGTGGCTCCACACGGCCATAGGCATCATGCCGCCGCTGATATGCATCGGCGCTGTCGAAAAATGAAACCGATGCCACTTTTTCATCTCCGTGGGGCAAAAGACGCGAAAGGGGATGCTGTTGCCAAAGTGTTGTCCGGAGCGGTTTTTGGAGAGTCATACAAAATTTGCGCGATTCAACCGGGTTCATATTATCCCATATGTGCAGATTCTCCGATTGTTCGCGCTGTTTTGCTCTGATAACATGATGGCAGCCGGACTGGTTGAAAACGCTTACTGTCGGCCGGTTGTCCGGATATCACCGAACAAGTGAATGGAGGCTTTCCGATGAGCAGCAAGCCAAATCGTTACGATCCCATCAACCCAAGTTATGCGAAAATCCTGCATGGCGGCGACTACAATCCCGATCAGTGGGCACACACGCCGGAGATTTGGGATGAGGACATGCGCCTGATGAATCTGGCACACTGCAACACCATGTCCGTGGGCATTTTCTCCTGGGCCGCGCTCGAGCCGGAGGAAGGCCGCTATGATTTCAGCTGGCTGGACACGATCATGGACAAGCTGGCGGCGGAAGGGGCGCGCGCCGTGCTGGCCACGCCGAGCGGTGCCCGCCCGGCGTGGATGTCACAGAAGTATCCCGAGGTGCTCCGTGTGGCGCCAAACCGTCATCGCAATCTGCACGGACAGCGGCACAACCATTGCTACACGTCGCCTGTCTACCGGGAAAAAACCCGAACCATCAACCGGATGCTGGCCGAGCGGTACAAGGATCATCCCGCGCTGCTGGTGTGGCACATTTCCAACGAATATGGCGGGGAGTGCCATTGCGAGCTGTGTCAGGCAGCGTTCCGCGATTTTCTGAGAAAGCGCTACAACAACGACATCGACGCGCTCAACCAGGCCTGGTGGACCGGCTTCTGGGCGCACACCTTCAATGATTTCGATCAAATCGAGTCGCCGGCACCCCATGGCGAAAGTGCCGTCCATGGTCACAACCTGGACTGGAAACGCTTTGTGACACAGCAGACGCTGGATTTCATGCGCAATGAAATCGCCCCGCTGCGGGAGGTGACCCCCAATGTCCCGGTGACCACCAACATGATGGGAACCTATCCGGGATTGGACTATTGGAAGCTTGCGCCGGATCTCGATGTCATCTCCTGGGACAGCTATCCCTTCTGGCACACCGATGCGATGAAAACCTGGGAGCTCGGCGCCAATGTGTCCTTCCTGCACGACATCAACCGCAGCCTCAAAGGCGGCAAGCCTTTCATGCTCATGGAGAGCACACCCAGCACGCAGAACTGGGCAAAGGTCAACAAGGTGAAGCGCCCCGGCATGCACAAGCTGTCCGCCCTGCAGGCCATCGCGCATGGCTCGGACACCGTGCAGTATTTCCAGTGGCGCAAGAGCCGGGGATCCTGCGAGAAGATGCATGGCGCCGTGGTGGACCATGCCGGTCACGAGAACACCCGCGTCTTCCGGGATGTGGCGGAGGTCGGCATGGCGCTCGAAAAGCTCGCGCCGGTTGTGGGCACCACGGTTCGCCCGGATGTCGCCATCATCTATGACTGGGAAAACCGCTGGGCGGTCGACGATGTGATGGGCATGCGCAACGGGCCCGGCCAAAAGGGCTACGAGGAAACCTGCAAGAATCATTACCAGTCATTCTGGAAACGCGGCATTCCCGTGGATGTGATTGACGCCGATTGTGACCTTTCGGGGTACAAGCTGGTGGTTGCGCCGATGCTGTACATGCTCAAGCCCGGCGTGGCCGAGCGGCTGGGGGCATTCGCCGAAGCCGGGGGCACCCTGGTGACGACTTATATCACCGGCAATGTGGATCAAAGCGACTTGTGCTTCCTGGGCGGTTTCCCGGGGCCCTTGCGCAAGGTGGTGGGGCTGTGGTCCGAGGAGCTGGACGCCCTGTACGACACCGACAGCAACGGCCTGCGCTTCGAAGCCGGCAACGAGCTGGGCTTGTCCGGCGTGTTCAAGGCCCATACCTATTGTGAGCGGATCCACCCGGAAACCGCCCGCACCGTTGCCGTCTATACGGATGACTTC
>JAEWSN010000253.1 GCA_023459915.1 Bacillota bacterium
GCCGTCATGCGCATGTTGGCCACCGAGGCCGCGGTTTCCTCCGTGCCGGCGGAAATCTGCTCGGTGGCGCCGGAGACCTCTTCGAGTTTTTCGCTGAGCTCGGCCAGCTTTTCGTTGGAGGCGATGACCGCTTCTCCCACTCTCTGGCCCTTGTCGGTGATGATGCCAATCATGTTGCGCATGGTTTGCCGCATGTCGGTGACGGCACGCACGAGGATGCCGGTTTCATCCCTGTTGCCCCGGTAGCGTTCCGCGTGCGGCATGTCCTGTGAAAAGTCGCCCCGGGCCAGCAGATCAAGATACCCGGCGGTCGCGGAGATCGGCGAGGCCATGCGCCGTCCGAACAGCCAGGCGATGGCGGTGAGATGGAAGTACCCGGATGGCGGGGACATAAACAGGATGGATGCCGACTTTCCCATGTTTCTCCTGTGCCATGTGGCTGGAGGGCCTTTTTGACGGTCGACGTTGGGAGAATGTGGAATACGGCTGGTTCATGGCCGTCAGACCGGGTAAGTATCATTGTCTTTGAGTCAACACGGTGGGAAGGAGAACCGATATGACGGAATTGTCGTCGCTTCGGCAGGCGCTGGCGGCCGCGGAGACGGAACGGGATGAGGCCAGAGCGGCTTTATCCGCGCTGCGCGCGGAACATGCGATGCTCACCTCATCGCTCGAGGACGCCTGCGAGGCGCTGGAACAGGCAGAGGCCTCGCGGGACGCCGCGCGCCGGGAGCTCACAGAGATGCGGGGCGCGCGCGAACAGGCCGAGCTCGCGCTGGCCGCCGCGCAGATACAGCTGCAGGCAGCCCAGGACAAGCTGGAGGAGAACCATTCCCGGCTTCAAACCCTGGCCTATCACGACGCGCTCACCGGCTTGCCCAACGACTTGCTGCTTGAGGAGACGGTTTCAGACTTTGTCAGCATGCTGGCCCCATTATGGCTGTTTCGCGTGAAGCTGCACCGGATGGATCGCATCCGGGACACCATGGGCCACCACATCGGCGACGCATATCTGCGACGCATGACCGCCCGGCTGCGCAAGGTGGCGGCATCCGCGCTCATGATTGCCAGAACCGATCGCGATTCGTTTGCCATCGTCACCACGCCGGAGAACACGCCCAATCCACAAGCCTTTGCCGAGGCTGTCATCCATTCCTTTTCCCAGACCTGCACCATTGGCGCGTGGACGCACCGTCCGCGGATTCATATCGGTTACGCGGCCTTCCCCGGGGACGCGGTGGCCTGGTCCCTGCTCGAGAAAAAGGTGGGAACGGCGCTGGTGATGGCCGAACGGACGGGAACCAGCGCGGCCCTCCGCTGGCGGCAGCAGATGGACGAGGCCGTCCAGGAGGCCATGCTGATGGAGCTGAACCTGCAGCAGGCGCTGCAGCATGGGGATGTCGTTCCGTTCTACCAACCCATTGTGGAAGCGGGAAGCGGCCATGTGCGGGGCTTCGAGGCGCTGATGCGCTGGCATTCGCCGGATCACGGCGTGGTCACGCCGGAGCGGTTCATTCCGATTCTGGAAGAAACGGGTATGATTGTGCCGTTCGGGGAATGGATGCTGCGCACCTGCTGTGCGCAGAACGTGGCATGGCAAAAGCTGACCGGCCGGCCAACCGTCATTTCGGTCAATGTGTCCACGGTGCAGATCCGGCGGGGCCGGTTCCCCGAAACCGTCAGCCGTGTGCTGCGGGAGACGGGCATGCCGCCGGAAACCCTGGAGATTGAGGTGACCGAAAGCGTGCTGCTCGAGGACGTCAGCCGCACCATCGAGGATTTGCAGGCCATCCGGGATCTGGGATGCCTGTTGTCCATGGACGATTTTGGAACCGGATATTCCTCCCTGAGCTATCTGCGCAAGCTGCCCATTCACACGCTGAAGATCGACAAATCCTTTGTGGATGATCTTGCGCGGTTGCGCCAGCCTGTGGAGAACGATCCGGAAGACACCGACACGACAAATCCGGAGCAGCTTCGGCAGGAAGCCTCCGCGCAGCGGATGATCGGCTCCATCATTTCCCTGGCCCACGATTTGCAGCTGGAGGTCATTGCGGAGGGCGTGGAAACAGACGCGCAACAGCGAACCCTGTTCCAGAGCCGCTGCGATCTGCTGCAGGGGTATATTTTCCATCGGCCCATGACCGCGGATGAGGTGACGGAGATGCTCGGTCGGCCCAATCAGCCTTGAAGGGCCGTCTTCCGGGCGATCAGGATTTGCCTTCCATGGCCCGGCGTTCCTGCATCAGTTCGGACACAAGATCTCCGAACCGCCAGTTGCGGGAGGTGGGGGTGACCACCGCAAAGAGGGGTCGGGGAAGGCCGGCGCTCCGGAAGACGTTGAGAAAATGGTTCAATTCGCTGTCCGAAACCGCGTGGAACACAGCCACGGGGTTTTGGGGAAGCGGTTCGAGCGGGCTGTTCTGCGGATGATCCGCCACCAGATCCCGAATGACGACGCCGGTTCCGCCGGGTGTGACCGGCAGCAGCTCTTCAATGCCGACCTGCGCGATCAAGGTTTTCAGCACCGCCTGCTGGGCATCGTCGAATCCATAGACGAGCAGGCAGTTGCGGCCTTCCGGACGTTGTTTGCTGGTTTCATCCACACGTGAGAAGCTCATGGGCATTCATCCTTTCCCGCTTGATGACACGCTTCAACAGTCTTTTTCATATTGTATCACTTTGCGGGTAACGGCACGAATAAACGGGTACAAATCCAAGAGGCTGTTGTTTCCGCGGAGAAACGCGAAGGGGATGTTGTATGGAATCGTGGAAAGTGCTTGTTGTGGATGACGACCCGGTTGTACAGCAGGTGACGGAGCTTGTCCTTGGAGATTTTGAGTTCATGGACAGGGGGATCACGCTTTTTCAGGCGCTCAGTGCCGAAGAGGGCCTTGCCCGGATGCGGGAGCACCCCGACATGGCGGTGGCCCTCATTGATGTGGTCATGGAGACCCCTTCGGCCGGGCTCGAACTCGTGCGGCAGATCCGGGAGGAGCTGGGCAACCGGCTGGTCCGCATCATCCTGCGTACCGGGCAGCCAGGCGCGGCCCCCGAAAAGCAGGTGGTGGTCGACTACGACATCAACGATTACAAGGAGAAGTCGGAGCTCACCTTCCAGCGGCTGCAGACCGGCATCATCACAGCCCTGCGGGCCTGGCACGACATGAAGATCATTGAGAGCAGCCGCATGGGGCTCGAAAAAATCATCGACGCCAGCGCGCAGCTGTTTCGCCCGCAGATGATGGCGCATTTCTCCACCGGTCTGCTTGAACAGATTGTGTCGCTGCTCGAGCTCAATCCGGACGCCCTGCTCAGCCATGTTTCCTCCGTCGCGGCCAGCGCGTCGGATGCGCGGGAATATCGCATCTACGCCGCGATGGGAGATTTTCAGCCATACAGGGGCCGTACGCTCGATGAAATCTCCGATTCCGTTTTGCGCGGGGATTTGCTCAAGGCGCTGTCCCGCGAGAAGAATTACCGGGAGGGAGACCGGCTCACCCTCTTTTTCCGCACCACTACCGGCGCGTCCACCATGATTCACATCCAGGGCATCCAGACCCTGTCCGAGGTGGATGAGCAGTTGCTGGACGTGTTCTGCGCCAACATTTCCATCGCGTTCGACAACCTGTGTCTGCAGACAGAGGTGGAACAGACCCAGCGCGATCTGCTCATCAGCCTGGGTGAAGCCATCGAGATGCGTTCGGTGGAAACCGGCGCCCATGTCAGCCGTGTCTCCATGCTCTCCCGGCTGCTCGCCCTGGCCATGGGCATGGGCGAGGAGGCGGCGGACCGGCTGGCCCTCATTGCGCCGATGCACGACATCGGCAAGATCACCATTCCCGATGCCATTCTCAACAAGCCGGGACTGCTGACGCCGGAGGAGCGCGCCGTGATGCGCGAGCATGCCGCGAACGGCGCCCGACTCCTTGGAAAATCCGAAAAACGGCTGTTCCGGGAAGCGGCTGTGGTGGCGCGTTCCCATCATGAGCGCTATGATGGGAAAGGGTATCCCGATGGCCTTTCCGGCAGTGACATTCATCCCTATGCCCGGATTGTGGCGCTGGTGGACGTTTTTGACGCCCTCATCAGCGATCGCGTGTACAAAAAGGCCTGGCCGGCGGCACAGGTGTTCGCCTATATCCGAACCGAGCGTGGCGAGCAGTTCGACCCGGAGGTGGTGGACGCGTTTTTTGACAGGCGGGAGGAGATTTGCCGACTGCTCGATCTGCCCGCAACCGATTTTTAACCCGTCTTGCGCGGGATCGGCGGGGCCATCATCCCTCTTTCGCCTTGTCCGGCAGGCATGCAACCATCCATCGTTCGCCATGTGCGGCAGGCGGGGCCATCATCCATCGTTCCGAAGGAGGAACAGACATGTCCGAGGTTCAAGTCCCGGATAACGGAAAAACAGCGGAAACCCTTGAAGACCGGCTGGGCAACTATCTGGAGGTGTTTCTGCGCACCCCCAACGCGCTGCTGGTTCACGACTATCAGGGGCGGGTGCTCGCCATCAGCGATCAGGCGCTGACGCTTTATGGATTCTCCCGTGAGCAGGCATTGCGCGCCACCGTGGCGGATTTGGTCGCCAACAAGGCGGACGCCTCCGAGTTTCAGGCAATCTGGCAACGGGTGCGGGCAGGGGAGAAGTTCGTGAGCGAATGGCAGTCCCGGCGGCACAACCAGCAGGAAACATTTCTGGCAAGGCTCACGCTCACCCCGCTGCAGTGGTCCGGTCGGCCGGCCGTCATGGCCATCATCGAGGACATCACCGAGCAACGGCGGCTGCAGACGCAGCTGCTCGACAGCGAGCGGCGTTACAAACAGCTGTTCGAGCACATTCTCAACGGGTTCGCCCTGCACGAGATCCTGACCGATGAGGATGGGAAGCCGATAGACTATGTGTTTCTGGACACCAATCCGGCGTATGCCAGGATGACGGGACTGTCCCACGAGCTTTGTGTGGGGCGGCGCGTGCGGGAGTTGCTGCCCGATGTGGAGGAATACTGGATAGAGACCTTTGGCCGGGTGGCGTTGACCGGGGAGAGCATCCGGTACACCAATTATGCGGCGGAGCTGGGCCGGCATTATGAAGTGACGGCGTTCAGTCCCCAGAAGGGCCAGTTTGCGGTGCTCGTGTCCGACGTGACGGATCAGGTGGCGCAAAAGGAGGCCCTGAAAAAGGCGGTGACAGACCTCGAGGAGGCCAACGCGGATCTGGAGGAGCTCAACGCCTCGCTCGAGGACATGGTCCGGGAGCGGACCGCCGATCTCGAAACAGCCAACGTGTCCCTGCAGGCGCGCATGGCGGAACTGGAACAGGCACAGGATGAACTCATCCGCGCCGAAAAGCTTGCCTCCATCGGAGAGCTGGTCTCCGGTGTGGCCCATGAAATCAACACGCCGCTGGGCGTCGGGGTGACGGCCGCGTCCTTTCTGCAGTCTTCCATCGAGGAGTCGCTCCGGGCCAACGCGCGCCTCAGGGAAGATCCGTCCTTCCTGCGGCTGAGTGCCAAATGGATGGACACCGCGCGTATCATCCTGTCCAACCTGGAGCGCGCGTCCCGGCTGGTCAAGAGCTTCAAGCAGGTATCCGTGGATCGCACCACGGATCCGCTCCGCCGCATCCGCCTGCAGGATTTTCTGGATGAGGTGCTCCTTTCTCTCAACCCCATGATCCGGCGAAGCGGTTCCACCGCTGAGGTGAGGGTGCCTTCCGATTTGGACCTGATGACCTATCCGGGCACCCTGTCCCAAATCCTCATCAACCTGGTGACCAACGCGTTGTTCCACGCGTTTCCGGAGGATCGCACGGGAATCATGACCATTGAGGCGGAGCCGGAGGACGGGCAGCTGTTGCTCCGTTTCCGGGACAACGGCATTGGGATTCCCGAGGAGGTGAGGAACAAGGTGTTCACGCCGTTCTTCACAACCCGGAAGGAAAGCGGCGGCAGCGGACTGGGGTTGTTCATCGTGCAGAACCTCGTGACCAACCGGCTCAACGGCACCATCGAGTGTCGGGAGGCGGAAGGCGGCGGAACCGAATTCCTCATCCAGTTCCCGCTGACACTCAGGGAACCCGGTCAGGGAACGCAAGTCTGAACAGGCAGCCGATGTCACGGGCGTGCCGACCGGGAGACCGGCTGCATGTGATGACAGGAAAGGAGCGCGTATGTCGTATATCCCGATTCGGCGTTTTACCATGCCGGAGGTGCATTACGGACCCGGCAGCCGGGCGCTTGCAGGCGAACAACTGGCGAGGCTTCGCGTGACCCACGCGCTGCTGGTGACAGATGAAACGGTGCGCGCGCAGCCCTGGATGCAGGAGATAGAGGCGTCCCTGCGCGCGGCGGACATGGCGGTGACCGTGTTTTCCCATGTGTCCCCAAATCCGCGAGACGAGGAAGTCCGCGAAGGGACGGCCTTGTACCTGAAGGCGGAATGCGACGGGATTCTGGCAGTCGGAGGCGGCAGTCCCATGGACGCAGCCAAGTGCATTGGCATCATGGTGGCCAACACCCGGGACATCCTGGAGTTCCGGGGGGTGGATCTGGTGGAAAAACCGCTGCCTCCCATGGTGTTTGTGCCGTCTACCGCCGGCACTGCGTCGGAGGTGTCCCAGTTCTCCATCGTGCTCGATACGCGGGAGCGGGTGAAAATAGCCATCGTGAGCAACCGGGTGGTGCCCGACGTGGCGCTGGTGGATCCGGAAACCACCGGGACCGTGGATGCCGCGCTCGTGGCCGCAACGGGAATGGATGTGCTGGTGCACGCCATGGAGGCGTATGTGTCCACCCATCATTCGGCGATGACGGATTTGCAGGCACTCGATGCTGTCCGCCTGGTGGCCGCCTGCCTGCCGGCCAGGATACGCAATCTGCAGGATGTGTCCGCCCGAAACGGCATGATGCTGGCCAGCATGGAGGCCGGGCTCGCCTTTTCCAACGCCATTCTGGGCGCGGTGCATGCCATGGCCCACAGCCTGGGCGGATTGCTCGACTTGCCGCATGGCGAGTGCAACGCCATCCTGCTGCCGCATGTCGTGGATTTCAACTATGATGCCGAGCCGGAACGGTACGACAGGATTGGCCTGCGGCTGGGCGTTTCCGCGGACACGCCGGCGGCGGACCGCAAGGCGGCCCTGCTGGCGGCCATTCGCAACATGCAGCGGGTGGTTGGGATGGATCACGGGCTGGCCGCGGTCGGCGTGAAACATGACGACATTCCGGCGCTGGCCCGCAAGGCACGGGAAGACCCCTGTCTGCTCACCAACCCGAAGGCCTGCACGGAAGAAGACCTCGAGGGCATCTTCCGTGCAGCCATGTTTGTGTGACGGTACCAGGTACGGTCACACGTCTGTAATATATTACGGTTGTGTTACGGTACCTGGTACCGCAATCTTTCGTAGAGACCGGCGATGACCTGTTCGATGGGCGCCTTGCGGGTTTCCATGTCGATCACGCCGGGCAGGGTGGAGACCTCCGCCAGCATGTGCGGAACGGGAATGGCGGTGGCGTCAAAGGCATATTCGTGCACGTTTTCTTCCGAGGACACCCAGGTGGCGGAAGTCAGCGCAGGTGGTTCGGAAGAATCCGTGGTCAGCACCACATGCCGCAGGCTGCCCGTCCGTTCACGCAATGCGTCAAAGCTGCCGTCGAACGCGATGCGTCCATAGGAGAGCAGCACAATGCGCTGGGCCATTGCCTCCAGGTCATCCATGTCATGGCTGGTCACCACGATGGTGGTCCCCTCTTCCCGGTTGATCCGTTTCAGGAAATCAATCATGTGGCGTTTGGCCAGCACATCAAGGCCCAGCGTCGGCTCGTCGAGCAGAATCA
>JAEWSN010000254.1 GCA_023459915.1 Bacillota bacterium
TCTACACGGCGCATCAATGCGTGGAGCATGACAATGTGCAGGTCATCGCGCTTGGCAACCAAATCATAGGCCATACCGCCGCATTGGAGCTCATCCAGGTTTTCCTTGGCGCCAGCTTTTCAACCAGCGAGGAATTCCGCAGGCGTGTGGCGAAGCTTGAGCGGATGGACGAGGCACGCGCCAGCAAATAATGTTACGGTACCAGGTACCGTAACGGTACCGTAACATCACTGTAACATGGAGGTAAAAAAGCATTGGCGAAGAAGAAAAGCAATCGCATCCCCCTCCCCATCCTCATTCTGATTTACGGTTGTCTGCTGTTTGCCATGTACAACAGCTTGAGCACACTGGCACTGGGCATCTGGGGAGATTCTGTTTTGGGAACGGTAGACAGCTACGACACCCGTCTGGACAATGTGAATGCGGGGTCAAACCGTTCCAGAACCGTGTCCAAGGGATATTTCTTTATGCTGGACGGCAAGGAATACCGAGGCTTTGTGATGTACAACACAGACGAATCCTGGCCCAATCTGGATAAGGGAGAAACCCGTTCAGAGAACATTTTACATTTTCCCCTCCTGCCATATATCAACAAGCCTGCTTCTCTGGCCAAATTCAGCCAGATGGGAGAAGTGGCCATCATCTACCATCTGCTGGCTCCCATCGGCTGTCTGGTTCTGCTGCTGCTTGTCGCCCGTACCCAAAAGCGGGAAAAGAGAAAGGAAAAGGACGGGCTCACGTCTCCGGATGGATAATCTTGTCTGTCGCGGGCTCCGCGACTTCCTTGCCAAATCCGGTTTCTCCGACTTTCCCAGCCGCTTCGGCGGCCTTGTTCAGCAAGCCATCCCCCTTCACCGCATCACCGAAGGCATCTCCCGCCGCGCCACTGGCAGCGCCGACCGTCCCTTTGACAAAGCCCTCCAAGGTCGCACGGGTCAGGTCCCCTCCGTCGTTGACAGCCTCCGCGACCTCGCCGGCCACTGTGCCGCCAAAAGTTGTCACCGCCTTCCCAATACCGGGCTTCATTACGGTTCCCGCCGCTTCGGTGCCGCCCTTGATGGCACCCTCTATGACTGAACCCACACTGGCTCCCTTTTCCGCCACCGTCGAACCGATATTCTTGATGCCCTTGTATGTCGCGGACACTGCCGCGCCACCCGGAACCACGGCTTCCCCGATGGACATGCCGTAGTCAACCGCTTCCACCGTTGTCTCCAGCACATCAACGGCGGTGTCTCTCCGTTTCGCAAAATCATTCATTTTTTGCCGGAAGCCCTCATCTCTTTCCATGCGCCGGATCAGCTCCTGCCTGACATCCTCTTCGCTGGCACCGCTCATCCCCAGATCAGTGGCGATGCGCTCAATCTTCTCCTCACGGGTGCGCGCCTGCCGTTCCTGCCGCAATTCTTCCTCAAGCTGGCGCCCTTCCTCACTGCGAACCTGGTTGCGCTGCGCATCCTCACCGGCATTCTGCCTGAACTGTGCCTCGTCCTGCCGAATGGTTCCCGCATGCGCCTCTCGATGCGCCAGTTGTCCGGACAGTTCTTCCGGCGTGTATGTCGCGCCACTGACGGGATCGGTGTATGTTCCATCGCCATTGTGCACAAAGGTGCGTTTCTGTCCGTTGACAGGGTCTGTCGCCTCCAAATCGCCGTCCTCGTCCATCCGCATCCACCGGTTCAAGCCAGCGGGCGCAGTCCCGGATTTGGCGGGTGGCGGCGGTGTACTGCCGGACCCTGCCGGCGCACCATGGCTCATCCCGCCCGCGTTGCCGAACAGAATGGACAACAGAATGGCGATGACGCTGATGACAAGTGTTGTCAGCGGTCCAGCCACGTCATCGGTAGTTGCGTCCCGCGATGAATCCTGATCCGTCCCAAAGATTCCCGAGGAGGGTTTCTCCTTGTTGTTTTCAGATGTCCCACTGGATGGCTTCTCCTTGTCCTGACCAAAAATGCCTGATGGTGATGCGTCCTTTTCATCCCCGCCCATCTTATCCGCGCTGTCTCCTTGCGCGGCGGTGCCGGACAACTGGATGCCGGCAAGTCGGAAATGCACCTGCATGACCTTATTGGAATCGCCATCTCTGTTCACGCTGTTCCCATATGCCTTTATCAACACCATGTCGGGATGATCCTTGTCAACCACAGCATCGGCGGCGTATGAAGCCTCCGGCAAGCGGTTTTTCGAGCCATAATCCACGGATTCCGCCAGTTCATATTGCACGACATAAGGATCGCTGCCCGAGCCAACCGTCACGTCCGACACGGTAAAGCTCCCCCCTGCATTGTGTAGAATGTCCTGTGAATCCGTGGTGCCAAACTGGATATTTTTCATCACATATTCGCCCGCCACCACGGCCTCGGTGATGTCCCCCGCAAGGTCGTAGCGTATGGGTCCGTAGCTGATATCCAGCCGATAGTCGGGAACAATCTCTCCCCGCATGAGCAACAAGGGCGCGCCGCTGACAGGGTAGAAGAGACGGTCCTCCGCCCGGGAGAGATGCGAATCAAAAACCTGCGTGTGTGCCACATACGGGACCAGGTAGAGCGCTTCGATACGCTCCCAATTCTCCGTAAACGCGTTTATGCCACTGCTCCTCAAATTCATTGCGCTCGCAGGATCGACAAACCCTTCAGGCAGATTCGCCTCCGCCGCGGAGGCCACCAGCGGCATCGGGACAACAAGAAGTATCGAGGTTGTGAGCAGCGTCGCGGTCATCAGCCGCATTGCGGTCATCATTCGCATCGCGGTTATCAGCCGCGTCATCGCCACGCGCAACATCCGTTCCTTTGTGAAGATTTTCCTTCGCCCATTTCTTCTCCTCATGCCTCAGCCACCTCCCTCTTTGATTTCGAGACAATGGCAAAGATGACAGCAGCCACCAGCAACACAGCGCCGACCCATGCACTCCATAGGAGGCCCGAAGCCGACAGTCCCACGCCGATCGCAAATCCCAGCGTCATACCGCCGACAAACCGGCTGGCGCCCGTATAGGACGGCGTTCTCCCCTTGGAAACACTGTTGGCCACGGAAAAGGCGATTCCCCACAAAAACCCGCTCTTGCGACCGAAGCCCTGCAGCAGCGTCACGAACGCGATGATGCCCACCATGCTGTTCTGTACCGATTGGGTGTTGTTCATGAACGCGTACAGCAACAGGGCTGCGCCAACACCGCCCAAGAGTGGGGCTATGGCCACCATCCCCTTTACGGCAAGAGATCTGCAAAAGTCCTTGATTCCGCCGCCAAACCCCGAGAACGGCGCTTTTTTCTGGAACAGCGGTACAATGGCGGCGTTCAGAAATGCCGCCACCAGCACTTTGCCAAGAATGCCACCCGCAGCACCGAGCACACCACCAAACATGCCCCCTTGCGCAAAGGTGAGAAAGCTGAGAATGCGGACTGGGAGTGGATTGATTCCGAATGCACCCAGCAGCGCGAGTGTCAGCCATACAGCACCCAGAACAAGGGTGGGAACCAATTGCTTCGGCTGCTTCAGCATTGCGAATGATTGCCGGATGGAATGGGTGATGAATTTCCCCACGCCTATCTGAGGGTACCGGGATGCACGCGATGAAGACACGACTGGCACTGGCGCATCGGAGGGACCCGGGCCGGTGGGGGCAGGCATATTGCCCTGTTGCGCGATAACTGGCGAAGGCGCGCTCGAGTCGGTTGCACTGCTTTTCGCAACCGGCGTTCCACATGTGGCACAGAATTTCTCATCCGTGTTCAGGCTTCTGCCACAACCCGTACAGAATACGTTCATGATTCTCACCCCTTGTCAGATCCATCTTTCCTGTACAACCGGTCATATGGTTTGTTATGCGTGATACATCAGCGCATTGCTTTTCGTCAATGTCATGATATCACAATACATAAGATAATGGGCGCATTTTGTCTTTTTCCCTTTGGTTCCTATTTTTTCCTGTAGGACAGCGACTGGTACAGCCCAACAAAAACACATATACTGGTGGCGGATGTTACAAATTGATGACGGTACCTGGTACCGAAAGGAAACTGTAATATGAAACACGGCATCTACTACGCCTACTGGGAAAAGGAATGGGCTGCGGATTACGCGCCCTATGTGGATAAGGTGGCCGGCCTGGGCTTTGACATTCTTGAAATCGGCGGCTCCCCGCTTCCGGACTACACCGCGCGGCAGTTGGCGGAACTCAGAGCGCGTGCCGATGCCGCCGGCATCGAGCTGACCGTCGGCTATGGGCCCGCTCTGGTTCATGACGTTGGCAATCCACAAACCCGCAACGGCGCGCTGGAATGGTACAGGCGATTGTTTTCCGCCATGGCGCAGCTGGGGAGCACCGTTTTGGGTGGCGCGCTCTATTCGCACTGGCCGGTGGATTATGCCCAGCCCATCAACAAGCAGGAAGGCTGGAAGCATGCGGTGGAAGGCGTGCAAGCCCTCTCAAGGGTTGCCCGGCAATTCGGTGTGCAGCTCAACATGGAAAGCCTGAACCGCTTCGAGAATTATCTCATCAACACCGCCGAGGAGTGTGTGCGGTTCGTGCTTGAAACGGGCTGCGACAATGTCTGGGTCATGCTGGACACATTC
>JAEWSN010000255.1 GCA_023459915.1 Bacillota bacterium
TGCACCTGTTCCTTTGGAACCAGCACGCTGACGCAGGTGTTTTCGTTCTTCAGAAGTCCCTTTTCACACATCTTGCGCAGCACCGTGTAGGTGGTCGGCTTTTTCCAGCCGAGCTTCTCCGCGCACAGGGAGACCAATTGCCCGGATGACAACGGGGCGTTCTCCCAGACAACCAGCATGAACCGATAGTCACTTTCGCAAAGCTTCATGTTTTCCATCATGAATGCCCCCTGGGTTTATACTCATAAACCTCACGTTGAGTTTATAACTATAAACCGATGGGTGTCAAGGGGAATAGATCATCGTGTACGTAATGGGCAACTTGCACTTCACGTATTGCCGCCCCGTATGGGCAGTCGTAGCGCCACCAGGCCTTGCATCAGGAGAGGACGCTCTTTTCTGCCGGGGACAAACAAATGGCGAATGTCGGCTTATCATTCGAAATCATGGGAATATAGACTACAGGGAGGGGTTTTTCTATGCGAAAAAAAGTATTGGGACGAACAGGTTATCAAATTTCCCCGGTGGTCTACGGGGCCATCATCAACATGAGTGAGACGCCGGAGGAGGCGGCTCGGCAGGTGGCCCACGCCATCTCGCGGGACGTCAACTATTTCGATGTCGCGCCTTCGTATGGCGATGCCCAGCAGCTGTTGGGGCCGGCGCTTGCACCGTACCGGAAGGATGTCTATCTGGCCTGTAAAACCGGAGAGAGAACCAAAGAGGGGGCGCGCCGCGAGTTGCTGGAATCTCTCAAGGCGATGCAGACAGAGTATTTTGATGTGTATCAGCTGCATGCGGTGACAACACAGGAAGACCTGGACACCATTTTTGGTCCGGACGGTGCCATGGAGACGCTGCTGTGGGCCAAAAAGGAAGGCCTGATCCGCCAGGTCGGCATGTCGACGCATCATGAGGACAATGCGCTCAAGGCGATGGACCTGTACGATTTCGACACCATCCTGTTTCCCATGAACTGGGCCATGGGCCGGGCCACCGGCTGGGGCAACCGGATTGCCGAGCGGGTGAAGCAGACGGGCGCCGGCCTGCTCGCGATGAAAACAATGGTCTCGCGCATGTGGCTGCCGGGGGAAGAGAAGGTATACCCCAAATCCTGGTGCCGTCCCATCTTTGACAATGACCGGCTGGCCATTGCCGGCATGAAATACGGACTGGCCAAGGGAGCGGCCACGCTGGTACCTCCCGGAAACCTTGAGCATTTCGATTTCATGCTCGACCATATCGACGAGTGTCTGGACAATCCGCTCACCGAGGACGATCTGGACTTCCTGCTCAAGGAAACCGAAAAGGTCAGGGACAACCTGATTTTCCAGGTGTGACAGCCGGTTGTTGCGCATTCGGGCCGAATGTCGTCCCCGCGTTGCGAGGGCGTCGTGATGGCCGGAATGGCCATGCCATGCGGGCCATATGCCGCCCTGTTTCCGGGGGGGCTATGGCCTGTAGGTTGTTTTTTGTGTATCCTGTATCGTGAAGCCGTCTGGCGGAACGGGAGGCTTCCCTGCGAAATGCGGAAGGGGGATGTCGGTCATGGATGTCATGTATGAAGCCACCAAGAAGCTCAGCATCTACGATCAGTCCCTGGACGGGAGATTCTTCTCCGTACAGCGGTATTACTCCATCACCTATCCCTTTCGGGAAATGGACATGCTGCACGCCCACACGGAAACGGAGATCATGTACACCGTCAGCGGCAGCTGCACCATCAACCTCGAGGAGGGCTCCCTGCCGCTCCATGAGGGCGAGGGCATCTTCATTGACAGCCTGGTGCCGCACAGCCTGACGGTGGAACCCGGAAAACCCTGTCGCGTCCTGAATCTGGAGGCCTCCCTGGTGGCCGAGCAAAGTGTGCTGTCCCTGCGTGCCCTGGAACGGGAAGAGGCGTTTGTGAAATTGCGTGCGTCCAGGCTGCCGTATTTTTTTGTCGGGGATGAGGACAATGTTGTGAGAAACGGCATTGTGAACATGCAACGCCTCCTTGCGCAGCAGGCGCCGGCGTTTGAGCTCGACATGCAGTTTTCCCTGGTTCTGCTGGAGATGTGCCGCCAGAAGTTTCATGATCATCTGCGAAAACCCTTGGGAAAGCCGCCCTATGTGAAGCTTGCCGCCCAGTTCATCCGCTCAAGATTCGACAGTGAAATCACCGTGGATGATGTCGCCGTGGCGGCCGGGGTTTCCAAGGCCCATCTGCAGCGGACCTTTGCCAAATATGAGGGCTGTACCATTGTGGAGGCCATCAACCGGCTGCGGCTGGAAAAGGCCAGGTTTCTGCTGGTCACCAGTGGCATTCCGGTTGTGGATGTCGCCAATGATGTGGGCTTCAGCAGCCGGCAGTATTTTTCAAGCCTGTTCACACGCGCCACCGGATTGTCCCCCGCCGAGTTCAGAAAAAGGCAGCGCGGCAACATCGCATCGGGATTCGGAGCCGCGGACATGGGCGTGGTGCTTTCCATCCGGCGGGATTG
Source organism: Bacillota bacterium (assembly GCA_023459915.1). Taxonomy (GTDB): domain Bacteria; phylum Bacillota; class Clostridia; order DSM-8532; family DSM-8532; genus JAEWSN01. Next base: position 2,484 of record JAEWSN010000255.1, read on the forward strand.
AGGATGGACCCACAATCGGATTATCGCCATATAGGACAAATGGAAAAAGACGCAATGTGCCCCCTGTAAACGTCAAAAGCTCATTATGTCTCCAAACGGTAACATTATTGACAGTTGTTCACCCGATTCAATCCTTGTATTTGACAAAATGGTAAAAGAATCAATGGTTTACTTGGATTCGGGAAATCGAATAAACAGGTGTTTACAACGGGATGCTGTACTTCCGTCGAACTTTATATCACAATAAAGGACATTCTCATCCCCCAGAACACAATTGATTCCATCTTGTTCATGCGGTATGGCTAGAATACAGTTGATCTCCAAACATTGCGCAATTCGGAGTTGGATTTCATTTCACCCGGGTCCACAGCATGTTCCCATCCATCAACCGTGTGATTGCCTGCCGAAGGCTGTCTCCGGGCGTTTTGCACCCAAAAGTCCAAAGCTTGAGGTCCAAAAGTCTTGTTGGTTATCAAGAAAAAGGAGGACTACAGATGCAGCACAGAATCAAAAAGATCCTGATCATTGCGTTGTCCCTCATGTTGCTTTTCGCTTCCGCAGGATGCGGAGGCACCGTTGAACTGCCGCCTTCCCCGGGCGCCAGCGCAACCGCCACCCCGAAACCAAGCGAGGAACCGAGCGCGGACGCCGGTGAGCCGGCGGAATCCTCCGCTCCGGCGGGATCCACCCGTGAGTTCGTCGAAGTGCCGGCGGGCGACTGGAAAACACCGTACGCGCAGACCGTCAACATCACCGGTGCCATGTCCATGGGACAGGACTGGGTGTTCGAGAACGGCGACGACGTCCACAACAATCCCTGGACGCGAGCGTGGAAGGACGAATTGAACATCGAGGTCACCTGGGACTGGGTGGAAACCGGTGGGTCCCAGTACGATACCAAGCTCAACATGTCCATCGCGGCCGGCGATGTGCCGGACGCGTTCAAGGTCAACTATGTGCAGTACCGCCAGCTGCGGGCGGCCGATCTCCTTCTGGATGTCGGTGAGGAATACCGCACCGTCGCTTCCCAGCGCATTCGCGACTATGAGAAGGAAGATCCGGACACCATCAAGCTGACCAGCGAAGGCGACAGCATCTACGCAATCCCCAACTACTACTACGGCCAGATTGACGCGCCGAAGTGGCTGTGGGTCCGCAAGGACTGGTATGAAGCCGCGGGTTCCCCCGAACTCAAGACCGTGGCCGACTTCGAAAACCTCGCCAAGCAGTTTGTGGCCGAACATGGCGGCTATGGCATGGGCATCGACAACGCCCTGACCTATCTGTACATGACCGGCCCGATGTTCGGGGTGTACCTGGGCGACTATGGCGCCGCGAGCAACCCGTATTTCTGGTACAAGGACGACACCGGCCGCATCAAGGCGGGTGAGACCCATCCGGAAATGAAGACCGCGTTGGCCAACTGGACCCGCTGGTTCCAGGAAGGCATCCTCAGCGCAGACTTCGCCAACACCGACGACAACCGCATGAACGAGGAAATTGTCAACGGCAAGACCGGCTTCCAGCCGTTCTGGCAGTGGCAGGGCTGGATGAACGGCCCCAACCTGGTTGCGGCCCAGGGCAGCAACGACGCGTACATGATTCCGCTGCCCTTCCCGACCATGGACGGATCCCAGGTCCTTGGACAGATTGGCTTCCCCAATGGCGCCAACATCGTGGTCAGCAAGGAATGCAAGAACCCGGCGGCTGTCTTGAAGCTGCTCAGCTTCACCGACTATGTCATGTTCGACCCGAACACCGTCCTGACCGAGGAAGAGTTCAAGGGCTTCACCGACGGACAGCGTGAACACGCGCCGGGCGCCTTCACCATCATCGACCCCCGCGCCGACATGTTGCAGTATGAGCATGTGTCCGAAGCCATGAAGACCGGCGACACCAGCAAGCTGTTCACCGCCGGCATGAAGAAGAAATATGCGGACTCCATCGCATGGCGCGACGAGCAGAATCCGGGCGGACTGGGTGCCTACCTGCAGCAGGGTCGCATCGACGGCAGCTCGTACTACCTGAGCAAGAAGCTTCTCGACGCCGGTCACGTCATCCGCACCGACCTGTGGGGCCCGCCTCCGGAAGCGTTCGACCAGACGGCCAACACCTCTGACGTGCTGGCCATGGGCTTCACCCAAATCATCATGGGCGCACGTCCCATCGACGACTACGAGGCCATCATCGCCGAGTGGTACGCAGGTGGCGGACAAATTCTTGAAGACGCGGTCAACGCGGAATACGGCAACTGACAAGCCGACTGAGAATCTGCGGCGGAGTAAGCAATGGTGGTCCTCACCATTGCTTACTCCCGTGTTTTCCACATCTGGCGCGGAGGGCTCGATGATATGATGAGACGACTCAAGAAGGATTGGCCATTTCATTTGCTGCTGCTGCCCGGCGTCATCCTGACGTTCATTTTTTCCTATATGCCGATGTATGGCCTTGTCATGTCCTTCCAGGATTTCAATCCGGGACTGGGCTTTCTGCACTCGAAATGGGTGGGATGGGATAATTTCCGACTGGTGTTTTCCCAACCCCAGTTCATCAAGACCATCTACAACACGCTGTTCATCTCCATTTTCAAGATTGCCATCGGGGTCGTCTGTTCCGTGACATTCGCACTCCTGCTCAATGAGGTGCGCCACCCGTTTTACAAGCGGCTGAGCCAGACCATCGTCTATATCCCGAACTTCATCTCCTGGGTCATCATGGCGGGCATCATGTACAACATTCTGGCTTCGGACGGCATTGTGAACACCCTGATTGGGTTTTTCGGCATGCGGCCCGTCCAGTTCCTCTCCAACATGAACGTGTTCCCGTGGACCATCATCTGGTCGGATGTGTGGAAAACCTTCGGGTTCAACACGGTGGTGTATCTGGCGGCCATCACCTCGATCGATCCGGAATTGTATGAGTCCGCGGTCATCGACGGCGCGGGCCGGTGGCGGCAAACCCTCAACATCACCCTGCCGCTGCTGGGTCCCATCATTGTGCTGATGACCGTGCTTGCGCTGGGCAATGTGCTCAATGCCGGCTTCGACCAGGTGTACAACCTGTATTCTCCGGTTGTTTACACCACCGGGGACATCATCGACACCTATGTGTACCGTCTGGGCCTTCAGAATGGCAAGTTCTCCATTGGTACGGCCGTGGGCCTGTTCAAGTCGGTGGTGTCGATGTTCATGATTTCGGCCTCCCTGTACGTCGCGTACAAGGTTGCCAACTACCGCGTGTTTTAGGTGAGGAGAAGCAAGATGAACAAAATGACCAAAGGACAGAAGATTTTCAGCGTGTTCAACTACGCGTTTATCGCGCTGGTCTGCCTCACCTGCCTGCTGCCGATCCTCAACACCCTCGCCGTCTCCTTCAGTTCTCCGGCGCAGGTTTCCACAGGCAAGGTGTATTTGTGGCCCAAGGAGTTCACCCTGATGTCCTACGAGTTCGCCATTGCCAACGGCAAATTCCTGCAGGCGTTCAAGGTGACCATCCTTCGCTGCGTGCTGGGCGTGAGCCTCAACCTGTTCATGATGGTGACCACCGCGTATCCGCTTTCCAAAACAAAGGAACGCTTTGCCGCGCGCAATGTGTACATGACCTTCTATGTCATCACGATGCTGTTCGGCGGCGGCCTCATCCCCTACTACATCCTTGTTTCCCAGCTGGGCCTGCTCAACAGCATCTGGGCGCTGGTGCTCCCACTGTCCGTGCCGGTCTTCAACATGGTCATTCTCATGAACTTCATGAGAAACCTGCCCGGTGAAATCGAGGAAGCCGCCATCATCGACGGCGCCGGCAATTTCCGGGTGCTGTTCTCCATCTTCCTGCCCATCCTCAAGCCGGCACTGGCCACGGTGGGCCTGTTTTCGTTTGTGTACCACTGGAACGACTGGTTCACCGGGGCGCTGTTCATGCACGATCCCACGAAGTATCCGCTGCAGACCTATCTGCAGACGCTGCTGGTCAACTTCCGCGACCTGCTGCGGCAGTCCGGGTCCGACTACTACACCCTGCTGCTGCGCATGAACGAGCAGACTGGGCGTGCCGCGCAGCTGTTCCTGGGCCTGGTGCCGACCCTGATTGTGTATCCCTTCCTTCAAAAATACTTCACCAAGGGCCTGGTTGTGGGCAGTGTGAAGGGCTGATCCCCAGCGATGATGGGCGCGCCGGGACCATGGCGGTCTTGAGCCGCCGGAACCGGGGCACGAACCATCGGCCGGCAAATGATTACCCGGATATGAAACCCCCGATGGCACCTGCCGGTGTCGTCGGGGGTTTTTCCGTGACAAATGAAGCGAGGCCCTTGTGACGGCATGGGGTCTCTGGCGTGGGGTCTGACCCCCGTGAGGCGGACATGGGGTCTGACCCCGGAGGCAGACATGGGGTCTGACCCCCATGAGGCAAGCTGGATGGGGCTATTCAGAGAATGGCTCAGGGGGCTGTTTCCCACACCAGCAGCTCATGATCGGTGAGGCGATCCAGCACGCACGCAATCCACCCGTCCGAAAGGGTACAGGACAGGGTTCCGCCGCCAACCCGGGCTTCCACCGTTTGCACACCTGCCGGATTTCCGCTCCCGACAGGCGCATCCGCTTCCCGAAATCCTTGCGACGGATCCTTTTCGAACAGATCCCTGTGCAGGGAAACGCGCAGCGGGCCGATGGGCGGCACAAACGAGAGCGAGCCCGGTTGCCCGTCGCAACCGGTCAGGTTCACCAGATGGAGCAGCAGGCGCGCGGTGCCGTCCGCATCCACTTGTCGGTAGAGCCGGCAGTCCAGCTCACCGTCACCCTCCACACACAGGGGCAGCCGCTCACCCAACAGCCATCGCAGGGACTGGCCCAGCAGCCCGGCATGGTCGGGCAGACGCCCCCTGGCCAGACAGGCATCCACATTCGCCGCAAAATGGACATTTCGTCCGCCATCCGGACGGGTGCCCGCGTACAGCGCGGCGATGTCTGTCCGTGGCTCGGCCATCCAGCTGAATTCCGGCGGGTATACGGGAAATGGGGGAATGAACGTGGCCACCGGTTTCATCCAGGCTGCGCCGGGTGCGGGATGCATGGTTTCCAGTGTGCCGCCGAATGGCAGCGTGCAGGTGTCCTGAAACCCTGCCACGATGGGATGGCGGTCGGAGATCGCCTCCGGCAGACGCAACCCGGTATGTGCCTCCAGGCTGTCCCAGGCAGCGGAGGGAATTCCCTGAACGCCAAGATGACCGTCTGATGGCTCGAGCCCCAGCACCTCTCCGAGCGGGAATGCCGACCGGGGCTGCCCGTCTCCGTCAAGGCGCGCGAACAGGCCGGAGGTCAGCAGCCCCTTGCCTGTGGCCGCAAAGGCGCGGATGGCGGCGAGCTGGGCATCGGTCAGGGCTGCCATGCCGGGGAAAACCAGCGCGGACAGCTGGTTGGCGTCCCGCGCGATGTGATCCGCGTGAACCGGAATGAACGGAATCCGCGCGTGCCGCAAGGCCAGCGCCATGCCCCGCCAGGGGAGCGCAATCCGCTCCTGCACGTCGTCCTGTCCATAAAACTCGATGTTCTCCTGGCTCCAGACCAGCCCGACGGGGGCGACGGGCGTTCTGTGGAACAGATACCGCTCGTTGTCCCGATGCCAGGCGAGCACCTCCGTCTGGGCGGCCAGCATGCGGCGGTCCTCCAGCACGCCCCCGATGCAATGCCACCACGGGGTCAGACCCCCTGAAGTGCCCTCGAGCATCCAGTGCTTGAGCTCGGCGGCGGGCATGCTGTTGCGCCGGAAGGTGCGGACACCCCGCGCATAGCCGGCCATGCTTTCCGGAATGGCGGCGTCCTGTCCGGCCAGACCGTGGAGCAGGGCGCCGTTGAGGCTGTTCTGCTCGAACCCGTTGAGCGCGTCACGCGACTGGTGATCGCACATCAGGATGGGGGAGCGTGCCGCCACCTGTTTCAGGTCACAGAACGCGGCGTGCGAGTTGATGGGATTGGCGTTGATCATCCCGAGCCAGAGGCAATCCGGGCCGCCGGCTGCCTGTGTGACCCGGTTGAACAGATCCCAGTTCTCCGTTCGGCAGGTGTAGCTCCAGCGAATCCAGTCCCGGTAGATTGGATCCGCCCAGTCCTTCACAGGAGGCAGCTGCGGATGGCCGGTTTCGCGCGTGAATTTTTCCCGGCAGGCGTCGCAGTGGCAGACATGGTTGCGCGGCAAGCCTGTCCAGCTGTTGTCCGTGAAGCCGTCCGGCGCGTAACGCAGCATGATTTCGCGGAGGATGTCGGGAATGTGCTCCTTGCAGTAGGGGGCGTTGATGCAGGTGATGTATTGTGTCTCGCCTTGGGAACCGGCGGCCGGAAACGGGTTGCCGTCCGCGTCGACCGCGAACCAGTCGGGATGCTTTGAGCGCGCGGTGGCGGAAGCCCGGTTCACATCCATGCGCGCCAGCACGGCGAGGCCCTCGTCACGCGCGGCCTGTACGAATTCTCCGAACAAATCCCGCGAACCAAGGAATTTGGCCCGTGCCTGCATGGGATTGGCGCTGGGGTAGTAGGCCACAATGCCGCCGGCATTGACGATGATGCCCTGTGTGCCGGTTTTGCGCCAGTGCGCGCGCCAGAAATCGATGTCACAGTCCCGGGGGTCCACCTCGGTCAGGTTGGTCTGTCCCCAGCGGCGGACGCGTTCATACCATGGGCGGGCATCTGGGCGGGCATCTGAATGGGCTGGGTTCATCTGCATTTCCTCCTGTGCGAAGTGTCCGGGTGATGTGACTGTACTGTGTCAGGCATGACCGATATGATGGCAAGAGTGTATCACACGATTTGCCTCCGAATCCCTTTTTGGTATGATACTGTTGAAGACCGCCATTGGCGGCCGTCGCAAGTTCCTGCCCACGGGAGGTTTTTTTGATGCAGCACTTGAAGCGCCATGCCGGTCAAAGGATTGGGAACACCGGATTTACCGGACATCCACGAGGTGCACGCCGTGTTCGTGCCACCTTGGCGGCAGTCCTGATCCCGGTGATGATCATCCTTGCGGCACCCGTTTCACTGGGTGGGACGATGGATGCGGGCATCATCTCCGCCGCGATCACCCTTGATCCGACCACCCCGAACCTGTTCCCGGAGGTGGGTTCCCTGTTGGCCATGGGTTTCTGGGTGGATGAATCCCTGTGGTACCGCAGTCAGAATCCCATGCCCAAGGCACATCAGAAGCTGCTGTGCGAGTACAGCTGGCGCAATGGCGTCCCGTATCTGGACATGCTGGCGCTGGTTGGCACGGAAAGCAATTTTGATGAAAAATGTGTGGCCTTGAACAAGTACTATGGCTATTTCCAGATTGGAAAGGGCCATTTCCCGGATTTGGCCGCCAGCCTGAAAACGGCAAACGAACCGCTCAACGGCGAGGTGAACATCCAGTGGGGGACGGCCATGTATGGCTGGATCCTTGCAGGCAGTCCGGTGAAGAATCTGCCACCGGAGGCACGTCGGGACGCGGCGCTGTCCATCTATTCGCGCGGACCCACCGGCTACGCGCAAAAAGGACTGAACCAGCCCTATCTGGCACGGTATGCCGAGCAGCTGGCGATGGTGGAGGCGTGGTATGCGCCACAGCCCGCAATGGAAGTGGTGGCGGAACCCGGCACGGAGCCCGGCACAGAACCCGAGGAGGCACAGCCTTGAGCGGGCATGGGGAGCGGCATCATGGGTGAGGATGTTTTCAAGGGCATGGCATCGGCACATGGTGCCGCCTCCGGCACCGTGTCCGAGGCCGCCGCTTCGCCGTCGGGCATGTGTTGCGTGACACCGGTGGAAATGGACCAGTTGGTTCCACTGTTCAAGGGGATGGACGAAACCATGATCCTGTCCTGCCTGCAGGGTTTCATGGGAAAGGCTTGGGCGGACAGGCTGCCGAAGCCTTCGTGTGCCCGGATCATCACCGGAGACTGCTGTTTTTTTGCCGGACAGCCCAATGAGGCACTGGTGGCCGGGTCGTTTGCGGATCATTCGGTCGCCTTCCTGCTGTGCATCTGCGAGGGGGACGCCTGGCATCCGCTCATTGAGCGGTGCTTTTCCGGCCGGTTCAACCGCTTCAACCGGTATGCGCTCCGGAAAGAGCCGGACGTGTTTTCCAGGGAGCGGCTCCATGCCTTTGAGTCGTCCCTGCCCGCGGGGTACGCGCTTGTGCCGCTGCGGGGCGACCTTGTCCAAGCCGTGGGGAAGCATGAATGGTCCCGCGATTTTGTTTCCAATTTTCGTGACGCGGACGATTTTGAGGCAAGGGGTCTGGGCTGGGTGGTGCTGCATGAGGGAGAGCCGGTCTGCGGCGCCTCCTCCTACACGGTATACCGGGAAGGCATCGAAATCCAGATTCAAACCCGGGAGGATCACCAGCGCAGGGGGCTGGCGCGGGCCTGCGCGGCCAAACTCATCCTGGACTGTCTGGCGCGCGGCCTGTATCCCAGCTGGGATGCGGCAAATCCGGAGTCGCTGGCGCTGGCGGAGCAGCTTGGCTACCATTTCAGTCACGCCTATGTCACCTACGAGGTGTTTGCCGCGTCCGCGCCGATCCATCCGGACTGACAGGCGGGCGCAAACACCATGATATTTCCACCTCCAAACGGGTAGGAATCCAGTGGCGCGCCATGAGTGCGTCTGTGGCGCGCAAACCGCGCGCCGCAGTGTGTTCCCGGAAAGGGGGATTTGGTCATGCGCAGCATTGATACCCGGAATTTTGGTACGGTGCAGGTGGATGAGAGCGAGGTGATCCGCTTCG
>JAEWSN010000256.1 GCA_023459915.1 Bacillota bacterium
GAATCCAGGATGAGGCGGTCGTACGCGATGATCTTGATGTCTTCCTTGGCGGCGGCAGCCAGGGCGCCCTTGAGCGCGGTGCCGTCGATGGAGGCGATCACGATGACCTTGCAGCCTTTGGTGATCATGTTCTCGATCTGGGTGACCTGCTGGTCCACCTTGTCGTTGGCGTATTCGAGCACCACTTCAAAGCCGGCTGCCTCGAGCGACTTCTTCATGTTCTCGCCATCCTGGTTCCAGCGCTGCAGGGACTTGGTCGGCATCGAGACACCGATGAGCTTGGAGTTGGCTGTGCCGCAGCCTGTGAATGAGAGCAGGGATGCCATCACGGCCACGATGAGCAACAGGGACAAGAGTCTTCTTTTCATGACGTTCCTCCTTCGACTGTTTCACCACGCCTTTGCGTGTGCTGTTCCGGCGAAGCATGCCTCGAACCGGACAGCCTTATGGTATCAGTCCCGATCCGTCTTGAAACTGGACGAATCGGCGGAGTTCCAGCACTGTCTGCGCCCGGGCGGACACGCCACCGGCCCGTTCTGACTTTTTTCGCCGGAAGTGTCGAAGAGGGAGAAAAAGGATAGACACGATTGCGTCCACAGGGGATCGTCAGCAGGACCTCCAAATGCTGCGCATTTGGAGGATAGACTAGTCCCGGGCCGGGCGTTCCGACTCCGGGACATTCAGGTACACGTCGTCAAACGAATGGAACCCGTCCGCAATCACGGTCTTCACCAGATTGTCGCGCGTCACGGAAATCGGCGACAGCTTGATGTAGGGCACATCCGCCTTACCGTCGAAAATGGTGGAGGCCACCTGCAGGGACTCTCCCCTGGCCAGGGCCACCGCCGCCTCGGCAGCCTGCTTGGCGAGAATGCCCAGCGGCTTGTAGACCGTCATCAGCTGGGTTCCCTCGGCAATGCGCTGACAGGCCGACAAATCCGCGTCGTGCCCCACCACCTGCACGGTGCCGGCCAGCCGGTGTTCGGCCAGCGCGCGGATGACCGCACCCGCCAGCCCGTCATTGGCCGCGATGACCGCGTCAATCCGGCCGGATTCCCCCAGCAGCGCGGAAACCGTTTCATAGGCAACCTCCGGGCGCCAGGCGTCCGCCCAGGTTTCCGAGCGGATGCCGATGGCGCCCTCCGCAAGACCCGCCGCCAGCGCCTGGTGGAAGCCCTGATTGAACATGGTGCTGTTGTTGTCCAGCGGGGAGCCGTTGATGATGACGTATTCGCCCTGGGGCACCGCCGCCGCCAGGCTGCCGGCCATCATCTCGCCGACCCTGATGTTGTCAAAGGAAATGTACAGATCCACCTCCGCGTTCAGGATGAGCCTGTCATACGCGATGACGGGAATGCCGCGTTTTTTCGCCTGCGCGATGTCCTCCGCGATGCCGTCCTTGTCGTAGGGCACCACCACCAGCACATCCACGCCGAGATCGGCAAGCTCCTTGATTTGCTGCTGCTGGAGCGCGTTGTCCTCATTGCAGTTGCGGACCACCACCTCGGCGCCAAGCTCCTTGGCGCGGGCGGAAAAGATGGCCCGGTCGCGCTGCCAGCGTTCCACGACGATGGAATCGAGCAGCAGGCCCACCAGCAATTCATCCGAAACCGGCGCCACCGGTGCCGCCGCGCCGCAGCCCGAAAAGGCAAGCAAGACCGCCAGCCAGCCCGCCAGCAGGCGGACCGCCCGTACCGTGGTTTTTGTTCTGCCTGGTCGCCTCATCCTTCACCTCCGCGCAAATTCCGTGGGGGACATGCCGGTCTGTTTGCGAAACAGCCGGCTGAAATAATTCGGATCGCCATAGCCCACCTCATAGCAGATCTCCTTCACCGACTTGTCCGTGGTGGTCATCAGCTCCTTGGCGCGAGTGATGCGCAGGGCTGTCAGGTAATCGATGAAGGTGGTGCCCGTGACATCCTTGAAGACCTTGGAAAAATGCCGGGGGCTGAGGTTGACCGCGTTCGAGACCGACTCGAGTGACACATCCCCGGCAAAGCCGCCGTCAATGATACGGCGCGCGATCTCCACCAGCCGGTGGTTGCGGCCCTGCTTCACATCGCGGATGCGCCCGGCCAGCAGCCTGAACCGGTTGACAACCCACGCCGTGAGCGCATGAACCTCGCCAATGGCCTGCATCTCCGCAAGATAGGTCTGGTAATTGATCTCCCGATCCTCCGGCACACCGTTCTCCATGGCATGGCGATGCGCCACAACTGTCCACTCCGCCAATTTGTTTCGCAGCAGCGGGTTTGCGGGATCCACCGACAGAAACAGCCGACCCAGCCGCTCCCCCACCGCTTGCGGCTCTCCGTACGCCAGCGCCTGCAGGATGGCGGATTCGTGCAGATCGAAATCCCGCAGGCACACGTCCTCGGCGGCCACATCCATGATATGCAGGATGCCGGAGGGACCAGCCTGTCGCAGCGCGCGGATGGAATCGGCATACGAGGCGGGCATCTGTTCAATCGGCAGCAATCCGCCGATGCCGATGCGGCAGGA
>JAEWSN010000257.1 GCA_023459915.1 Bacillota bacterium
CCCACAACCAGTCGAGCCTGATGCTGAGCCTCAACAGCTCGGCCATTCAGCTCGGCGGAGCCATTGGCGCAAGCCTGGCCGCGGTGGTCATCTCCAGTGCCGGCATGCGGCAGGTGGTTTTGCTCACGGGCGCGGCCAGCCTGATTTTCCTGACGATGCAGACGCTGCATCACCGCAGGAACCGCGCGTCAAAGGACGACCGGGTCATGCCGGAACCCCGGTAGCCTTTTTGCGCTGGCAAGCGGTGCGGGAAGTGGGATTCGCTTCGTCCAGCCGGACCTGCCGCACGCTTTCCGGGATTTCGTCGATGGGCGTATTGCGCGGCGCGCGCTCCGTCCCCGCGGCAACGGCGGTATCATAATACCAGCACTTGAAGCGGATGAGATTCAGGGTTTGCTGCAGCACGGCCATCTGTTCTTCGACGGCGGCCAGCCGCTCGTAGAAGAACTGTTGGCGTTGTGTCAGCGAGTTGTCCCCCTCCTGGCACCAGTCCAGAAACTGCCGGATTTCCTTGATGGTGAGGCCGGAGTTTTTGAGGCATTCCACCACATGGATGCTGGCCAGATGGGTGTCCGTGAATTTGCGGGTGCCGCCGCTGCCCCGTTCGATATCGGGAAACAGGCCTTCCTTGTCGTAGAACCGGAGGGTGGAAACGGGAATGCCCGTCATCTGGGAAACGTCGCCGATGCTGTAGGCCATGGGATTCTCCTTGTCATGAGTTTTGTCGTGATGGCTCCATGATTCATGCGTTTCACCTTCAACAAACTTGAAGATAACTTCAACTTTAGTCTATCCGGAGACCGGCCAATTCGTCAAGCCGCGGCAGCCATCGGCTTTTGTCTCGCATTCACGAGCGTCCGTTTCGGGGCCGTTTGTGGCATTCGCGGTGGCCGGTTCGGACAACATTCGCTACAATGGACATGACAGAGAAACGCACCGGCAGACAGCGGGCCCTTGTTGGGCTGGTTCAGGCCGGCAGCACAACCGTATTGGCCGTCATCCGCATGGCGGCGTGACCACAAAGGAGTGTCCCTATGGCAACATTTACGCGCATCCCCATCAATTCGTACACCACGCTTATCGACGACAATGGAGAATCCAGTGCCTATCTGCTGTGCGGCACCGAACGGGCCCTGCTCATCGACACGCTGAACGGCCGGGAGAATCTGGCCGACATCGTGCGGGGCATCACGGATCTGCCGGTCATCGTGGTCAACACACATGGGCACATCGACCATATCGGCGGGAACCACTTTTTCTCCGAAGCCTGGATGCATCCGGCGGATGCCGGTGTGTACCGGGAACACTTTGACATGCTGGCCAACGTCCTGCGCGGACAGGGCATCACCCCGGTGCCGACCGGCAACGAATGCCGGCTTTTGCCGCTCGAATCGGGCCAGACCTTTGATCTGGGGGGGCTGACCCTCGAGGTCATCGCGGTGGCCGGCCATACGCCCGGCAGCTGCGCCATCCTTGACAGGAACGCGCGGCTCCTGTATTCCGGGGATGCCATCAACGGCACCATCTGGATGCAGCTCGACCATTCCACCTGCCTGTCGGAGTACCTCGCGAGCCTCGATGCCCTGGATGCCTTCCGGGCGGATTTTGACGGCCTGTATGGCGGTCATGTGCGGGAGGCGCAGGCGGTGCCCGCCACGTACATCGATGTCATGAAACGGGGCGTGAAGGAGATTCTGTCCGGAGACACCGCCCGGGATGACGAATGGCCTTGGTTCCAGGGCGTTGCGAAGCGCCACATGCTGGGCGCGGACACCTGGATCCTCTACACGGAGGAGAAAATTCGATAGCGGCTGCGGCTCGTTCGGACAGATGACTTCAGGGATTTGTTAAAACTGGGTAAGAAGTGTGTCTGTTGGGGCACCGCTTTCGTTTCCCATTCCGTCTGTTCGGGTAAAAACCCTCTACTCCGAAAGGAGAGGAGGTCTTTTATGACGCATTTGCAACATGTATCCCGGACAGCTTTCCTCAAGGATGTCCTTGTCTGTTCTCTTGGCGCGTATGGTGGTCCGGAGGCGCATATCGGCGTGTTCATGGATCAGCTGGTCACCAAGCGAAAATATCTTTCCGAAGAGGAACTCATTGAACTGGTGGCCCTGTGCAGCATCCTGCCGGGTCCCACCAGCACACAGACCATCGTGGCAGTGGGGCACAAGGTGGGTGGCCCGGCACTGGGGCTGCTCACCATGCTGGTCTGGGCGCTGCCCGTGCTGGTGGTGATGACTCTGCTCTCTTTCCTGTACGGGTTTCTGGCGCTGGTGAACCTGTCCAGCGAGGGGCTTCGTTACATCGGCCCTCTGGCCGTGGGCTTCATCGTGGTGGCCGCGTTCCGCATCGGAAAAAAGGTGATCACCGACAAGTTGACGCTCTTTCTGATGCTGTTTGCCGCGGTCACCACGTATTTTTTCAGGCAACCGTGGATTTTCCCGCTGGTTCTGCTGGCCGGAGGCGCCGCGAGCATCGCGGCATCCCGGGAGAAGGATCTGTGGAACCGGGTGAAGGTGTCACCACCATGGCGCTATTTCATTGCGTTCGCGGTGCTGGCGGTGGGCGGTGTGGTGTTGACGCTCACCTGGGACACCCTGCTGGTCCATCTGTTTGAAAGCTTCTACCGGTACGGCTATCTTGTCTTTGGCGGCGGACAGGTCGTGGTGCCGGTGATGTACAGCGAGCTCGTGGAACAGCGGCAGTACATGACAAGCCCGGAATTCCTGACCGGTTACGGCCTGGTGCAGGGGCTTCCGGGCCCCATGTTCAGTTTTTCCGCCTACGCCGGCGGCATGGCGGGGCGAAGCGGCGGGTCCGTGGTCCAGGTCTTTGCGGCGGTGCTGGGGGGGATTGGCATTTTCCTGCCCGGACTGCTGTTGATCTATTTCATCTATCCCATCTGGGAATCACTCAAGGGCATCAAGGCCATCAAGATTTCCCTCAAGGGCATCAATGCCGTGGCCGGCGGCATGATTGCCGTCGCGGCCGTGATCCTGATGATCAAGAACGGGTTCTCTCCCGACAACCTGCTGGTTTCCGCGATCACGGTGGTGCTCCTGGGCACAAGAAAAGTGCCGGTACCCCTGATTGTGGTGC
>JAEWSN010000258.1 GCA_023459915.1 Bacillota bacterium
CGGATGCGCGTGGTTTCCTCCTTGAAACCTGTTCGGGACAGGAAGGCTACCGGCGTCTTTGTCTCGTCGAGCAGTTCCTCGTAGTTTTGCGGCATGTAGGCCGCCCGGATGTCGTTCCGCGCGCACAGCTCATCCGCAATCCGCCGCAGCAGCGTGGTTTTGCCCGCCCCGTTCCGGCCGGTGATGCACAGCTTTTCTCCGCCGGACACATGCAGCCGCAGGTTCCTGGCCAGTACCGTATCCCCGATGCGCAGCTCCGGCAGGTCCAGCTCCAGCACGGTTTTTCCGGATGGAACCGGGGTGGTCCCCTGAAAACGGAGCAGAATGGCTTCCTCCGTGTCCGGGTGCTCGGTCATGTCACCCTTCTCCCGTTCGAACCGGCGTCCCATCGATTTCACCGCGTGCATTTTCTTTTTCAGCAGCCGCCCGCCGGCCGGATCCTGCCGGGAAATGGCGTTTTGCTGGTGTTCCACCTTCGCCTCGATTTGGCGGTATGTCGCCATTTTCCGGTCATACTCCTCCCGCTCCTTGCTGGCCAGCTGTTCCTGGTGTGCAAAGCGTGACAGGCGCTCGTCAATGTACTGCCGGTAGGGCATCCGCGCGATGGTGTGGCGGGGCAGGGTTTTCTTGCGGACCTTTTCCAGGTGGATCACCACATTGGCCGTGCGCTCGATGAGTGTCTCGTCATGGGAGACAAAAATCACGGGAAACGGGCTGTCCACGAGGAATCGCTCCAGCCATTCGAGGGTGGCGATGTCGATGTCGTTGGAGGGTTCGTCCAGCAGCAGCACCGTTGGCCGCTGCAGCAGCATCCGCGCAAACTGCGCCTTGATGCGCTCCCCGCCGGACAAGGTGCCAACGGGCTGATCCGAGTAGAAGAAATCCAGGGAAAGGCCCAGCGCGTTCGAAATGTCGGCCAGCTCCCGTGGCGTGAATTCCAGAAAGAGCGGCAGCTCGCTGAAGAAGGCGTACAGCGTCTTCTCCTTGTCCGCGGCGGGCAATTCCTGCGGCAAATACCCGATGAGCTCGTCGCGCACCACGATGTCGCCGGTGTACTCCACATAGTCTTCCACCAGGGCCGGATTCACCAGCAGCTTGAGCAGGGTGGACTTGCCGTTGCCCTCCTCGCCGATGATGACGGTTTTGTCTCCCGGCCGCAGTGTGTATGACAAATCACGGACCAGGTCCGTGAGGTCGGTTTTGTGGAAAATGGTCAGACTGTTCAGTTGCAGCATGCAAGCTTCACCTCACCTCACCTTCAGCATACCATGGGCACAGGGGATCGGCTGAGGTGAGATTGGGGTATAGGTGAAAAATCAAGTCCGGCGCGGCGTCAGCGGAATTGTCGCCCGCTGTGCCAGTTCCGGTGAGAACCGTGCACCACATACACCCGTTCCAACGGAATGCCCGTAACCGTCTCCACCAGTTCACAAAGGTGCTTCGAATAGGCCTTGAGGTCCTGCTCCGCCAGATCGTTGTTGACGAGAACCTCGACGAACGCGCAGCCCACGTTGCTGGGTTCACCCAGGGAGATGTTGCAATCCGGCACGATTTCGATCATCAGGGAGGAGAGTGTTTTCCCGGGCAGCAGGCCGATCCCGTTGGCCACACCGGACCGAAGCGCGTTGACTTGTTCCGTTTTCAGGGAGCCGGTTGTGCGGACTTGTACGTAGGGCATGTTGTTCCTCCTTGTGTATGCGTGCTGTCTATAGTGATACACCCATGTAACAGTATACACTTTTCTTGCCACGCATTCCTCAAGATACGCCGGCAGCGTTCATCTTGTCGCGGGAATCCTGATTGATGGCCTCCTTCAGCTCCTTCAGCCAGGAAGAGAACGCAACCTGCTCGGTGCCGTAGGTCAGGTTCAGATCATGTTCAATCGGCAGCCAGGTGCTGATATCCGCCTCGTTGTGCTGCATCAGCGTTTCCATCTTGTCGAGGGCCTTGTACAGGCGGGCTTCCGTGGATTGCTGGGCCTCCATCTCCTGCCACAGCAGGGTCAGCGCTTCCCTGTAGGGTGCGGGCAGACTGTCCAGCCATCCCTGATAGGCCGCCGCTTCCGCCGCTTCGTGCGCCGCTTCCTTGTGGAACGCGGGAATGTCACCGGTAAAGGCTTCGCCCATGTCGTGGATGAGGCACATGCGGATCACCTTGTCGATGTCCGCGTCCGGAAATTCATCCCGCATGAACAGCGCGAGCAGTGCCAGCCGCCAACTGTGTTCCGCCACGCTCTCATGCCGGCCGGTGGAGGTCCAGGAATGGCGTGTGTTGTTCTTGAGATGCTCCGCTGTTTTCATCAGGGCTAACAGGCTTTGCACATGCATGGTCAATCTCCGTTGGAAACGCGGTCCCTTGGCGCAACGTGCGTTTTGGGAACCACATGTCATTTTGATTCAGTATATCATTCCACACCTGCATGAAATCGCAGGTATTCTTCCGCATGAGCCATCCAGTAGGCACCGTCATGCAAGCCGGGATTCAGGTGGTTCACGACGGGAACCCCGCGTGCGGTCAGGGTTTCCTCCAGCACATCACAGCCTTCATAGAATCGGTAGCTGTCCTCGTCCCCGCAATCGAGCCAGACGGAAAGCCCGGATAAGTCGGCGGTTTCAGCCTGACGCAGGGGGTCCCGCTCATCCCGCAGCGTTTCGGTTGGGTACAGCCAGCCGTCCAGACCGCTTGGGAATTCCTCCACAAACAGGGCCGGGCTGTGGCCGCTGGCGCGAACGAACAGCTCCGGGTGCGCAAAAGCCAGATGGAGCGCAGCACAGCCGCCCATCGACAATCCGCCGATGGAACGTCCTGCCCGCTCTGCGTGGGTGTAATAGGTGCTGTCCACCCATGGGATGAGTTCCTCGATGAGCCAGGTTTCGTACAGGCCTTCGTTCAGGCTGTTCTGCGGCGAGGAACCCAGCTGGGAGGGTTCTTCCGCGGAATCGATGCCATAGCTGTTGTCGATGTTTGGCGCAATGATGATCAGCGGACCAATGCTGCCATCTGCGATCAGGGTATCTGCCGTTTCCTGCAGCTTCAATCCGGGCATCCAGGTCGTTTCACTGCCGGTATAGCCGTGCAGCATGTACAGAACGGGATAACTGTCACGGGAGTCGCCATGTTCGCCATATCCGGCCGGCAGGTAGACAGATACCGCCATGTCCTGTTTGAGGGCGCGGCTGGGGACCTGCATCACCTGGAGCAAGGACGATTGCAGGGGGATTTGGAATGTGGGGTTGAAGTCCTTGTCCACGGCGTATTCCGCGGCGAGGCTTTGCGCATATAAAGCCCACGGATCTTCGCCTGTAAAGGAGATCTTTGTGCAGCAGTTTCCGGTATAGGCGGGATGCCCTGGCGCCACGCTGAAGGAGAATTGGTGCGTCAGTCCGGACTCGGAGAAGAAGCGGAAGATGCTGGCGTTGCCATATAGCGTTTCCGTTTCCTCACCAAGCTGCGCGTTTTGGAATGCGGCAACAAACGCGGCGATTTCCTGTGGGTTCGTGATGTCCTTGGCAGGGTTCGATCCGCGTGGGTTTCCGTTGTAATCCGGCATGATCTGGATGCGGGTGATGGTGGCCGGGTCGAGGTTGGGTTCGATCAAGGACGGGCTCGTGCCTGCCGTCAGCCCACCACATCCGCCGACAGGCATCAATAGCGCGAGAATCAGCAAACTGAGGGCGATGCGCGTATGGGGACGGTTCCTTCGGTCCATTTCTTTTCCATCCTCTCTTCGTCGTT
>JAEWSN010000259.1 GCA_023459915.1 Bacillota bacterium
TCAGGGGGGCGGCCGTCCTTTGGCACGGACCCGGACCGGTTGTCCGCTCCATCCCCGCAGGACGGTGTCCGCACGGCCCCGCCGTCCTTCGGCAGCGGACAGGCCTCCGGCTTCGAGGGTCCGGCCAGCAGGGGAGACCCCGGCCCCCGCTTGGTGACGGAATCGGGGGAAACGCCCAGCTCGCGGGCCAGAATCGCCACCGCGCGGGGTGTGCAGAACCCGCCCTGACAGCGGCCCATGCCCGAGCGCGTGCGCCGTTTCAGCCCGTCGAGCGTGGTGGCTCCCGCGGGCCGGCGGATCGCGTCCACAATTTCGGCCTCCGTCACGGTCTCACACCGGCATACAATATGGCCAAACAACGGATTCTCCTTGACGAGCGCGGCACGCGCGGCATCATCGAGCTCGGAGAACCGCCGCACAGGCGCACGCAGCGGGTTGAAATCCGGTCTTGGATTGAGGGTCAGACCCCCTTCCGCCAGCTGCCGTGCCACCATTTCCGCGATGGCCGGCGCGGAGGACAGACCGGGCGATTCAATGCCGGCCACATGGTAGAACCCTTCCACGTCCCGGGCCGGCCCGATGATGAAGTCGCCCGTGTCTCCCGCGGCGCGCAGCCCCGCAAAGGAGCGGATGACTGCCCGCGTGTCCACCGTGGGCACCGAGCGGCGGGCCCCTTCGGCCACATGGGTGAGCCCCTCGAAGGAGGTCTCCGTATCCCCCTTGTCCGGCACATCGAGCGCGTTGGGACCAAGCAGCAGATTTCCGTCCGCGGTCGGTGTCACGAGAATGCCCTTGCCCATTGGGCCGGGTGTCTGGAAGACCACGGTTTTGACCGTCTTGCCGAGCTGTTTGTCGAGCAGCAGGTATTCGCCCTTGCGCGGATGGATGGCAAAGGAACGGTCCCCCACCATGGCGGCCACGTCATCGGCATACAGGCCGGCCGCGTTCACCACGAATCGGGCGGAAAGGCTCTCATGATCGGACATCAGCAGGAACCGTTCCCGGCCGGACATCCGGCGGATGCGGCGCACCGGCCAGTCCCGCAGCAGGGTCACGCCATTGGCCACCGCGTTTTCCATGGCACCGACCGTAAGCTGGTACGGACAGACGATGCCGGCGGTCGGCGCGTACAGCGCCGCGACCACCTCCCGGGAAACCGCCGGTTCCATGGCCCGCACCGCGTCGCCCTCCAGGATGGCCAGATCCGGCACACCATTCTCGTGCCCATGCGCCAGCAGCTCCTCCAGCTTGACGCGATCCTCCGCGTCAAACGCGAGCACCAGCGAACCGTTCCGGTGAAACGGCACATCGAGCTCCCGGGTCACCCGCGGCATCAGGCGGGTGCCCTCGACATTGAGCGAAGCCTTGAGCGAACCGGGCTTGGCGTCGTAGCCGGCATGCACGATGCCGCTGTTGGCGCTGCTGGTTTCGGCTGCCACGTCCGATTCCTTTTCGAGCACGGCCACCCGCAAGTCGTACCGGGAAAGTTCCCGCGCGATCAGCGCCCCGACGACGCCGCCACCAATCACCGCCACGTCCATCCCGCCCAGCCACCGGATTCGTTCCGCACCATGTTCCATGCCTGTCTCCTCCATCATCCCGTCCCATCCATCAAGTCCAGCCCACGCCTTCCACCACGGATGGCGCCAGCCGACGCAAAATACAAAAAGTCACAACCCAAACAGAAGCAACGCTTCCATTCGGTTGTGACTCCTTTACTCCGCACACCGCAGGGATTCCAAACCGGTTGCCCGGTTCAGCCTTACCCATCCATTGTACCGGCTCAAACAGCTGTGGTCAATGCGCGGGCGGTCGCGGGGCAAACTTGCGCGTGGCAGACGCGCGTTTGGCGGTCTTGCGCGTGGCGGATTTTCGCGTGCAGACTTGCGCTTGGCGGATTTGCATGCTCCGGCACCGGGAATCTCAGGAGTTCGGCAGTCCCTCGCCGTCCCAATCGGGAATCATGGCGGTCCCCGCCGCGCTCCGTTCCTGCACGTACCCCTCTTCCAGGCCAAGCCGGAACAGCGCGTCCAGCACCTTGTCGTATTCCCGCCGGGTCAGACGGCGGGTCGGCGCGCCCGGCGCCGGGATCGTCAAGGGGGTGTACTGGCTCATCAGGCTCACCGGCACGGCGCCCCCGAACTCCGCCGCCAGCCATTCCAGCAACCGGATGCTGTCGCGGGTATGGCCGGGCAACACCAGATGGCGCACCAGCAAGCCCCGCTGCATCAGGCCCTCCCCGTCATACGTGGCTGGGCCCGCAAGCTGTGCCATGAGCCGAATGGCGGCCGACGCCCGCTCAAAATAGTCCGGCGCGGCGGCCATCCTTTCGGAGAGCACCGGGTCATGAAACTTCAAATCGGGCATCCAGACGGACACCCAGCGCGCCATCAGGCGGAGGGTCGCCTCCGCGTCATAGCCGCCGCTGTTCCAGGCAACAGGCAGCCCCGGCATCCGACCCTGAAACTCCAGGAGTTGGAACGCCTCGGCAATGGCGTGCGCCTGGTGCGTCGGCGTCACCAGATTGAGGTTGTGCACACCGCGTTCGGCCAGCCGCACAAAGGCATCGGCCAGCTGTGGCACGGTGAGGGTCTGACCCCGCCGCCCATGGGAGATGGGATGGTTCTGGCAGAACGCGCACCGGAGCACGCAGCCGGAAAAAAAGACAGTGCCGGAGCCCCGTGATCCGCTGATGCAGGGTTCCTCGCCAAAATGGGGAAAGGCCTTCGCGACCACCGGTTCGTGTCCGATGCCGCAAAAGCCTTTTTGATGAACCCTGTTGACCCCGCAATTTCGGGGGCACAAGGCGCAGGATGTCATGTCGAAGCCAGTTGAGGGCGCCATCACACGGATTCGTCCCCGGTCACGCCTTCCGCGGCGTCGATTTCCGTCCATTCCTCAAACCGGGCCTCATCCGCCTGCACAAAGCGCAACCGCAGGAACGCGCCGGCGATGAACACCAGATCGATGGCGCCGCTGAGCAGGAACGCGTTGAACCGGCCGGCATCCGGCGAGGAGATGATGCAGAAGGGGCGCAGCACCAGGAAGAGCAGCACCACCTTGATCCAGAAACGGCGAACCAGGTTTTGGCGGTGGGCGGGATCGGCCTCCCGCAGCTGGCGGGACGCGTAGCCCAGATACAGCCGCACCGCGGCCTCAATCACAACGAAAAGCCAGAACAGGCCCTTGATGCCGAAGATGGGCTGAACCATGGAGACATCGAGGATGGTCTTGAATTGATCGAGCAAGCCCTGAAACATGTCAGCCATCATTGGCCTCCCTTCGCGGCGGCGGCACGGGGTGCCTCGCGTTCCACCACGGTCTCCGCCTGATGGGCGACAAACCGGCAAACCGCGTCGGACAGCAATTGCCGATCGTACGGATTGTCGAGGCGGTATTTCTCGCTGATGAGATGGCGCGGCGCGACGCTGCCGGCCTCCACAGGCACCACGGCGCCCAGCAGCAGGCCCTCGAGCGCCGCCTTGCCGGCCGCCCACGCCATGATTTCATGCGTGCCGGTCTCCTGGATGCGGCGCTGCAACGCAGGCCCCGCGGTGACAATTTCGAACCGGAAGCTCGCCTGCTGGCGGCCCTGCTCGGACTCAAAACGAACTTCGTAGCCCGGGCCGCGTTCATTCTCGAGCGGCGGGAGCCGCCCGGGTTTGGCCGAACGGAACAGGTAGCGCAGCACGGACAGACGCAGCCCCTTGTTGGGCATCAGCATCCAGCTGAACAGCACGAACGGGACGCCACGGGCAAGACTGCGTTCCATCCGGTCCGCGAAATGCTCGCGCGCGGCTTCGGTATGGAAACGCATCACCGTGCCCTCCGGCCGGATGGAACCGGAGCGGAGCAGGTTGCGGAACGCGTGGTAGTCACCGGACTGGAACAGCATTGCGGCGTACAGGCCGAACAGGAAACCCTTGCGCACCTCGCCGGGGTGGTTGGGCAGCGCCAGTTCATCCAGGTGGGAGGATTCGGCGAAATAGTCCTGCCCTTGGAACAGGCGGCCGCCCCGCTCGCGCTCGATGGCGCGCACCAGCTCGGTGTACCGGGCGGACTGCTTGCGCAGGGTGTCGGAACGCCTCACCAGCCCCTGCAGGCTGCTGAAGTTGGCGTCTTCGGACAACATGCGGCCGCGCCGCACCAGCAGGCCAATCAGCGCGTCGGTGTCGGTTCTGCCGTACAGACCGATGTCCGCCAGCGCCTTGCGGAACAGCTCGCGCATGGACAACCGCATGTGCAGCACATAGGGCTTCGGCGCGCCGGGCTCCGTGGTGCGCTGCAGCGCAAGCGAGGCCGACCACTCCGAGACGCCGCCCAGGAAGGGCCGCAGCAGCAGGAATGCGATGGGCTTGAGCAGCAGCAGGACAATTCCCAGCAGCGCCATCAGGAAGAAAAGCCCCAACGCCGTGCGAAACAGGCCTTTCTCGAACAAGCCGCTGTAAAAATCGAGCAGCTTGACGACAAGCCCGCCCACCGTGTTGATGATTTCGTTGACTTTTTCCATCCGTCCACCTCGTAAGGTTGCGGGGTCAGACCCCACTGCCGCACCCGGATGTGTCCGCGCGCGCAACAATACAATACCATATCCGGCCGCAAACCGGAACAGCCAGAACCGGGATCCGTCGCAAAAGGAGGCTCCCCACCCAGTCGGGAGCCTCCCTCGCGTCATGGTTCGGTTGATTGGAACCCGCACCGGGCCTTGCCGCCGCATGGCCTGTCGCGCCCCGGCGGTTTGCCGGCTCACGATATCCTTGCGCGCCACGCCCCGCGGATGGGCGGCGGCTGGTCAGCGCACGGTGTCGTCCAGCGGCATGCCCAGCGCCTCATAATGCTCGCGACGGTTCACCTTGTCGTTGTCAAGCTCTTTGCGGGCGTACTTGGCCACGTCCCGGGCGATTTTGCGGGGCACCACGACCACGCCGTCGCCATCGGCAACCACGACGTCACCGGGCTCCACACGCACGCCGCCCACGCTGACCGGCACATCCATCGCGTCGTACTGCATGCGGGCCTGCACCATGGACTGGGCAATCTGCATGGACCACGCGGGAATTTCGGTCAGAATCATCTCGTCCGTGTCGCGAACCGCGCCGCTGGTCACAAAGCCGCGAAGCCCCTTGCGCTTGCAGCCCAGCCCGTTGTTCGAGCCGATGAGCCCGGCGTCGAGCCCCGTGGCCTCGATGACCATGATGTCGCCATCCTCGATGCCCGCCTCCCAGTTGTAGGTGCAGACATTGTTGTAGTACCAGCCCTGCCATTCCGTGTATTCATCGGGTGTCATCTTGGGGACCGGTCCCTGGAAAGGCAGATAGCGTGCCGTTTTCGCAATGCCGACAATGTGGGTGCGGTAGAGCGGGCGCATGGCCGGGCTCATGGAGCCGAACAGATGCATGCCGCACCAGTCCATGCCGTCACGGACATCCGCGACGCG
>JAEWSN010000260.1 GCA_023459915.1 Bacillota bacterium
GGACAACGATTTTCCCGCGCGATTGGAACAGACACAGCTGCTCGTGGCAACACTGAAGCATTATGCATATGAGTCGGAGATCGATTTCCAGGTGTTGCAGGGACATGATCATGGCAGCTATCTGGAGTGCGTTGCCGGAGAGCGTCAGCCCAGCCTTTTCTTCGAGCGCGTTGTGCCTTTCATTCGTCGGCACACAGCCACATGCTGAACACACAGCCACATGTTGAACATGCAACCACATGTTGTTGCGGATGGGTCGATAGTGACAAATATCAACAAGGAGGCGCCGGGCAGAGATGCTGCCCGGCGTTTTGCTTTATGCCATGCCAGCGGCTTCCTGATCCTGTATAATAAGGAGAGTTATCGTCACAGGAGGTACCCATGGTTCGATTTGGCATTGTTGGAACCGGAAAGATCACCGAGGAATTTGTGATGAGTGCGCGCGCCTCCGGCGTGGCCAATCCTGTGGCTGTCTATTCAAGGAAAGAGGAAACCGGCAATGCATATGCGCAGGCACAGGCGCTTCCCCATGTTTTCACCAGCCTGCCGGAAATGCTGGAAAGCGGCACGGTGGACGCGGTCTACATCGCCAGCCCCAATGCGGTGCATGCGGAACAGGCCGTTGAATGCCTGTCGCGCGGCATGCCGGTGCTGATGGAGAAGCCGGCCGCCAGCAATGCCGCCGAGCTCGAACCGGTGCTCGCGCTGGCCAGGGAACGCAAGGTGTTGTTCATGGAAGCGCTCAAATCCACAGTGGTGCCGGTTTTCGACAAGGTGCGCGAATTGTTGCCGGAGCTTGGCCCCATCCGTCATTTCTTCGCGAGCTTTTGCCAATACTCCTCCCGGTATGACGGCTATCTGGCGGGGGAATACCGCAACGCGTTCGACCCGGCGCTCTCCAACGGATCTCTGATGGATATCGGCATCTACTGTGTTTATCCCGCGGTGGTGCTCTTTGGTGCCCCCAAAACGGTGCAGGCGTTCGGGCACCTCCTGTCCACCGGCGTGGATGGCGCGGGCAGCCTCATCCTGGGCTATGAGGGCATGGACGCCGTGCTGTTGCATGCCAAGAGCGCGGACTCGCTGCTGCCGATGGAGATCCAGGGAGAAAAGGCCACCCTGCGCGTGGATCGCGTGAACCTGCCGGATCGGCTGGAAGTGCAAACCCGGGATGGCCGCGTGGAACAGATTCCCGTGGCACGCGAGCTGCCGTTCATGTCCTATGAAATCCGGGAATTTGTCCGTCTGCTGGAAGCCGGCCTGCTCGAGTCGCCGGTCAATTCCCACGCGGCGTCCCTGGAGACCCTGCGGGTGCTCGATGCGGCGCGCCGTCAGATGGGCGTGACGTATCCCGCGGACAAGCAGGGCTGATTCTCTTTTATGTTACAGGCGGACTTTTTGGCATGCGGCTGGAAACAGATGAAACTTCCTGAGACAGGCGAGCTTTCCGGAAACAGATGAACTTTCCCAAGACAGATGAACTTTCCCGAGAAACAGGGTATGATGGATGAAAACACGTGTTCAAACGGAGGTGCATGATGGAAAAGGGTGTTCTTGGCACAAGCATTGTCACACAGATTGGGTTCATCGTTCGCGATTGTGATGCCACGAAAAAGAAGTTCGCAGCATTTCTGGGCATTCCGGAACCGGAATCCTCCTGGACGGACAGCATCGAGAAGTCACAGTCCGTATACCGCGGAAAACCCTGCCCGGCCCGCGCAAAGCTGGCGTTTCTGAAGGTGGGGGACCAGGTGGACATTGAGCTGATCGAACCGGACGGACAGCCGTCGGTGTGGCAGGAGTTCCTCGATGAAAAGGGCGAGGGGATCCAACACATTGCGTTCTTCATCAAGGATACGGCCGGAAAACGGGCCAAGCTGGCTGAAATGGGCATGGAAACGCTGCAGACCGGCGAGTACACGGGCGGACGCTACACCTACATCGATTCGGTCAAGGATCTCAAGACGATCGTTGAATTGCTGGAAAACGATTGACGGCTTGCCGTTGGATGTGGCACGACAAGGCCAAACATGGTATGATTTTACAGGGCTATGTTTGGCCTGTCTTTCCACAAATCACAGCAGCCGGCGGCAACAGGCGCTGGTACAAGGTGGCGGCACATGGATCTCTATATTGCCCGACAACCCATTTTTGACGAGAACCTGCGGGTGTTCGGATATGAACTCCTGTATCGAAAGAATCAGGAAAACCGGTTTTTGGAGACGGATGCGGACGAAGCCTCCTCCAACGTCATCATTAACGGTTTCACCGTCATCGGCATTGACCGGCTCACCGGTGGGGAGCCGGCGTTTGTCAACTTTACCGACAACCTGGTGCTGCAGGGTGTGGCCACCCTCTTCCCAAGCCAAACCCTCGTGATAGAGCTGCTTGAAACCATGACGCTCTACGAGCCGGTGCTGGAAGCCTGCCGGGCGTTGCGGAAACAGGGGTACCGGCTCGCCCTGGACGACTTCATTGACAGTCCCCGTTACAAGGCCTTTTTGGGTATTGCGGACATCATCAAGGTGGACTTTGCCAGAACGGGCTTCCGGGAGTGCCGGGAACTTGTGGAACGTCTGTCCAACGGGCATGTCCGCTTCCTGGCCGAAAAAGTGGAAACGGAGGAGGAATACCAGCGGGCGCGTTCCTGGGGATACACCCTGTTTCAGGGCTATTTTTTCAGCAAGCCCATCATGCAGCCGCTTGGCGATGTGCCGCCGCTGAAAATCAACCAGTTGCGCCTGTTGGAACGCCTGCACCAGCCGGATGCCGAGTTCTCGGAGCTGGCCAAAATTGTCCAAACCGATGTTTCCCTCTCCTACAAGCTGCTGCGGCTGGTCAACTCACCCGCGTTTGGCTTGGAGGAACGTGTGGAATCGGTTCATCACGCGCTGGTGATGCTGGGGCTCAATGAAATTCGCAAATGGGTGTCCCTGATTGTGATGCGCGCCATTGCCGAAAGCAAGCCCGACGAACTGGTGCGCCAATCCCTCATCCGGGCCCACATGCTCGAGAAGCTGGGAAAGACATTGAAGCTCAAAAACCTGGGTGACGACCTGTTCCTGATTGGCCTGTTTTCCAATCTGGATGTGCTGATGGGACGACCCATGTCGGAACTGCTCGGCGGGGTGGCCGTTTCTTCGGTCGTGCGACAGGCGCTGGTACAGCATGAAGGCGTCCCGGGCTTCCTGTATCAGCTGGTGCGAGATTACGAGGCGTGCCAGTGGGACGCCGTGACGCACAACGCCGACATGCTGGGCATTGTGCACGACGAGCTGTTCCCCACGTACATGGAGGCGGTGAAGTGGTGCACGGACATGTTGGGCGAGGAAGGTCTTGGCGCCAATGAACTTGGTGACGACGATCTGAGCGGGAAGACAGCGTCCGCAAAAGCCTGACATTTGGGACAAAACCCGTATCGACAAAACAGGAGGCCCCCAGTTGCTGGGGGCCTCCTGTTTTCTGTAGATTTTCGCATGAATCAGTCTCACTGAGGGGCGGGATTCCCTGGTTGGCACTCAGTTCCGCACAGGGGTGAAGAACAGCAGTTTGCCGCCCATCATGGGCACGGGGACGATGTGCTCCACCGGCTCTTCCACGAGCGTGGCGCTGTCGCCCTGGCGGCTGGGCCGCGCGGTGATGCCGGCCGCGGGATACACCACGCCGGTCTCGAGGTCGCGGATGCCTATGCAGTCGCCCTTGACGATGACGTTCATCGACGTGCGCGCGGCACCGTAGCCATACAGCCCGTAGACGTCATTGTCGTAGGCAAACAGGTTGCATTTGGTGTCGGCGGCCACATACACATCCATGCCCTTGCCGAACTCCTTGTTGATCATCTGCCACACATCCTTCGGCAGCAGGAACAGGTCGGAGAAGTTTTCCGGGACGTTGAAGACGTACAGATAGCCCTTACCGTACATGTCCTCGGACAGCACGGGGAAGTTGTTCTCACCGGCAATCACCTTGACATCCGCCCAGCTGGCGTTGGTCTTGATGTCCAGAATCTCGAACAGCACTTTGCCCGGACCCTTGGCCGCAAGGGTGCCTGTGGGGGTGTTGTAGTGGTTGACAAGGTACTCGTCGCCGAGCACATGGCGGTTTGTCAACCGCACGGAGGTCAGCTCTTTGATGCCCTTGTCGTAGGTTTTGCGCATGAACCCGGTGGTGACGATGGCGTTGCCGCCCTCGCGCACGTATTTCTCAAGCTTGGTCATCACATCGGGGTCGCAGGCGGAGGTTTCCGACAGGAACAGCACCGGCGCGTCGAAGTCGAATTCCGGCTTGGGTTCGAACGGGACACCGCACATGCCGATGTAGTTGAGCACCTGATCCTCGCCGTCCCCGTCATACGGTTCATAAGTGGCGATGCCAACGGGCGCGCCGGCCTTGTCCATCAGCGCGTCGATGCGGTAGAAGTTGGCACCGAGCGCGGGCAGGGCGGGGGTGTCCACCAACACGGAAAAGTTGAACAGCATCAGCTCCCTGGCCTTGGCGAACATGGTCAGGTTGCCCTGCTCAATCCAGCGGGTGAGGTTGTCCATGGAGCCGCCCTGGTCGATCCAGCCGCCGCCATTGCGCCCGGGGGCGATGTTGTCCATCAGTCGCATGATGGAATAGCTTTCATAACGTTGCAGGTGCTGGTGGCTGTAGGACGCTTCACGGGTTTCCGTGCCCGTGTAGATCATGTCGAAGATGTCCTTCTGTTTTCCGGGGTTGTAGCCGGTTTCCTGGTAGGATTCATACCAGTTGGGATACTTGATGATGAAGTTGATCCCCGGATTCACCTGTTTGGCCAACGCCACGATTTCCTTTGAGAAGTCTTCCATCAGGTCCAGGCGATACTGTGCCCAGGACTTTTTCCCCTTGGCGGCGATGCACATTTCACAGCGGCAGGAGGTAAAGAAGAAGTCATCGAGGATGATTTCGTCGAAAACTTCGGCCAACTCGCGCACAATGCGCAGGTATTCGGTGCGGTGGGCGGGGTCCGTGAAGCAGTAGGTGTCATAGATGGAGGGCTTGCGTTCGCCCACCAGACCCGTGGACGTGATGCCGCCGCTGGTGGCGATGCCGTTTTTCTCGAACAGGGCCTTTACCTGGCGCATCCTGTCCACCGTGATGTCGGTTGTGGCCCGGTGATTCTCCAGATAGACCTTGTCCAGGTGCATGTACTGCTTGTAGTAGTCGATGCCGCGTTGAATTTCCTGGTCGTCCGCCTTGTTGAGGTAATAGGCGTACACATAGCCGGCAATCTTGAAGTTGCGATAGGGCTTGAGCATGGCAGGAACCTCCCTTGTTTCTGTCTTAGTGCGGTTGATTTTCGTGGATTCCCCATTGGAAAACCACATTATTCACGGCCCATTATATCACCGGAATCGGCTTTTGGGAGGAAAATGTGAACACGTGACCATTCTTTTTGCACAAGGCTTCCAGCGGTTTTGCATGGTGGGACGAATCGGAGGATTTTGCGCCAATCCACAAGGAGATTGCCACCCAAACAGGAACCTCCGGGGAGAGCTTATTGGGCGAAAATCCGGTTTGCTCGTTCGGTGCCCAGCAACATCATCAAACCGAACCCCAGAATGACGAACGGAAACAGCCACAGATGGCTTTCCCCGGCCACCAGACCGAACAGAGGTGGCAGAAAGGTGGAGCCTGTGTAGGCAACCGCCATCTGGATGCCCATCAGGGAAGCCGCGGCAACCGCTCCGAAGCGGCGGGGTGTTTCGTGGAGCATGGACGGATAAATGGGCGCACAGCCGAGCCCCACCAACAGGAACCCGAGCGCGGTGATGGTGGCGGGAAGCGGCAGCACCAGCAGGATGCCCCCAAGCACTACAAGAACGACGCCAATTCGAATGATGGTCACATTTTTCAGCTTCATGGAAACGAAGCCTGAAAGGAACCGTCCCAGGGTGATGCTGGCGAAGAACATGGAGACCCAGAAGGCTGCCTGTGGAACGCCCACACCCTTCGCCTTGACCAGAAAGCTGCTGCCCCACAGGCCCATGGTGGATTCGGTGCCGCAGTAAAACAGGAAGGTGGCCAGAACGGGAATCAATCCGGAGGGGCGCAGTTTTCTTGCAAGCGTCTTGTTCAGGGTGGTGTCCTCATCTGCGAGAGTCTTGTTCAGGGAAGCAGCCTTGTCTGCAGAACCAGCGGCTGACAGCTTGTCCGCCACGACTTCCACAGTCGTCGCCTCTGTATGCGAGGTGGCCGGTTCCGTTACACTTTGCATATCCCCGGCCAGACGCCACAGGGGCCTGGCCGCGAACAGAAGCACCACCAGTGCGCCCTGGACAATCCCGACGATGAGATAGCCATCCCGCCAGCTTCCGTTCCCCTGAATCACCCCTGACATGACAAGCGGGCCGGTCATTGCGCCAATGCCCCAGAAACAGTGAAGCCAGTTCATGTGATGGGCTTTGTAGTGCGCGGCGATAAAATGGTTCAGGGCGGCGTCCACCGCCCCTCCGCCAAGGCCCAGCGGGATGGCGAACAGAAGCAGCCAGACGAAGGATGGCGCGATGAAAAACCCAATCAGCGCCACCGCAGTGGCGAGTACGCTGAACCGGGTGGTGTTGGCTGTGCCGAATCGTTTGATGAACCTGCCGCTGAGCAGGCTGGAAAGGATGGTGCCTCCTGCGATGATCATGGAGACGATGCCGGCGAATCCGTAGGGAACGCCAAAATCGGGCTGCATCATGGGCCAGCCCGTGCCAAGCAGTGAGTCGGGCAGACCCAGACTGATGAATGCGACATAGATGAGTGCGAGCAGCATACCGGCCATGAGAACCTCCAGTGACTAATCGATGAGGGGCTTGAATGGAGCCGAGGCCAGACGTTCATATTGACCGGTTACCCGATCCAGCGCATAGATGGTGTGAGTAACAGGGTCGACGGCAAACAAGGCCATGGTGGTGGTGGTTTCCGTATTGGGGCTCCCGACATAGACTTCATAGCACGGGACGTCATCCACGATGACTTCGGTGTCCACTTCCACCCGCAAGCCGTCATGAAGCGGATACACCATGCCAACCAGGGAAAGGATGTCTGTTCTCATCTCTTCCGTCAGGCTTGGCAGCGGCAAGGGGGAGGGGGAGCCGCACGCAAGCAAGGCAATGGGGATAACCGTGAGCATGGCAAGCCGGATTCCTGCAAAACCCCGAAAGAATGGATTTGTGCGGTGCCCCTTGTGGTCGCGAGGCCTGGAGGTTTTTCTTGTGACATCTGCTTCTGTACTGCGCATGGCATAAGCCCTCCGGTTGAAAGGATCCCGTCCGGTACAAGTCCGGGACGGTGTCCTGATATACTCAGAACTGTGAACAATTGGAATGATATTCATTTGGGATTCCCGGTCACGCCACGCCGGTCAGGCGAGACCGTTTGTATGGACTGTGCTTTTAGGATAACATATATGACCGCGCAAGAGCGGATTTCCGGAGAAAGCGGTATGATGGAAGAGAACAGGGAAAGGTAGGCAACAAGATGATTTTTTGGTTTTCAGGCACCGGGAATTCCTTTTCCATCGCACAAAACCTGGCCAAGGGATTGGGTGAGGCTGCGATCCCCCTGTCCCGCGCGGCGGAACGCAAGCTGGAGGAAGTGCTTGACGGGCTTGCGCCAGGAGAGCGGATTGGCTTTGTGTATCCTGTCTACGCATGGGGGCCGCCACGCATGGTGCTCGATTTTGTGAAGGCGCTCAAGCTGCCGCAACGGATGAAGGCAGCGCCGCCTTTTGTTTTTTCCGTCAGCACCTGTGGAGATGAGGAGGGGCACGCCACCCGGTTGCTGCAAAAAGCCCTTGAACAGGCGTCCCTGCATCTGGACAGCGCGTTCACCATCCCCATGCCCAACAACTATGTCATTGGCTTCGACGTGGATGAACAGGCTGTGGTGGCGAAGAAAAACAAGGATGCCGCGGAGAGGGCCCAGGAAATACTGGCTGTGCTGCGAGAACGGAGGAAGGGTGTTTATTCCCTGATTCCGGGAAAGGCCGCCGCGATCAAGACGGTACTCGTCAATCCCCTGTTCCGCAGATACGCGGTGGATGTCACCCGGTTTCGTGTATCGGACGTGTGTACGGGATGTGGCCTGTGCGAGGATCTCTGCCCATCCCGCAACATTGTGCGGCATGAGGGAAAGCCTGTCTGGGGCAACCGCTGCACGCAGTGTCTCGCGTGCCTGCACCAGTGCCCGGTGCGCGCCATCGACTACGGACGCGCGACGATGAAAAAGGGAAGGTATGTACATCCTGACGCGAAAGGAATGCGTGGTGCGATGCGGCTGGACGGCATGGATCAGGGAGACGGGAGATAGCGCCGAAAGGGTGAATCAGCGAGACAGAACGTAGCCTCGAATGCATGGATCAGGGAGAGGGGACATCGCCGGAAGGCATGTGGAATCCTCATCAAAACGGTTTTGCGGGAGTTGCCAATGGTGGAAATGCTGACAGAACGGTTGCGCATCCGGGATCATGTTGCCAGTGACTTGGAGGCAATGCATCAATTGCTTTCAGATCCGGTTGCCATGCGTTATCTGCCGGATCTGCACACGGAAAGCCTGGCACAGAGCAGGGAAAATCTCGATCAGGCCATGGCGGAAACGGGGGAAGCTGCGGATGCGGCAGCGCGCAAGCGCTGGTTTTTCGCGGTCACGGATCGCGCATCAGGCCGCTATCTTGGCGAGATTGGGTATACGGTCATCACGGACAGCCTTTTGGGGAAAGTGGCGCAGCTTGGCTATTTTCTGTTGCCGGAAGCCTGGGGACAGGGGATCGCCGTGGAGGCGGCGGAGGCCGTGCTGCGGTATGCCTTTACGGTGGGCCGAGTGTTCAAGATGGAAACGGGATGCCTCAGGGAAAACAGTGCCTCCGAGCGCGTCATGCAGAAGCTTGGCATGACCAGGGAGGCGGATCTGCGGTATCATTCGCTTCACGAAGGGGTGCTCAAGGATCGGGTGACCTATCGGATGCTGCATTCGGAATGGACCGCTTTACAGGGACGGGGCGCTTTGCAGGAACAAGGCGTTTTACAGGAACAGAACGTTTTACAGGAACAGGCCGCTTTGCAGCGCCCCGGGGTGGTGAAGGCCCAACCCTCCCGTCTGCCCAAGGCCATCCTGTTCGATTATGGGCAGACACTCATCGATGAGATTGGCTTTGACGCGGTGGCTGGCACGGAAGCCGTGCTGCGCGAGGCCGTTGAAAACCCGGAAAGCGTCCCGGCGTGGGAGGTGCAGGCGCTGGCGGACGCGCTGCTGCATGAGATCGGACGGCGCGGGGTGGCTCCCCAAAGCCAGCATCCCGTGGAGTTCCACAACCACCTGTTCTACCGGTATCTCTACGAGTCTTTCGGCATGCGGTTCAAGCTTCCCCTTGCGGAGGTGGAACGCATTTTCTGGGATACCGCGGCGCCCGGAAGGCCCACGCCCGGCATGACGGAGCTGCTGGCATATCTTCGGGACAGGGGGATTCAAACCGGGGTCATCAGCAACATTTCCTTTTCCGGTGACGTTCTCAGGCAAAGGATTGAGCGCATTTTTCCGGAACATCGGTTCGCGTTCGTGATGGCCAGCAGCGAGTATGTCTTTCGCAAACCGCACCATCGCATCTTCGGACTGGCGCTGCGAAAACTCAACCTGCCCGCTGACGACGTCTGGTACTGTGGGGATCACGCCTGGTTCGATGTTCACGGCGCCACAGAGGCCGGTCTGTTTCCCATTTGGTATACCGGCTGCCATCACGCGCCGGAGACGAATATTCCGGGGGCCAGCGGCAGTCAGCCGACCGATCCCTGTCTGGAGGTCCAGCAGTGGCCGGAACTGATCAGATTGTTGGACAGCCTGTAATTGTTGGACAGCCTGTAACAGAAAAACCCCGACCATGCATCGCTGCGTGGTCGGGCCTTTTGGTTTCAGTTGGTATCGGTACGTATTGGTTCGTATTGGTACGTATTGGTTCGCATTGATTCATATCGGTTCGTATTCATATCGGTTCGTATTCATATCGGTTCGTATTCATATCGGTTCGGTATTCGTTGGGGCGGGGGCTGGAACCTGGTTTGCAGTGTCTGCCGGCCTGTGTGATCAGCCCACGGTGCTGAGGTCCCATTCCTCGTAGATGGTCGGCACGTCGCTGATGAGGCGCTTGGTGTACGCGGCCTGCGGGTGGATGATGACATCATCCGCCGTGCCATGCTCCACGAACACGCCGTGCTCCATGATGAACACCTGGTCTGAGACGTAGTAGGCCAGCCCGATGTCATGGGTGATGAACACAATGGTCATGCCGATGGTGTCACGAAGACCCATGAGCATGTCCAGGATGGTGGCGCGCGAGCAGGCATCGATCATCGACGTCGGTTCGTCCGCGATGAGGATTTGCGGCTTCATCAGGAAGATGCGGGCGATCATCAGGCGCTGCATCTGGCCGCCGGACAGCTCGAACGGGTATTTGTTCGTGAGTTCGGCGTACTTGAGGTTGACGAAAGAGCAGGCCTCCGTCATCAGCTCAATCTTCTTCTCCATCGGCTCATTGCCCAGACCGCGCAGCTTCAGGCAGTCCAGGAGCACCGCGTCGATTTTGTTGAAGACGTTGAACGTGGAGAACGGATCCTGGAAGATGGCCTGAATGCCACGCCAGTATTCGCGCTTCTTCTTCTGGCTGGTGATGTCGCGGGGTTGCCCCTTGAACAGGATTTCCCCGTGGGTCACACTGGTGAGCCCGAGCAGCATCTTGGCCAGGGTGGTCTTGCCGCTGCCGCTCTCGCCGACAATGGAGATGACCTCGCCGCGATGGAAATCGAAGTCCACCTTGTTGACCGCAATGGTCTTTTTCTTGCCAAAGCCGTAGATCTTGGTGACCCCACGGCCGCTGAGAAACAGTTCCTTATCAGGCATCCTGGGTTCCCTCCCTCAAGGATTTCTCGGATTTCAGGCAGCGGTACATCCGTCCTTCCGCTGTCGTGATTTCCGGAATGTCCGTGACCAGACAGGCCGGCTTGACGTATTTGCAGCGTGCCGCAAACCGGCAGCCCTTTGGCGGGTTCTTCAGGTTCGGCGGGGTGCCCGGAATGGCGACCAGCTTGTGTTCGCGCGTACCGGCCTCCGGCACGATGATCGAACCCATCAGGCCCTGGGCGTACGGGTGCAGCGGTTCGAACACCGTCTGCTTTGAGGTGCCCTTCTCCACAATCTGGCCGGCGTACATGACCATGATGTCGTCGGTGACATTGTACAGCAGCGGCAGCTCATGCGTGATGAACGCCATGGATTTGACAATGCCCTTCTCCATGAGGTCGCGCAGCATCTTGATGACCATCTTCTGGGAGGTGACATCGAGCGCGGAAGATGGTTCGTCCGCAATGAGCACCTTCGGCGAGAGGATGGTGGAGATGGCGATGACGGTACGCTGCTTCATGCCGCCGGAAAGTTCCACGGCATGCTTGTCGAGCACATCCTCCGGCAGGTTCAGCACGCGCAGGCGCTCACGGGCCAAATCGCGGATGTCCTTTTTGGTCATTTTCGGGTCATGGGCGTGGATGACATCTTCGATGAACCGGATGATTTTCTGGGTGGGGTTCAGGGCGTTCATGGCCGCCTGCGGAATGTAGGCGATTTCACGGCCAAGGACGGTTTTGCGCACCGTGTCCGGGTCGAGCCCGGTGATGTCGTGGCCGTCGATGATGATGGAACCGCTGGTGTAGTGCAGCGGGGCGAAATAGTAGCCCATCAGGCTCATGGCCAGGGTGGACTTGCCGCAGCCGGATTCGCCCGCGATTCCGACCGATTTGCCCTCTTCAAGCTCGAACGACACACCGTCCACGGCATAGACGTCTTCCTTGAAGCGGGTGATGTATTTTGTCTTGAGGTCCTTGACGGACAGCATGATTTTCTTGTTGCTCATGGAATCCCCCTAGTCGCGCAGTGTTGGGTTGAACACCTGATCCAATCCCGTGTTCATCAGGTTGAGGGAGAAAGAGATCAGGGCAATCGACAGAACGACCGGGATGAAGGCCCACCACGCGCCGGATATGGGCGCCTGGAACTGCATGGACCAGTTCATCATGAGGCCGAGTGTGGCAATCTCCGTGGTACTCGGGCCAAGACCCAGCATGGAGAGCTGGGCTTCCGACAGAATGCCGGAGGAAATTTGAAGGATGTAGGCCATGACCACATACGAGGCCACATAGGGCAGGATGTCCTTGAAGATGATGCGGACGATGCCGTATCCGGAAAGCTTGGACAGATTCACGTGGTCACGGTTTTTCAATGTCAGCGTTTGGGAGCGCACGGATCGACAGGTCCATGGCCAGGCGGTGATGCCGATGACAATGGCGGTGGTCAAGACGCTTCGCCCCCCCTGACTGATGCTGACCGAAATCAGGACGAGGATGATGAAGGAGGGGATGACTGTGAACATGTTGGTGATGAAGGTGATGATGTTGTCCAGCATGCCACCGACATAACCGGACAGCAGGCCCAGTGTCAAACCAATGGCCGTCGCGATGGAACCGGCGATGAAGCCGATGCGCAACGAGGTGCCGATGGCATGGATGAGTTCGGTCACCATGTCGCGCCCGAAGTTGTCGGTACCCAGCGGGAACCGCACCACATTGGCGACTTCACTGACACGCGCAAAATCACGAGGCCGAACGGTCTTGACACTCTTGAGTCCGTCTGCCGTTTCCGTGTCCTCCACCGCAATCACATATCCTTCGGAATGAAGGACATTTTGAATTTTGGTGAACAGGCGGGAGAAGGATTTGCGGTATGCCGAGGTCCCCTCGATGCGGATGGTGCTGTCATAATTGGTAAGCCAAGTTGTGACAATGGCTTCATTGTCCTGGCCAATGGTCAGGTTCGACACATCGACCTTGGATTCAGCCTTCTCAAACCATTCCAACATGAGTGCAAGCTCGTCGTCGGTGGCGGCTTTCGCAATTTTGTTCTTCTGGGTGTCGACATTCATCTCGTACACCTTTGAATCGATGGTGTCCGTGATGGACACATAGGTGCCCGGCTTGAAGAACAGGCCGCCGACCATTTCGAGCGGGTCCGCGCTGCTGAAGACCGGGAAGAGGATGGCCGTCAGGAAAACAGTCATGAAGATGACGAATCCGACGACGAAATTGTGGGACTTGAAGATCATCTGCAGTTGGTGTTTCATGTCGCCTTCGCCTCCTTATTCCTGTTGGTTGGCCTTGATGCGCGGGTCAATGAATCCGTACAGGATTTCAATGACCAGGTTGGCCAGCAGAACACCGACCGTAATCATCAGGGTACAGGCTGATATCAACGGATAATCCTGGCCGGTGATCGACGCGAGCAGCAGGGTGCCGACGCCGGGATAACTGAAAATGATTTCCGCGACCAGCGCGCCGCCAACCATGGCACCGATGGCCATGGCCAGACCGGTGATCTGGGGAAGCATGGCGTTGCGGAACACATAACCGACGATGACTTTATCTTTCACGCCGAGGAAACGGCTGTACTTGACATAGTCCGCATTCAGCTCATAGATGGACATGGACCGCATGCCGATGGCCTGGCCGCCGATGGTGATGACCACGATGGACCAGAACGGCAGTTGATAATGCTGCAGTACCGATGCAATGAACTGTGGGGTGAAGGAAGGAATGAGATCGAACCCATAGCCGCCGCTTGTGGGCGCTATTTTGAGGGTGATGCCAAAGACATACATCAGGATGATGGCCATGCCGAACGCGGGAACGCTGCTGATGAACAGGAACACCGGGAAAACGGTTTTGTCCACGGCTCCGCGGATGTAGGCGGCGATGGCGCCGAGCAGATTGCCCAGAATCCAGCCTGTCATGATGGCCGGCAGCTGGAGCATGATGGTCCAGGGAAGGGCTTCGCCGAGCACTTCGGCGACCGTGCGGGGGAAATAGTTGAAGGAGAGTCCAAGGTCTCCCTTGAACAGGTTTCCAACATAGATGACGAATTGCTGCCACATCGGCTTGTCGAGTCCGAACTGGCGCGTATAGTCGTCGATGACCGCCTGGATGGCGCTCTGGTCTGTCATGCCGGCCACCGCGCCGCTGGCGATGCGGGCAACCGGGTTGCCTGGCATCAGACGAGGCAGGATGAAATTGAGCGCGACGGCGACCAGAAGGGTGAGCAGGTACCAGGTGATTTTGTTGACGAAGTATTTGGTATACCCTTTCATTGGCCTCTCCTCTGTTGCACGAACCGGGATTTCCCCGTTTCGATAAAGAGGGGGATAGGCTGGCCGAAACCAGCCTATCCCCAATCTTATCCATCCGTCTTATTTAACCAGTTCTACATTGTAGAGGCCGGCGATGCCGTAACCGTCTGTCAGAACGGTCGGCGGGATGTTGGAGCCGTCATCCTTTTCGGGGAAGCCGGTCCATACGGATTCGTTCACGGTATGGAACAGG
The DNA here is from genome assembly GCA_023459915.1 of Bacillota bacterium. GTDB lineage: Bacteria > Bacillota > Clostridia > DSM-8532 > DSM-8532 > JAEWSN01. The sequence goes on from JAEWSN010000260.1 coordinate 14,421, forward strand.
GAGGGACGATACATCAACCCGATGGTCGGTACGTCGGTGAGGTAGATCTTGTTCAGCTGGGTGTAGAGGTCCACGAGCTCGGAGGGATCCGCAACAGGGATCTTCTCGATGAGCGCGTCGGCTTCAGGATTGGAGTAACGGCCGTAGTTCCAGTACACGCGATCCGCGTCCACCAGTTCGCCGTTGTTGCTGTACATGGTGTTGTAGGAGCGGGTCCACGGGTTGGCGATGGAAGCGCCCGGGTAGGAGTTCATGATGATGTCGAAGTTGCCGGTCTGCATGTCTTCGGTCCATGTCGGGGCATCGGGGAAGTAGGTGGTGATGTCCAGACCGATTTTCTTGCCTGCGGCAGCTACGATTTCAAGGGAAGCGTTCCAGTCGGTCCAGCCGGTGGGGCACTCAACCTTGAGGGAGATGTTCTTGCCGTCGATGTCACGGATGCCGTCGCCGTCGCTGTCCACGATGCCCGCATCGTCGAGCAGCGCGTTGGCTTCGTCAACCTGGTTGCCGGTCCACTGCAGCGGCTTGAGCTCGTCCTTGTTGATGAGGCTCTGTTCCGCGGCGGAGGGGTTCATCAGCGAGGGGCTGATGGGCAGGGTGTAGCCGGACATGGCGGTGGTGCCGATTTGGTTGTAGTCGGTGGCCATCGCGATGGCTTTGCGGACTTCGACGCGATCCAGACCGTGGGACTTCATGTTGAAGATGGCGGTCGGGATGCTGGCGCCTTCATAATACGGCGGTTCGTCGATGAAGGTGGAGATGGGCAGGCCTTGGTCTTCCCACATTTTCCAGACTTCGGACATGAACTGCTGGGCTACGTCAACCTCGCCCTGCTGGAAGGCAACGGCGCCGGCGTTGTTGTCCTTGAAGATGTTGTGCGCGAGGTACTTCGGCACGGGGAGCTTGCCCCACATGGAAGCGTCCTGGCCCCAGTATTCGTCATTGCGGACCACGACAACCTTGGTGTTGTCGGCGAACATGGGCTTGTAGGGACCGGAAGCGATGATGTCTTCGTTCTTGTCGGTCTTGACCTTGTCCGGATCGCCGCCGTTGCGTTCAACAACCTGCGAATACTGGTGTTCCGGAATGATGAAGATCTTCGGGAACTGCTCGATGACCTTCAGCGGGTTGTAGACCGCCGGGTCGTCGTTGGCGGTGAATTTGACGGTGTAGTCGTCCACGGCTTCGACGGAGAGGAGGTACTTCCACATGTCGGCGCGGTTGGACTTCATTTCGTTGTGGATATTGAAGGTGTACACGACGTCGTGCGCGGTCAGCGGGGTGCCGTCGCTCCACTTGGCTGCCTTTTTGATCTTGATGGTGAAGACATTGCCTTCCTGTACATAGTCACCGTCGGCGAGCAGGGGATAAATCTTGCCGTCGAGCTGGTTGAACATGTAAAGGGTCTCATAGACCATGACGCGGGAGTAGTCGTTCTGGCTCATGAACCAGCAGTTCGGGTTGCTGGAGAGCGGGTTGTAGTCGTTGGGCGCGCTCCATTGCTGGCCGTTCCAGTACATGGTCTGGTCGCGGGGCAGCGCGTTCGGGTCTTCCACGGCGGGTTCTTCGGAAGCCTCGGGTGTGGCTTCGGGCGTTGCTTCCGCGGAAGCTTCGGGTGTGGCCGAGACGCTTGCGCTCGGGCTGGGGGTGGCGGCGGGCGTTGTGCCACCGCAGGCCGCAAACATGGAAATAACCAGCAATGCGGCAATCAGGATAGAGATCTTCTTTTTCATAATATGCTCCTCTTCCATTCTGTCATGTTGCACCGGCTGTCCGGTGCCCTCTGCCTCAACGTGTTGTCGGCTCGGATGCGAAAAGAGAAGGATTGGGACCAGTTTCGGTTCCGGTTGGCTCGCGGCCCACAAGAAATGGTTGTCCTGACGCTGCTTCGCCTCCTTTCACAAATCATGACACCCCGGTGGGCGGGAGATGCAGACCGGAAACCGGTACAGTTCGTCTGTCCATGAACCTGTAGACGATGCTATCGGATCCTTTACCACCAAACAACAGGCAAAACCGTAATTTTGCACGAATTGCCGGTAAAAAATCCTGATCGCCCGGTGATTTTCACGAAAGGCCATCGCATGAACGCCGCCACTTTTCACAAAAACGGGAGACCCATTTGTGGCAAAGGACGAAAGAACGAATATCGATAACCTGACGAACCATTCCCATCTTATGACGACATGGGTGGGATGTCAAGAATGAATACTGACAAAACGGATGATGTAATCGTTGCCATTGGCAGGGCCAATTGTAAAAAGTGCACAAAACGAATGGTGCAACCCGGTGCTTTCCATTTTTGACAAATGTGCGGGCAGACACGTGAAGATGCCTGCACGGCAAGCATCTTCACACATTTGTCTTTGCAGTTGAAATGGGATCAGGGGACTGGTCAGCCGATGCGTGCCTTCGTCTCGTGTGCGGTGCGCGCCGCGGCCAGCATCAGCTTGATGCGGTTCTCCTGGTTGGTCCTGGAGGCGCCGGGATCGTAGTCGATGGCCACAATGTTCGCGTCCGGATGCCTGCGCTTGATCAGCCCCATCATGCCCTTGCCGGACACATGGTTGGGCAGGCAGCCGAACGGCTGGGTGCAAACGACCCCGCCGCAGCCGCTGTGGATGAGCTCGAGCATTTCCGCGGTGAGCAGCCAGCCCTCTCCCATCTTGTTGCCATAGCCCACATATCCCCGCACCAGCTTTCTGGTGTCCTCGAAGCGGGCGGGCGCCCGGAACCGGGGCTGCTTTTCCACGGCGTTGATCAACAGGTTCTGGCAGTGGACAAAGAGCTGCTTGAAAAGGGCGGCCGCGAGCCGCTTGAGGGGGTGCGCACCGTAGAGTTCCGCGTCCTGCACCCGGTTGTCGACCTTGAAAATCATGAAATCGAGCACGCCCGGGACCACAACCTCCACGCCCTCCTCCTGCAGGAAGGCCTCGAGTCCGTTGTTGCCGAGCGGCGCGTATTTGACATAGATCTCGCCCACGATACCCACACGGATGCGCGGGTCACCGGCCACCGCGATGGCGGCAAAATCGGACACAATTCGGTCAAAGTCGGCCTTGAGCCTCCGCAGCGCCAGTCCGCGCCGCCGGTCGGCCGTCCCGCCGACGCGGTCCACCCAGGCCTGCACCAGCCGGTCGGTTGCGCCCGGTTCGATTTCGTAGGGACGCACCTGGTTGGCCAGCAGCATCAGCAGATCGCCATAGAGCAGGGCATGGATGAGCTTGAGCAGCAGCGGCAGATCCAGCGAGAAGCCCGGATTCTTCTCCATCCCGGAAAGATTCAGCGACACAATGGGGATGTGGGAGAAGCCGGCCTTCTTCAATGCCTTCCGCAACAGGTGGATGTAATTGGAGGCGCGGCAGCCGCCGCCGGTTTGCGTGATGATCAGCGCGATGCGATCCGGATCGTACTTCCCGCTTTTCACCGCGTCGATCAGCTGGCCGATGACCAGCAGGGCGGGATAGCAGGTGTCGTTGTGCACATGGCGCAGCCCCTCGTCCACAATGGCGCGGTGGGTGGTTTGCAGCACCTCGAACTTGTAGCCCTCACTCACAAATGCATGCTGCAGCATCGCGAAATGGATGGGCAGCATCTGCGGCGAAAGCAGCAGGAAGTCCTTTTTCATCTCCTTTGTGAACAGCAGCCGGCCGGTCGCGTCACGGACGCGGGCAACAGGCGGAGCGGTTGGATTGGCCATCTGTCAGGGTCTCCCTTCCAGCGCGGGTACCGGGACCCGCGCGTCCATTGTCGCGTCCTGTGGCAGCACCCGCCGGGCCTGCCGGGCGTCCCAGGCGGCCAGCAGGCTGCGGATGCGGATTTTGACCGCGCCAAGGTTGTCGATGTCGTCAATCTTCAGCTGGGTGTAGAGCTTGCCGGACGCTTCCACAATGGCGCGCACCTCGTCGGTGGTGATGGCGTCGAGCCCGCAGCCGAAGGAGACCAGCTGCACCAGCGCGCAGTCGTCGTGTTCGGCGGCATACCGGGCGGCATTGTACAGCCGGGAATGGTACATCCACTGGTTGAGCACCTTCACCGGCGCGGGCTTTCCCAGATGGGCGACGGCGTCTTCCGTGACAACCACCAGGCCGAGGGAGGAGAGCAGTCGGTCGATGCCGTGGCTCACCTCCGGATCCACATGATATGGCCGGCCGGCCAGAATCGCAACGCGGCGGCCGTTTTCCCTGGCCCACGCGAGCGCCTGTTCCCCGCGCGCGCGCATGTGGGCCAAAAAGTCTTCATATGCTGCATAGGCGCGTGTGATGGCGGCCCGGGTGACCTTGGCGGGAACACCGAAGGTCTCCTTGAACCACACCACCGCCTTGCGGGTGAAATCCTTTGGCCGATGCAGCCCGAAATAGGGGGTCAGGTACCGGATGTCCGCCAGCGCCGGCGCATTGGCCGCGAGCAGCTCCGGATAATAGGCCACCACCGGGCAGTTGTAGTGGTTGTCGGCCATCTCGGTTTCCTTGAAGTTGTAGGGGAGGCATGGGTAGAAGATGGTGTCGAGTCCTTTGGCCAGCAGATTCTCAATGTGCCCGTGGCTGAGTTTGGCCGGGTAGCAGACTGTATCCGAGGGGATGGTGTGCTGCCCCTCGGCGTACATCTCCCGGGAGGACAGATCCGACAGCACCACCTCGAAGCCGCAGGCGGAGAACAGGGTGTGCCAGAAGGGGAGGTTCTCGAACATGTTCAGCACCATCGGCAGGCCGATGCGGCCCCGGTGCTGCGTCGCCGCTCCCGTGCCCGAACCGGAAGCTGTCGCCGGACCTGCGCCTGCGCCCGTCCCCGAACCGGAAGCGGTCGCCGCTCCCGTGCCTGCGATTGTGCCCGTGCCGGAATCCGGGCCTGTGCCGTACTGTCGCAGCCATTCGTACTTTTCCCGGAACAGGTTGGGCAGCCCGGGATCGTCCTTTTCACGCAGCGGGCGGGAGCACCGGTTGCCGGTGAAGTGGCGCCGGCCGTTGGCAAAGGTGGTGATGGTCATCCGGCAGTTGTTGCCGCACAGGCCGCAGCGCGTCTCCCTGGATTGGAAGGAAAAGGCCTCGAGCTCCGCCAGGGAAACCAGCCCGGGCTGCGCGGGCGGATTGTCCATCACGGAAAGCGCGGCGCCGTAGGCCCCCATCAGGCCCGCGATGCCGGGACGGACCACGCGTGTGCCCAGTTCCTTTTCAAAGGCCCGCAGCACGGCGTCATTGTAGAAGGTGCCGCCCTGCACCACCACATGCCGGCCCAGCTGGTCGGCATGGTTGACGCGGATGACCTTGTAGAGCGCGTTTTTCACCACGCTGACGGCCAGGCCCGCGGAAATGTCGGAAAGCTGCGCGCCTTCCTTTTGCGCCTGCTTGATGGAGGAGTTCATGAACACCGTGCAGCGGGTGCCCAAATCCACCGGCGTGCGGGACTGCAAAGCCAGCGCGGCGAAGGAGGCCGCGTCGTGGCCCAGCGCGCGCGCATAGGTTTCGATGAACGATCCGCAACCGGAGGAGCACGCCTCGTTGAGCATGATGCTGTCCACGGCGCCCTGCCGCAGATGGAAGCATTTGATGTCCTGGCCGCCAATGTCGAGGATGAAGTCCACGTCCGGCTGGAAATGTCGTGCCGCCCGCGCGTGGGCCACCGTCTCCACCAGCCCCAGATCCAGGGAGAAGGCGTTTTTCATGAGATCCTCGCCGTAGCCGGTGACCGCGCTGCCCCGGATGCGGATGCGATCCCCGCACAGGGCGCGAATCTCCTTGAGCTTCTGATGAACCATGCCCAGCGGGTTGCCCTTGTTCGAGCCGTAGTGGCTGAACAGGATGCCGCCGTCGGTGTCGAGCAGCACCAGCTTGGTGGTGGTGCTGCCGCAGTCGATGCCCAGCCAGGCGTCTCCGCGGTATCCCTGAATGTCGGTATATGCGGTGTCGGCAGCCGCGTGGCGTGCCCGGAATGCCGCAAGTTCGGCCTCGTCCTTGAACAGCGGCGGCAACGGATGGGTCAGCGAGGTGATTTCCTCCGCCTCCGCAAACCGTCGCACCCACTGCGCCGCAGGCATTTCCGCATGATCCGCGGCTGCAAGCGCGGCGCCCATCGCCACGAAGAAAGCCGCGTTCTCCGGGAACCGTGCCTGCTCCCGGGTCAGATGCAGCGTGTTGACAAATGCCTGACCCAGGCTTTTGAAGAAGGTCAGCGGGCCGCCCAGAAACGCGACATTGCCGGCAATGCGCCGGCCTTGGGCAAGGCCTGTCACCGTTTGGTTCACCACCGCCTGGAAAATGGAGGCGGCAATGTCCTCCCTGGCGGCCCCCTGGTTGATCAGCGGCTGGATGTCCGACTTGGCGAAAACCCCGCAACGGGAGGCGATGGGATACGTGCGGGTGCTCCCCGCCGCCAGGTGATCAAGCTCGTCCGGGGCGACATCGAGCAGGGTGGCCATTTGGTCGATGAACGCGCCGGTGCCCCCGGCGCATGATCCGTTCATGCGCTGGTCGAGCCCGCCGGTGAGGAAGATGATTTTTGCGTCCTCGCCGCCGAGCTCCACCACCACATCAGTGCCCGGCAGCCAGCGCTGTACGGCCTGGGCCGCCACATGGACCTCCTGGACGAAGGGCAGATCCATGGCTTTGGCCAGCCCCAGCCCCGCGGAACCCGTGACCGCCAGCCGGAAGGACGCCTCCGGAAAGCGGGCGGCCGCTTCCTCGAGCAGGGTCAGGGTGGTTTCCCGGATTTTGGCCTGATGCCGTTCATACCGCTGGTATCGAAGCACACCGGTCTCATCGGTGAGCACCAGCTTGACGGTGGTGGAGCCGGCGTCGAGTCCGGCGAGCAAAGACTTCATGTCATACCTCCTGATGTCGGCGGGCCGGCCTGGTCCAGCGTCCGGGACAGGATTGTCACCATGCCGGTGATGCAGCCGGTGATGTCCGGTTCGGGCGCGAAGGCCTTGACAATGCGATGGGCCATGAACAGCCCCCAGACCATGCACAAAAAGGACACCGCCATGGATACCGCGGTGTCCTCGGAAATGTTTGCGCATCGCCGCAGGTATTCCGCGAGGAGGCGCTTGTTCCGGTTGGCAATCATGGGAACGGGGATGATGTTGCCTTCGAGGAAGGACTGTTCCCGCAGCTCCATGCGCACCAGGGGCTCGTTGTCACAGAAAAAGCGGTACAGGGAGAAGCCGAAATCCAGCAGGGCCTCCTGTGCCGTTTTGCCGCTGTCCTTCTCGAAAGAGGCATAGACGCCGGAGGTGGAGCCGAAATGATCGAAAACAGCCTCATACAGGGCTGTTTTCGTGCCAAAATGGCGGAACAGGGTGACCTCGTTCACGCCTGCCTTGCGCGCGATGAGCCGGGTGCTGATGTTGTGGAAGCCTTTTTCCGCAAACAGATCACGGGCGGCGGAAAGGATGCTGGTGGCGGTATCCGTTTGGGGCATGGGACCTCCCGATGCGCAAAAGACTGCTTGCCGGCGCCTGTCAGCGGCGCATCCATGCAAGTGCTTGCTTGCATCAGTGTACCTGTTTGCCGGGAGGCTGTCAAAAGCGGCATCAGGCGTCGGGCATCACGGCGCGACGTGGAAGGCATGTTTGTTTTTGTCTTGATTGTATTGAAATTGTTGATTTGTGTCTGATTGTGTTGTAAAATGAGGCATATCAACCGGACACGAAGAACCACCTCATGCATGGGGCATGATCCGTGGCATGATATGCTGAACCAAAATCCCGCACGCGCCGGCAGCTTCGGCGCAAGGAGGCATTCCCATGACAACAAAAGCCGTTCGCATGTATGGCAAGCGCGATTTGCGCCTGGATACCTTTGAACTCCCGGAACCCAAGGACGATGAAATCCTGGCCGAGATCATCTCCGACAGCCTGTGCATGTCTTCCTGGAAGGCGGCCAATCAGGGCGCGGATCACAAGCGGGTGCCCAATGACATCGCCGAGAACCCCGTGATCGTCGGCCATGAATTCTGCGGCCGGGTGTTGCGCGTCGGCGCCAAATGGGCGGATCAGTTCAAGCCCGGCGACAAGTATGCCATCCAGCCGGCCCTGAACCTGCCGGAAAACCCGTATGCCGCGCCTGGATACTCTTTCCGCCTTATCGGCGGCAGTGCCACGCACATCATCATCCCCAATGAGGTCATGGCCCAGGGATGCCTGCTGCCCTACGACGGGGACGCCTTTTTCCATGGTTCGCTCTCCGAACCCATGTCCTGCATCGTTGGCGCGTTCCATGCCAACTACCACACCACGCAGGGCAGTTATGATCATCAGATGGGCATCGTGGAGGGCGGCAACATGGCCATCCTCGCAGGGGTGGGACCCATGGGCCTTGGGGCCATCGACCTGGCCATCCATGGCGATCGCAAGCCGGGCCTGCTGGTGGTCACCGATATCGACTCCGCCCGCCTGGCCCGCGCCGAATCCCTGTTTCCGGTGGCGGAAGCGGCTTCCCACGGCGTCCGTCTGCTGTATGTCAACACAGCCGAGCCGGGTCGGGACGTGGCGTATTTACGGGGGCTGACCCCCGACGGCTTTGACGATGTGTTCGTGTTCGCGCCGGTGCGTCCGGTGGTGGAGATGGGAGACAAGCTGCTTGGGCACGACGGGTGCCTCAACTTTTTCGCCGGTCCGGGAAAAACGGATTTCTCCGCGGAGTTCAACTTCTACAATGTCCACTACAACGCCACCCATATCGTCGGCACCAGCGGCGGCAACACCTCTGACATGCTCGAGTCCCTCCAGATGATGTCTTCCGGCCGCATCAATCCCGCCGCCATGGTCACACACATCGGCGGACTGGACTGCGTGGTCGACACCACGCTTGAGCTGCCCAACATCCCCGGTGGCAAGAAGCTCATCTACACACAGATTTCCATGCCATTGACCGCATTGACCGATTTGGCCGAAAAAGGCAAGGCGGACCCGATGTTCGCCAAGCTCGCGGAACTGGTCGACGGGGCGAACGGGCTGTGGTCCGTGAAGGCGGAGGAATACCTGCTGGCGCATGCCACACGGATTTGAACCGGATGATGCGTCTGCGCATGCCACACTTCTGAATCATTCCAAGCTGCCGGTGTCGGCCTTGTGACAAGCACCGAAGGAGGAACCCATGGCAACATCCGTCATCATGCCCAGACAGGGACAGTCTGTGGAAAGCTGCATCCTGTCCAAGTGGCACAAGCAGCCGGGCGATCCGGTGAAGACAGGGGATCTCCTGTTTTCTTATGAAACCGACAAGGCCAGTTTTGACGAGGAGGCCAAGGCAGACGGCGTGCTCATCGTTGTCCTTGCCGAAGAAAACGACGATGTGCCCTGTCTCGCGGAGGTCTGCCGCATCGGGACAGCAGAGGAATTCGCAGCCGGTGATGTGGGCGCGTCCGAGCCGGTTCCGGAAGCGGGGCCGGTTCAGGAGGCCGGGCCTGTTCCGGAAGACACGGCCTTCGCCATTTCGCCGCGGGCGCGCGCGCTGGCAGTCCGCACGGGGGTGGATCCTTCCCTTGCCATGCCATCCGGTCCCGATGGACGGATTATCGAACGGGATATCCAGAAGCTCGCGGAGGCCGGGACACGCATGAC
>JAEWSN010000261.1 GCA_023459915.1 Bacillota bacterium
GGTCAGCACACCGGCCTGGATGGCGGCGCCAACCGCCACGCATTCGTCCGGGTTGATGCCCTTGAAGGGATCCTTGCCCAGGAACTTCTTGACCGCTTCCTGCACGGCGGGGATTCGGGTGGAACCACCGACCAGCAGAATCTTGTCCACCTGGGAGGGCTCCAGACCCGCGTCGGAGAGGGCCTGACGTGTGGGGCCCATGGTCTTTTCAACCAGATCCGCCGTCAGCTCGTCGAACTTGGCGCGGGAGAGTGTCAGATCCAGATGCTTGGGTCCTGTGGCGTCCGCCGTGATGAAGGGCAGGTTGATATTGGTCTGAGTGACGCCGGAAAGCTCGATTTTCGCCTTCTCCGCCGCTTCCTTCAACCGCTGCATGGCCATCTTGTCATTCTTGAGATCAATGCCGGATTCCCGCTTGAACTCTGTGGCCAGCCAGTCGATGACGCGCTGGTCAAAATCGTCGCCGCCCAGCCGGTTGTTGCCATGCGTGGCCAGCACTTCAAACACGCCGTCGCCGATTTCCAGCAGGGAAACGTCAAAGGTGCCGCCGCCAAGGTCGAAGACCAGGATTTTCTGTTCATGCTCCTTGTCCAGACCATACGCAAGCGCGGCCGCGGTGGGCTCGTTGATGATGCGGAGCACCTCAAGGCCCGCGATTTTGCCGGCGTCCTTGGTGGCCTGGCGCTGCGCGTCGCTGAAATACGCAGGCACCGTGATGACCGCCTGGGTGATGGTTTCGCCAAGATAAGCCTCCGCGTCCGCCTTCATCTTCTGCAGCACCATCGCGGAAATCTCCTGCGGGGAGTACACCTTGTCGTCAATGTGTACCTTGCGATCCGTACCCATGTCGCGCTTGATGGAAATGACCGTCCGCTCCGGGTTGGTGATGGACTGCCGCTTGGCGACCTGTCCCACCAGCCGCTCGCCGGTTTTTGAAAACGCGACAACCGAAGGGGTGGTGCGGTTGCCTTCGGGGTTTGCGATGACCACAGGCTCGCCGCCTTCCATCACCGCCACACAGGAATTCGTGGTGCCAAGATCAATACCAATTACTTTTGCCATATGCTTTCTCCTCTATACGCGATTGTTCTGTATTTCCAAAAATCCAAAAGGTTGTTGCGTGAAGTTCCTGCCATCGTTTCCAATCGCTTTGCATCTTCTTTACCCCCTCCCAGAACTTCACTGCGTGAAGTTCCTGCCGGGGTTGTCCCTATTCGCTTCGCGTCTTCTTTCCCCCCTCCCAGAACTTCACTACGTGAAGTTCCTGCCGGGGTTGTCCCTATTCGCTTCGCGAATAGGGACTAGTTAGCCACCTTCACCATGGCGTGGCGCACGACGGCTTCCTCTTTGCAGCGGTAGCCTTTCTGGAAGACGTCCACCACTTCGTTGGGGCCGAAGGCTTCATCTTCCACGTGCATCACCGCATTGTGAAGATTCGGGTCGAAGGACGCGCCCAGCGCTTCAATCTCGGTCACACCGAACTTGGCCAGGGCTTCCACAAACTGCTTGGCCACCATGGCCACGCCGTCGCGCAGGGACACCGCTTCCGGGCTTTCCACCGCTTCCGCCGCCTTGATGGCGCGTTCGAGGTTGTCCATCACCGGAAGGAATCCACCCGTCACTTCCACTACCGCGTCCAGGAACAGGCGTTCCTTTTCCTTGAGCGTCCGACGCCTGAAATTGTCAAATTCTGCCGCCAGATACGTCAGACGATCATAGTGTTCCTTGGCTTCCGCCTCTTTCTTGGCCGCAAGCTTTTTCAGCGCCTGTACCTCCTGTTCGAAAACCGATGTGTCTGTTTCGTCCGCTTCCGGCTTCGCCGCCCCGGCATCATCCGTGTCGGCCATTCCGGTGTTCTGCGAATCCGTTGCGGCGGCCGCTTCGGACACCCCGGCCTGTGCGCCCGTGTCTCCCGGCGTATCCGTGGGGCTTGCGGCGTTCTGATCCGCATGCGGCTGGTTTGCGGGCATTTCCCTGTCGGATTTCTCCGCACCCTTTTTGTGCGTGTCATGCTTGGCCATGTCGTGTCTTCCTTTCATGCTATCGTGACGGGCTTGTCACGCCATCGCGGACGCCCGGACCAATCTTTGTGTTGCATTGCTCAGTCGCGAATCATGCGAAGGATCTCCCGATCCAGCAGTCTTCTGACATAATCGATGGACGAGATGACCCGCGAATATGCCATGCGTGTGGGTCCTATCACGCCAATGGCACCATGGTGGCGTTCCCCGTCACCGTAGCTGGCCGTCACCAGGCTCAACTCGCGGAAGGACCCGATTTCGTTCTCCGCGCCGATGCGTACCTCCGGCCCCGAGCGATTGCCGATCGTGGTGAGCACACTGGCCAGCACATCCTCCTCACGCAGCAAATCCATGATCTCCCGCGCGCGGAACAAGTCGCTGAATTCGGGGTAGTTGAACAGGTTCGTCATGCCGTCGAGCATGATCTCCGCGTGCCCGATGCGCCGCATGCACTCCCGAACACTCTCGATGATGGGCAATACCACCCCGTCCGGCAATCCCAGCTTCTCTTCCATGTCCGCCAGGAACCGAATGGTGATGTCACTGGCCTGCCGGCCGGCCAGGTGCTGTGAAAGATACGAGGAGATGGTGTGGATGTCTTCATCGGACAATTCGGTTTCAAGCCGAACCACACGGCTGTTGACAATGCCGCCGGACACCACCACGATGACCAGCACCCGCTCCCCGCCAACCGGAACAATCTGGACGGTCCGGATGGGGTTGTCCTCCACCTTCGGCGTCATTGCCACGGTTGTGTATCCCGTGACCGCCGTGATGAGCTTGGCCGCGCGCAGAACCAGTTCTCCCAGCTCACCGATCCGCTCGTCCATGGCAGTCCGGATGCGCTGCATCTCTTCCTTTGCCAGATCCTGCACCTGAACCAGATTGTCCACGTAAAACCGATACCCCTTGTCGGAAGGAACCCGTCCGGCCGAGGTGTGCGGTTGTGCCAGATACCCCAGCTCCTCCAAATCCGCCATTTCGTTGCGGATGGTCGCCGAGCTCAGTCCCAGCTCGTGCTTCTTGGAGATGGTGCGCGAACCGACCGGCTGCGCCGTGTGAATGTAGTCGTCCACAATGGAGCGGAGAATGGCTTTCTTTCGTTCTGTCAGTTCTTCATCCCACGTCATGGACAACCTCCTTTCACTGGGCGGACACCAGCCTCTCATGCTGTTAGCACTCTCTTGCGTTGAGTGCTAACGCAATTCAAACATAACATCGCCCATCCGCTTTGTCAAGCGAATGGGCGCAAAAAGTCAGACAAGGTCAAATATTTCTTTGGCAAGGAAAAACATCAATTCACATACCCGCCCGGGAGGGTCACACCGGGTCCTGAATCAACCCCTGCTCCGACAGGAATGCCACCAGCTCCCGCTTGCGGAAGGGTTTGAGCATGAACCCGTCACAGGTGCTCCGGAACGCGGAGAGAACCATGTCCTTCGTGGCTTCCGCGGAGAGGATCATGACGCTTGCGCCATCGCGGCCCATCAGTCCCAGCTCACGCTCAACCCGGCGGATTTCCCCAAGCAGGGTGAGCCCGTCCATTTCCGGCAATGTGGCATCCACACAAACCAGCGCATAGGGCTTGTTGTTGCGATGGGCATCCTGCACCATCTGCAGCGCGGACACGCCGTTGTCCGCCACATCGCATTTTCCGTATCCCGCCAAAAACAGCTGCATCACCCGGCGATTGATGAAATCATCTTCCGCTATCAACGCCTTCACGCGTTCACCTCCCGTTCGGGAAACAGGAGCCTGGCACGGATGCCACCTCCCCGATCATCATCGAGCGACAATCTGCCGCCCAGTTGTGTCACGGCATGCACGAGCCGATCCGTCGCCTCGCGGCGCGCAGGCGATGACAAATCGCCCCGGGCATCTCCGGTCACATCCACATGCAGGCCATCGCCCTCACGATAGGCCACCACCTCAAGCAGGCCCAGGGCATCCTCGCCTTCCTGTCCGGCGGTCGTCTCGAGAAACAGGGCAAGCAGGTCGGCCAGCGGCTGCAACAGTTGATCGGACAGCGCCTTGTCAACCTCCACCGATTCGCCCAGCGTGGTGACACGCACCGCGCGGTGGGACTCCTCGATCAGGGAGCCGACGGTTTGCGCCAGCTTGGCAAACACTTCCCGCAGGGTGACAAGCCGAAGGGAAGACAGCACCAGCCCCAGTGCCTTGAGTTGCGCCAGAACACTCCCGGTCTCCGTCGCAAAGCGGTCCTTGTTTCCGAACCGCAGCAGCGCCTCCGCCTCCAGCGTCCGGCATTTGGCCTGCAGCTGCTCGATCAGCATCCCCACCTCATCGATGCGCGCCAGAGGCACGCGTACCGACGGATCCGCCACGCCATGCGTGCGGAGCTTCTGCATGCGGATGGCCTTGATGATGTCGGACGCCTCCACTCGCTTCTCCCGCAGCAGCAACTCCCCAAACCGGGTCCGCTCGGGCGACGCCTGCTGCCGGGACAGCAAATCCGCAACATCGGCTTCCGCCATGGTGCCCTGTCGGACAAGGATTTCGCCGATGCGGGTCTCCTGTGCCAGCGGCTGGCGGATTTCGAGCATCAGATCCGCCCGGGACTGCATCATGGCCTGCACATGCTGTCCAATCTCACCGGAGAGCCGCGAATCCTCCGTAGCGGCCGCCTCGGTCACCAGCCGGCGCAGAAAGCGGGCGGACTGCACCAATTGGTTGATGCCCTGCGCGTCGGCCGAAGGCCGATACTTCCGCAGCGTTTCCACAAGGGTCTCGGACGCGAGCGCCAGCCGCTGTCCCAACGGCTCGCGCATCAGGCCCAGCAATCCGCCGATGGCGTGGTAACGCACATAGAGGGCGTGCAGACAGGCCTTGTCCGCAGGTTCCGCCTCCAGATTGACAAGCGACAGATCCGTCTCATCGAGCATTTGCCGAATTTCCGCCTGGAAATCCGGCAAATGCCGTTGCACCAGTTCCTGCAACCCAGACGGCGCAATGCCTTCGATTCGATCCATGGATCCTCCCTATACAAAAGCGCGAAACACGCGGTTGGCGTAGTCCAGGCCACGCGTTGTCAGTCTTGTCATCGCTCCCTGCGTTTCAAGCAGGCCCTCCCCGGTCAAGGTCCCGAGCGCCTGCGCATGGTGCCGCGCCACATCGATTCCCGTCTCCTCGCCCACCTGCGCGAGATCCAACCCGGCAAGCAGACGGAATCCCATGAACAGCCGCTCCGAAAGCACGTCCCCGGCCGTGAGCGTCTGCTCCTCCACATGGAGGGAGGTGCCCGCACGTTGCCGGAGAATGTACTGCTCCGGGTCGGCGACATTGGCAAACCGCCGGTTTCCCATCAGGGAATGCGCGCCGGCGCCGAGCCCGAGGTATTCGCCGCGGTTCCAGTATATCAGATTGTGCCGGCACAACAACCCGGGCTTCGCCGCGTTGGAAATCTCATAATGTAGATACCCCGCGCGTGCCAGAAAGTCACAGGCCTCGTGGTACATCCGGCGATCCAGCTCATCGGGGGCCGGCTCAAGCTGTTTGCGTTCGTACAGATCCCCCCAGGGCGTTCCCGCTTCTATCGACAGGCTGTAGAAGGACACATGGGTGGTCGGGAAGGCGGTGGCAAACCGCAAGGACTCCTGCCATTGGGAAAATGTCTGACCCGGCAGGCCAAACATCAAGTCAAGATTCAGATTCCCGAATCCCGCGTCCAGGAGCAGGCCAATGGCCTCCTCCGCGTCCTTGCGCCGATGGATGCGTCCCATGGCCCGCAGCAGCTCGTCCTGGGCGGCCTGCACACCAAGACTGACACGGTTGAAGCCTGCGGCCCGCATCGCCTGCGCCTTTTCCCGCGTAACGGTACCGGGGTTCGCCTCCAGACTGATTTCCGCATCCGCGGCCACCGGGAAGGCTTTCCGGATGGCATCGAGCAACGGACCATAGGCATCTGCCGGCAGCAGCGAGGGGGTCCCACCGCCGAGAAAGATCGTTTGGACCCGATACCCCTCCCACTGGTCGGCCGCCCGTCCCAACTCGGCATGAAGCGCGTCCAAATAGGCCGGCAACAGATCCAATTTGCCGGCCACGGAAGGAAAGTCGCAGTAATTGCACTTGCGAACACAAAACGGGATATGGATGTACAAGCCCAATGGATGCATGTGATACCTGATTCCTTGTGAACCCCCGTGTGTCGATGCGAAGCATGACACACGGAATTGTTCGCATTCCTACCGCATGACGATGCCCCGTGTGTCGATGCGAAGCATGACACACGGAATTGTACGCATTTCTACCGCATGACGATGCCCCGTGTGTCGATGCGAAGCATGACACACGGAATTGTTCGCATTCCTACCGCATGACGATGCCCCGTGTGTCGATGCGAAGCATGACACACGGAATTGTACGCATTCCTACCGCATGACGATGCGAAGCATGTCATGCGGCGCGTGTCGTGCGGTGCATGTCATGCGGCGGATTGTACCCCCGTGTGTCGATGCGAAGCATGACACGCGGAATTGTACGCACCTCTACCGCGTGTCGTGCGAAGCATGGCATGCGGCGCAATGCACCGCCGCCAAGAGTTCATTGCCCTTCCACGCAATTTTGCCTAAGCGGCGCTATAAATCCCAAAATCCGTTGACCTTTCTCGTCAACGGTTTTGGGGAAGCCCCGTGTGTCAGGCGAAGCATGACACACGGAATTGTTCGCATTCCTACCGCATGACGATGCGAAGCATGTCATGCGGCGGATTGTACCCCCGCTAACGTAAAACCGCTTTATGTATCCAGCTTCAGCACAGACATGAAGGCTTCTTGTGGCACTTCCACGCTGCCGAACTGCCGCATGCGCTTTTTGCCTTCCTTCTGTTTTTCAAGCAACTTGCGCTTTCTGGAAATATCTCCGCCGTAACACTTGGCGAGCACGTCCTTGCGGAAGGCGCTGATGGTTTCGCGGGCGATGATCTTGCCGCCGGCGTAGGCCTGGATGGGAATCTCGAAATTCTGCCGCGGAATGGTCTCCTTGAGCTTTTCCGCCATCCGGCGCCCCCGCGCGTAGGCCTTGTCGGCATGGACGATGAACGACAGCGCGTCCACCGCCTCGCCGTTGAGCCGGATGTCGAGCTTCACCAGCTTGGAGGTCTGGTAACCGGTCAGCTCGTAGTCGAGCGAGGCATATCCCTTCGTGCGGCTTTTCAGCGCGTCGAAAAAGTCATAGATGATCTCGTTGAGCGGCATCACATAGTGCAGGATGACCCGGGTGGCCTCCATGTACTCCATGCTCACATAGGTGCCGCGCCGGTCCTGGCAAAGTTCCATGATGTTGCCCACATATTCGGTCGGCGACATGATGGTGACCTTGACCATGGGTTCCTGCATCGACTCGATTTCGGCCACATCGGGCAGCTTGCTGGGATTGTCGAGCTCGAACGCCGTGCCGTCCGTTTTCGTGATTTTGTAGATGACCGACGGGGCCGTGGTCACCAGATCCATGTTGTACTCACGCTCCAGGCGTTCCTGGATGATCTCCATGTGAAGCAGGCCCAAAAAGCCGCAGCGGAACCCGAATCCCAGCGCGACGGAGGTTTCGGGCTCGAACAGCAGCGCGGCGTCATTGAGCTGGAGCTTTTCGAGTGCGTCGCGCAGGTCGCCGTATTTTGATCCATCGGCGGGATAGATGCCGCAAAACACCATCGGGACAGCCTTCTTGTATCCGGGAAGCGGCTCCTTGGCCGGATTGTCGGCCAGGGTGATGGTGTCGCCGACATGGGTGTCGCGCATGTTCTTGATGCTGGCACAGATATAGCCGACATCCCCCGCCATGAGCTTGCCCATGGGCAGCAGGGAGCCAGGACGCATGGTGCCGATTTCCGTCACAGTGAAGGTTTTTTTCGTGTGCATCATCCGGATGGTCTGGCCAACGGAGATGGTTCCCTCCATCATGCGGACATAACAGACCACCCCTTTGTAGCTGTCGTAGAAGGAATCGAAAATCAACGCCCTGGGCGGCGCCTCCTCATCACCCTGTGGCGGCGGAATGAACTCGACAATGCGATCGAGCACTTCCTGGACATTCAGGCCGCTCTTGGCGGACACCTTGGGGGCGTGGTGCGCCTCAATGCCAATGACCTCCTCGATTTCATGGATGATTTCGTCGGGACGGGCACTGGGCAGATCCACCTTGTTGATGACAGGCAGAATCTCCAGATTGTGTTCGGTGGCAAGGTAGACATTGGCCAGCGTCTGGGCCTCAATGCCCTGCGAGGCGTCCACCACAAGGATGGCACCCTCACACGCCGCGATGCTGCGGGACACCTCGTAGTTGAAGTCGACATGCCCGGGCGTGTCGATGAGATTGAGCACATATTCCTGCCCGTCACCGGCCTGATACACCATCCGGACAGCCTGTGCCTTGATGGTGATGCCCCGTTCCCGCTCGATGTCCATATTGTCGAGGATTTGATCCTCCATCTCGCGTTCGGTCATCGCGCCCGTCTTTTCGAGCAGGCGATCCGCCAGGGTGGATTTGCCGTGATCGATATGGGCGATGATGCAGAAGTTGCGAATCTGTTGCTGTCTGGTGCTGCTGGCCATGATCCCTCCGGAGGCTATTCTTCCGCGCGCACACCGCGTGCGGGAACCGTCATGTGGTCCACATGTTCAAGACATCATTATATCACGCCGTCAACGCTTCTCCAATTGCCGCTGCAGCACCTGGATCCTGTCACGCAGCGACGCGGCGCGCTCGAATTCGAGCTCCCTTGCCGCAATCTTCATCTCCTTGGTCAGGCTCTCGAGCAGGGCCTTGACGCTCTCCGCGTCCAGCGCGGACACGCCGTCATCCTGGCCGGGGCGGAACGGCGCGCCGGGTTCGGCCGCCTTGGTCATCTCAATGACACTGTGGATGCTCTTGACAATGGTGCGCGGCGTGATGCCGTGCGCCTCATTGTAGTCCTTTTGTATCTGCCGGCGGCGATTCGTCTCGCTGATGGCATAGTTCATGGATTTGGTCATGTTGTCCGCATACATGATGACCCGACCCGCCACATTGCGGGCGGCGCGGCCGATCGTCTGGATCAGCGAGGTCTCCGAACGCAGGAATCCCTCCTTGTCCGCATCCAGAATCGCCACGAGCGACACCTCCGGCAAGTCGAGGCCTTCCCGCAGAAGGTTGATGCCCACCAGCACGTCAAACACGCCGGAACGCAGATCCCGGATGATTTCCATCCGTTCCAGCGTTTCCACATCGGAATGCAGGTACCGCACCCGGATGCCCATTTCCTCGAAGTATTTGGTGAGATCCTCCGCCATCCGCTTGGTGAGGGTGGTGACCAGAATGCGTTCCTTTCGCGCCGTCACCTTGCGGATTTCCTCCATCAAATCGTCGATCTGGCCCTTGACCGGACGGACAATCACCTCCGGATCAATCAGCCCGGTGGGTCGGATGATCTGCTCCACGATTTCCGTGGACAGCTCCCGCTCATACTTTGCGGGCGTGGCGCTGACATAGACGAACTGTTTGGCGCGCTCATTGAACTCGGCAAACGTCAGCGGGCGGTTGTCGAACGCGGACGGCAGCCGGAACCCGTATTCCACCAGCGATTGCTTGCGGGCGCGGTCCCCGTTGTACATCGCGCCGATTTGCGGCACGCTCACATGGGACTCGTCGATGACAATCAGGAAATCGTCCGGGAAATAGTCCATCAGGGTGAATGGGGAACTGCCGGGCTCGCGCCCCGAAATATGTCTTGAATAGTTTTCTATACCGCTGCAGAAACCCAGCTCCCGCATCATCTCCAGGTCGTAGCGGGTCCGCTGCTCCAGCCGCTGCGCCTCGAGCAGCTTGTCGTTCTCGCGGAAGAATTTCAGCTGTTCCTCCAGCTCCACCTCAATGGACTGGACGGCCCGCTCCATCTTGGCGCGGCTTGTGGCAAAGTGCGAGGCCGGGAAAACCGCGATGTGGGACATATACCGCTTCACCTCGCCGGTGAGCACGTCGATCTCACTGAGCCGCTCCACCTCGTCGCCGAAAAACTCCACCCGCAGGGCCAGGTTGTTGGACGCCGGCGGGAAGATGTCGAGCGTGTCTCCCATGACGCGGAAGGTGCCGCGGTGAAAGTCGATTTGATTGCGGGTGTACTGGATGTCCACCAGCTTGCGGATGACCTCGTCCCGATCCCGAATCATGCCGGGTCGCAGGGACAACATCAGCTCCGTGTAATCCTCCGGATCCCCCAGACCATAGATGCAGGAAACAGATGCCACGATGATGACGTCCCGCCGCTCAAACAGCGCCGCGGTCGCAGAATGGCGCAGTTTGTCGATCTCGTCGTTGATCGCCGAGTCCTTCTCGATATAGGTGTCCGTGGAAGGAATGTAGGCTTCCGGCTGATAATAGTCGTAATAGCTGACAAAGTACTCCACCGCGTTGTCGGGAAACAGTTCCGTGAACTCGTTGCACAGCTGCGCGGCCAGTGTCTTGTTGTGCGCGATCACCAGTGTGGGTTTCTGCACACGCTCAATGACATTGGCGATGGTATAGGTTTTGCCGGACCCGGTCACCCCCAGCAGGGTTTGATGCCGGTTGCCGGCCTCGATGGACGCGGCCAGCCGATCGATGGCCTTGGGCTGATCCCCCTGCGGCCGGTATTCGGAATGGATACGGAATGCTGGCATACAATCAACTCCCTCTGGAACGCAAAAAGCCATGCACACCTCGGTATGCATGGCTTCGGATCGCAATCTGACTGTCAGCCGCGGAGCATGAACACAAGCACGACAGACGTCACGATGAACCCAATGGCACACCAACCGGTATACCGGCTGAGCTTGGATTCGATATCACGCCCCTTGTTCTTGCCAAAGAAGGTCTCCGCACCGCCCGCGATGGCGCCGCTGATTCCCGCGGAACGTCCGGCCTGCAGGAGCACGACGGCGATGACGACCAGGCACAGCAGGATATGTAGAATGTTGACAACAATCGTAAGCATACGGTTTCCTCCATTTGTCTTGTGCAGCCCTCATATTGTAACACAGCCGCATTTGATGAGGCAAGCCCTGAAAACCGTTGGACACCCACATCACCCGCATGCGCGGGAAAAGTCATGCAACGGGCAGAGGAAAAGGGTTACAGCCGTTTTTCCAGCTCCGCCCTGCGCGCCTCGTTGCCGGGTTTGCCCAACAGCGCGAACATGTTCTTCTTGTACTCTTCCACACCGGGTTGGTCGAACGGGTTCACCCCGAGCAGGTAGCCGCTGATGCCGCATGCCTTTTCGAAGAAATACACCAGGGCGCCGAACCAATAGGCATCCATGGCCGGGACATTCACCACAAGATTGGGCACGCCGCCGTCATTGTGCGCCAGGATGGTGCCCTGCATGGCCTTCTTGTTGACGAAATCCATGTCTTTGCCTTCAAGATAGTTCAGTTTGTCCAGATCATCCGCGGTGGCGATGAGCGCCATCGCCTTGCGGGAAGACTCGACATTCAGCACCGTTTCAAAGAGGTTGCGCATGCCGTCCTGGATGTACTGCCCCATGGAATGGAGATCCGTGGAGAAGTCCACGCCCGCCGGGAACAGTCCTTTTTGGTCCTTGCCCTCGGATTCGCCGTACAGCTGCTTCCACCACTCGGTCACATAATGCAGGGACGGTTCGTAGTTGACCATGATTTCGGTGGTACGACCCTTGCGCAGCAGCGCGTTGCGCGCGGCGGCATACCGGTGGCAGTCATTCTCGGCAAACGGCTTCATGCAGGCCTCCCGGCTGTCCGCGGCACCCCGCATCATGGCCTGGATGTCGATGCCGGCCGCGGCGATGGGCAGCAACCCAACCGCCGTGAGCACAGAGAAGCGTCCACCGACATCGTCCGGAATCACGAAGGTTTCATAGCCTTCGGCATCGGCCAGTGTCTTCAGGGCGCCGCGCGCCTTGTCGGTGGTGGCATAGATGCGGGATTTCGCGCCCTCCTTGCCATACCGCTTCTCCATATACTGCTTGAACAGACGGAAGGCAATGGCCGGCTCGGTGGTGGTGCCGGATTTGGAGATGACGTTGACGGAAACCTCCTGCCCCTCGATGAGATCGAACAGGTCGGCCAGATAGGTGGGGCTGATGTTGTTGCCCGCGAAATAAATGGCCGGACCCTTGCGCTTTTCCTTCGGCAGGTTGTTCTGGAAGGAATGGCCCAGTGCCTCGAGTGCCGCGCGTGCCCCAAGATAGGAGCCGCCGATGCCAATCACCACCAGCACATCCGAGTCCTTTCGGATTTTGGCCGCCGCGGCCTCTATCCGGGCAAATTCCGCCTTGTCATAGTTGACCGGCAGATCCACCCAGCCGAGAAAATCGCTCCCCGGACCGTTCTTCTGATGAAGCATGGCTTCTGCGGCCGCCACCTGGGGCGCAAAATACTCAATCTCGTGTTCCGCCATGAAACCCAGCGCGTTTTTGTAGTCCAAACGGATTCCCTTCATGATATCCTCCCCTGTAAAGGGCCGCCCCCTGCGGGACGGCCCTGGTTGAAGCCTGAACGGCGGCGCCTCCCCGAAAGGTTACGCCATTGGATGGACGCGGTTGTCGTAGTCCACCATATCCGGATCGATTTTGTATTTCTGTGCCTTGCGCCATTCGAAGAACTTCTGCGCCACCTGCGGGAACATGGCCCAGGTGAGCACATCCTCGTCCTGCTCGTGGTACTCGGCCATTTCCTTCTCCACCTTCGCAAGCTCCGGTGACAGGGTGTCCGCGGGACGGCAGGTGATCCGTTCCTCATCGCCGATGATTTTTTTGACCATTTCATCGGAAATGGGCGCCGGCGTCTTGCCGTACATGCCCTTGACGACATCCTTGGTTTCCTTCGGAATCATCTTGTAGCGCTCGCCGGCGATGACATTCATGACGGCCTGCGTCCCGACAATCTGCGAGGACGGCGTGACCAGCGGCACATAGCCGAGATCCGCGCGCACCCGCGGCACTTCCTGGAGCACTTCCAGGAATTTGTCTTCCTTGCCGGCCTGCTTGAGCTGGGACACCAGGTTGGACAGCATGCCGCCGGGAACCTGGTACTTGAGCGCGTTGACATCGACGCCCATGACCTTGGTGTTGAGCAGACCACTCTTGAGGTATTTGTCACGCAGTGTGCCCACATACGCGGAAATATCGCTGAGCAGGTTCAAATCATAACCGGTGTCATATTCCGTGCCCGCAAGGGTTGCCACCAGCGGTTCTGTCGGCGGCTGGGAGGTGCCCAGCGCCAACGGGCTCATGGCGGTGTCCACGATGTCGATGCCGGCCTCGATGGCCTTGAGGTAAGTCATGGAACCCACGCCGGAGGTGTAGTGGGTATGCAGTTCAATGGGAATGCTGACATTTTCCTTCAGGGCCTTGACAAGGTCGTAGGCCTTGTAGGGAACCAGCAGTGCCGCCATGTCCTTGATGCAGATGGAATCGGCGCCCATCTCCACCATTTGTTTGGCTTCCTTCACGAACTGCTCGAGGCTGTGGAATTCGCTCTCCGTATAGGAGAACGCGATCTGGGCGTGTCCGCCCTCCTTCTTGGTGGCTTTGACAGCCCGCTCCACGTTGCGGTAGTCGTTGAGGGCGTCGAAGATGCGGATGATGTCGATGCCGTTGGCAACGGACTTCTGGACGAAATAATCCACGACATCGTCCGCGTAGTGTTTGTAGCCAAGCAGGTTCTGACCGCGAAGCAGCATCTGCAGCTTGGTGTTCTTCACCTTGGCGCGGATGGTCCGCAGGCGATCCCACGGATCCTCGTTCAAAAATCGCACGCAGGCGTCAAAGGTGGCGCCGCCCCAGCATTCAAGGGCGTTGTAACCTACCTGGTCGAGCTGTTCGAGCATCGGCAGCATTTCTGCGGTGGACATGCGTGTGGCGATCAGGGACTGATGCGCGTCACGCAGGACGGTTTCGGTAATTTTCACTCCCATGAGTTCACTTCCTTTCCTGGACATCGGTGCATCACGCGCTCCGATGTCCGTGCTGTGCAATCCGACAGGTCAGCCATGCCGGATTGTGTTCCCGGAACCCCGGCCAAAAACCAACCAAGGCTCCTGTGAAGGGGATTAGTTCAGGCTGACCATGAGATCCCCGCTGTTGACCTGCTGGCCCTTGGTCACATTGACCGAAGCCACCGTGCCATCCTGGGGTGCCATGATTTCGTTTTCCATTTTCATCGCTTCGAGAATGGCGAGCACGGTGCCCTTCTTGACAGACTGGCCGGGCTCGACATTGACCTTCATGATGGTGCCGGGCATGGGCGCGCTGATCTTCACCGCGCCGGCAGCGCCGCCAGCCGCTTTCGGGGCGGGCGCCGCCTTGGGGGCGGGAGCCGCTGCCGGTGCCGCTGCCGCAGGAGCGGCCGCGGGTGCCGCGGCGGCTGCGACAGGCATCACCGGGGTTGCGGCGACAGGCGCGCCGGTTTCTTCCACTTCCACTTCATAAGACTTGCCGTTGACGGTCACATTGAACTTTCTCATGCTGTTTCTGCCTCCATCTGTTGTTCCCGCCCGTTCCGGTTCCCCGCGGCGGGTCATCCTGAGGCCGGTCAGGTTTCTGTACCGGCCGGTCTCTTTCTCCGGGATTAGAGCGGGATATTGCCATGCTTCTTGGCCGGACGCGTTTCGCGTTTGCCGGAAAGCATTTCGAGCGCGTTGGCCAGGCGGGCACGGGTGGTGGCGGGTTCAATCACATCGTCCACATAGCCACGTGCCGCGGCAATAAAGGGGTTCGAGAACTCGTCACGGTACTGTTCAATCTTCTGCTGCCGGGTGGTCACGGGATCCGAGGATTCCCCGATCTCCTTCTTGAAGATGATGTTCGCGGCACCGTCCGGCCCCATGACGGCAATTTCCGCCGTCGGCCAGGCGAGTACGAGGTCCGCGCCCAGATGCTTGGAGTTCATGGCGATGTAGGCACCGCCGTATGCCTTGCGCACCACAACATTGATTTTCGGGACCGTCGCCTCGGAGAACGCGTACAGCAGCTTCGCGCCGTGGCGGATGATGCCGCTGTGCTCCTGCTTCACCCCGGGCAGATAGCCGGGCACGTCGGTGAAGGTCACCAGCGGAATGTTGAACGAGTCGCAGAAACGCACGAACCGCGCGGCCTTGTCCGAAGAATCGACATCGAGCACGCCGGCCTGGACATTGGGCTGGTTGGCCACGATGCCCACCGGATTGCCGCCGATGCGGGCAAAGCCCACGACAATGTTCTTCGCGAAGTTCTTGTGAACCTCCAGGAACGCACCGCCATCCACAACCGAGCCGATGACGCCGGTGATGTCATAGGGCTTGTTCGGATCGTCCGGGATGACCACATTGAGTTCCGGGCAGCTGCGGTTCGGATCGTCCGCGTTCTGCTCCATTTCAGGATCCTCAAGGTTGTTGTCGGGCAGGAAGGAGAGCAGCAGCTTGATGTGCGCGAAGCAGTCTTCCTCCGAGGGGCTCTCAAAATGGGCCACACCGGAGATGCCGCTGTGCGCGGCCGCACCGCCAAGCTTGTCGAAGGTGGTGTCTTCACCCGTCACCGCCTTGATGACCTGCGGTCCGGTGATGAACATGTGGCTGGTCTTGTCGACCATGAAGACAAAGTCGGTGATGGCCGGAGAATACACCGCGCCGCCGGCACACGGGCCGAGCACGACGGAAATCTGGGGAATGACGCCCGACGCGAGCGTGTTGCGGTAGAAGATGTCACCGAAGCCGGAAAGGGCGTCGATGCCTTCCTCGATGCGTGCCCCGCCGGAATCGTTGATGCTGATGAACGGCGCGCCCATCTTCATGGCCATGTCCATGGCCTTGGTGATTTTGCGGGCGTGCATTTCGCCGAGCGAGCCGCCGATGACGGTGAAGTCCTGGGACGCGACGTACACGAGACGTCCGTTGACCGTGCCATAGCCGGTGATGACGCCGTCGCCGTCAACCTTTTTGCGCTGCATGTCGAATGCAACGCTTCTGGTTTCCACAAAAGCGTCCAATTCCACAAAACTGTCGCTGTCCAGGAGCATGGCCAAACGTTCACGGGCGGTTTTCTTTCCCGCCTCGTGTTGTTTGGCGACCTTGGCTTCCCCGCCGCCCTGCATCTGCAAAGCTTTTCTGGCGAGGAGCGCGTTGACCTTGTCCAGAGTTGCCATTCGTTCCACCTCGTTGTTGCTTCGTTCGGTTTTCCGGCCGGACACGGGACGGAGTTGACTCCGGCCGCGCATCCCGCCATGGGTGTCGATATCAAACATTTATATGGTCAATAGTATACACGAAAACGGCCTCCAGCGCAACGGAAAGGATGTCATCCGTTCTGAAGACGCTTTTCCTGCAAGCGTTCCGGCTGACGCGGAAATGTTCCTGCAAAAATACAAGAAGCCCGTCGTCCGGTCATCGCAGGCAGGGTGGCTACGGGCAGGGCGAAACCGAAAAATAGGCACGCGCGTCCGCAATGTCCCGACCGATTTGCGCCTTGAGCGCCTCCAGGCCGTCAAACCGGATTTCTCCGCGCAGCCGGCTCAGAAACGCCACCTCGATCTCCTTCCCGTACAGATCCTCCCGAAAGCCCAGCAAATGCGTTTCAATGCTGAAGCTGCCGTCCGTCCGAACCGTGGGTGCCAGCCCGATGCTGGTCACGCTGTCATGCCAGGCCCGGCCGCTTCGCGTGCGCGTGATGTAGACGCCGAACGCGGGGATCGCCATTTCAGGCTCCGGATACAGGTTGGCCGTTGGAAACCCAATCTGCCTGCCGATCCTGCGTCCGTCGGCGACAACTCCCGGGATGGAGAAGTGCCGCCCCAGCAGATGAAACACATGTTCCATCTCCCCCTTGCCGATATAGGAACGGATGAGCGTGCTGCTCACCACCTCGTCCTCCACCTTCACCGGCGGCACCACGATGACCCGGAACCCGTGCCGCTCGCCGAGGCGGCGCAGCAGGGCCGTGTCACCCTCACCCTGATAGCCGAACCGATAGTTGAACCCGACAACGACAAGCCTGGCCCGCAGTCTGGCCAGCAGGATGTCACGAACAAAATCCTCCGCCGACAGTTGGGAGAAGGCGTCGTCGAATTCCTGCAGGCACAGCCAGTCGATGTCCTGGCGGGCCAGAATCTCCGTCTTGTGTGCCAGGGAGGTGATGAGCGGCTGATACAAATCCTTGCGCAGGATGTGGTCCGGATGCTTGGTGAAGGTAAACACGGCCGGCGACAGCCCGCTCATGCGGCACTCGCTGACCAGGGTGTGAATCAGGGCCATATGGCCGATGTGCAGCCCGTCAAAGTTGCCAAGCCCCACCCCGGTGGCACCCGTTTCCACCGAAGCGGCCATCATGTCCAATACACGCATCCCTCACACCTCCATCCGCCGGTACAACCGGACGCCCGGGCCAACCTGCTCCCCCGGGGTTGCTGGATCCCCCGGCGTTGACGGCGTCCCCATGCCTGTCACAAACATGCCCAGACCCAAAAATCGATCGGGCCCATAAACGCGAAAATGCTCCGGCAGCGCGCCATCGGCCTCCGCGAGCGCCCGCGCGGCCGCATCGGCTGACGGGCCCTGCAGGGTCTGTCCATTGCGCAGCCTGTCCATTTCCGGCTGTCCGCACACCCAGCGCGGCCATGCGGCAAACGCGGAATCCACCGGCAGCATCAGCGTATCCGCTTTGCCCGCCGCCGCCGCGGCGGCCAGCGCCTCAAGGGTGTGCGCCCCGCCAAGTGGATACGGTCCATTTTTTGTCCGGAGCAAAAAGGACATGTGTCCCCCACAGCCCAGCCGGGCGCCGATATCGTGGCAGAGGGTGCGGATGTAGGTCCCCTTGGAACACGCCACATCCATCAGCA
>JAEWSN010000262.1 GCA_023459915.1 Bacillota bacterium
TTCCGGCAACCGTGAATTGATGAAAATCCACAACCCAATTGTAACATTCCGCACCCCCCTTGACAAGAGACGATTCGTCACTTATGATAATAAGCAACGAGACGTCGCGTCTCTTATTCAGATTGTATCCCCCATCACGAGAGACGTTCTTGACGACGGAGGTCAAATGAAACCAAGACAGCATTCCCTCGAACCACTCTGGACAAAGGAATTCATCATCCTGATGAGTTCTGCGGTTTTCATGTATTTCGCCGCATTCATGTTCAACCCCACATTGCCGCTATACGCGCGTTCTGTTGGCCTGACAGACCCATCCGTGGGCGGATTCATCATCTTTGCCTATACCATGGGATCCCTTTTGCCCCGCATCTTCTGGGGAAACCTCGCTGACCGGTGGGGCCGCCGGAAGGTCTACCTTACCGGATTGGTCATCATGATCCTTGCCATCCCCCTTCTCGGGCTGTGGACTACGCTGTTCGGCATCATCGGAGTCCGCTTCCTGCAAGGAACCGGCTTCAGTGCCACATCCACGTCCGGCGGTACGATGTCGGCCGATCTTGTCCCTGCTTCCAGACGGGCCGAAGGCATCGGTTACTACGCGCTGGCCAATACAATGGGCATGGCGCTGGCACCCGCACTGGGACTTTTCCTGATGCAGCAGATCAGCAATGCCGCACTGCTGGTCGGGGGTGTCATCGCTGGCTCCCTGTCCTTGCTGGGAGGCCTCTTCATCCGGTATGAACGGAATCGGAAAGCCGCGTTGAAGAACCCTGCAGAAGAAAAATCAAACCATGGGGAAAAGGTGTCGCAGGAATCGGATGCCGCTTTGGCACAACAAGCACCGACACCACAAGTCAAACGTGGTTTTTATCTCGACAGCCATGTGTTGAAAACAGCGCTCATCGCCTTCTTCGTCGTCTTCCCCTATGGGGGCATCATTGGGTATATCGCCAGCTATGGGCAAGACATCGGTGTGGCGCAAATCGGGTTGTATTTCACGTGCTACGCCATGGCGGTTTTCGTGGTCCGCCTGTTTGTCGGCAAAATGTCCGACCGGTACGGCATTCCGATGGTCCTCATCCCCGGTATTGTCTCCATGGCCGCAGGGCTGGTCATCCTTTTCTGGGCCCAGGCACTGCCGCTGTTTCTGGTCTCCGCCGTCCTGTTCGGCTTCGGGTTCGGTTCCGTCGTTCCCGTACTGCAGGCAACGGCCTACACGTTTTGTCCGGCGGATCGGCGTGGTGCCGTCAGCGCCACCCTCTTCGCCACCATGGATTTGGCTTATGGACTTGGCGCCATCTTCCTGGGACTCGGTGTGAAGTACATCGGCTACAGGTATGCGTTTGTCGGCTCCGCGTCCATTGTCATGCTGGGCCTGGTCATGTTTGTTGTGGTGCTGATGCCCTCCCTGATGGTGATGCACAAGGAAAATGTCGCCAGGAGAGAAGCCTCGATGCAAAGCACACCCATCCAGCCCCTCCAGCCTGAGAATTGACGCTTGATGCTTCGCGGAAGCACCAGCAGGACCTGTAAATGCTTCGCATTTACACGATAGACCCGGATGCGTCCACGGGGGAGCACCAACAAAGTCCTCTATTGGCTCCCGGGCATGCCTTGTATCTTTTTGGAACTGCAATACGTCGCCAATAGAGGATAGAACACAGGAGGTTTATCAGCGAAAGGAGTCTGTCACATGGCATATGCATATGGGTTTATCGGTCTTGGCAACATGGGCGCGCCAATGGCGGCCAATCTCTTGAGAACGTTCGGGGAACTCGTGGTCCACAACCGCAGCCAGGCAGCATGCCTTGTGCTGAAAGAACAAGGCGCCCAGGTGGCTTCCTGCGTCAGGGATTTGGCACAACAGGCGGATGTCATCTGCCTTGCGTTGCCCGGCCCGGCAGAGGTGGCGGACATTGTCGCGGGACCTGACGGGCTGATCCCCTCCGGCCGAAGCGGCCAGTACATCCTGGATTTCAGCACCATCTCTCCCGCGCAAAGCCGGGAGTTGGCCCAGCTGGCAGCCGACAAGGGAATCACCTATATCGACATTCCGGTGAGTGGCGGTGGTGTGGGCGCTGCCAAGGGAACGCTTTCCCTCATGTTGGGCGCAACCCGGAAAGAAATCGAGGATGCGGGGCTGCTGCCTTGCCTTGAGGCACTGGGCAAGACCTTCCACTACATCGGTTCGCGCGGCGGTGGTTCCGCCATCAAAATCATCAACAATTACCTGTCCTTCACCGCACAGATCATGAACGGCGAAGCCATTCTGATGGCGGATCATCTGGGCATCCCGCTCGAAACCTTCTACGACGTGGTCACAAGCAGTTCCGGCAACAATATGATCCTTGGCGCGAAAAAGGACAAGGTGCTGAACAACGACCTGTCTCCGGGTTTTGTCGTGGATCTTGTGCTCAAGGATCTGGAACTGGCACGCCAGCTTTGCCAGGACAGTGGTATCGCGAACTTCACATTGAACACCGGCATACAGTTCTACCGCATGGCACAACAGCTTGGGTACGGGAAGAGCGATTCGTCCAGTGTCATCAGGATGATCCGGGACATGGAGCCGGCCACGAACAAGGCCGAATGAAGCTTGAAGGCAGTGGCGCTCCGGCACCCGGGCTGACAAGCGTACAGGCGAAAAAAAGGAAAAGATGGGTACAGGTGCAAGCAAGGAAAAGACGGTAAAGGAGGCAACGATGGAAAACGTGAAACTGAACAATGGGATCTTGATGCCCCTGCAGGGATATGGCGTTCTGCAGCTCAACGACCCCGCCCTATGTGAGCAGTGTGTGGTGGATGCCATAGAAACCGGATACCGGCTCATCGATACGGCTGCGGGCTATGGCAATGAAGAGGCGGTTGGCAAGGGAGTTGTGCGATCCGGTGTTCCCCGCGAGGACTTGTTCATCACCTCCAAGCTGTGGATCGCGGATGCCGGTTACGAGAAGACAAAGGCGGCGTTTGAACGCTCCATGGCACGCCTGGGCCTTGATTATCTGGATTTGTTTCTCATTCACCATCCGTATGGGGATGTGTATGGCTCCTGGCGGGCCATGGAGGAACTGTACAGGGAAGGGCGAATTCGTGCCATCGGTGTGAGCAACTTTCATCCCGATCGGCTGATGGATTTTGCCATCCATCAGGAAGTGCTTCCGGCAGTCTGTCAGGTGGAGGTGAATCCGTTGTGCCAGCAGGTGGAATCCTTGAAAACCATGCAGGAACTGGGTGTGCAAATGGAAGCCTGGGGCCCCTTCGCCCAGGGAAAGAACGACATGTTCAACAACAGTGTTCTTGTCGCCATCGCGGAAAAACACAAAAAATCCGTCGCACAGGTGATCCTGAACTGGCTGTCCTCACGCGGCATCATCGCCATCCCGAAATCCACAAAAAAGGAGCGGATGCACGAGAACCTGAACTGTCGGGGCTTCACACTGGATCAAGAGGACATGAACGCCATCGCCGCGCTGGATACGGGCGAGAGCGTTTTCTTCAGCCATCGGGATCCGGCACATGTGAAGCGTCTCTGCGCGATGGATCGCAAAACCTGAGAACGGCTGGCGCAACCAAATGATTGAGTAGAAAAAGGAGAAATGACATGGATAAGGCATTGGAAACATCCAAGAGGATCTGGAACGCAATGCAAACCGAAGACATGAATGTGTTGGCGGCAGCCGTACACCCTGACGCGGTGTTTGTGCACATGGGTGTCACACTGTCACGGGATGCCGAAATGGACGTCATCAAGGAAAAACAGATTGTGTACAAAGCTGTGGAATATCAGGAAGTGACCACAAAGGATTATGGGGCAACCATTGTATTGCTGAACAAATTGAAGCTGACAGCCGTGGTAGGTGGAAATGAAGTTGTCAATCCCTTCGTGGTGACGGAAGTCTACACGAAAGAGGGGGCCGAGCGCAAACTTGCCAGCATGTCGTACACCCGTATCATATATTGATCTACGCCTTGTGTCGTACCGCATGATGCGTGGTGCATACGCAAGCCGAATGAAGCATGGTGCAAGTGCGCGCCGGACGATGGTTGCCGAATACGCGCCCCGGTTGATGCATACTGTAATGAAAAGGAGAAATGACATGGAATATGTAAAACTGAACAATGGTGTGGAAATGCCCCTTTTGGGATACGGGGTGTTTCAGATTCGAGACGCGGATGAATGTGAGCGCTGTGTGCTCGATGCCCTGGCATCCGGATATCGGCTGATCGACACCGCACAGGCCTATGGCAACGAGGAGGCGGTGGGCAATGCGATCCGGAAATCCGGGATCCCGCGAGGGGAGATCTTCCTGACCACAAAAGTCTGGATTGCAAACAGTGGCTATGAGAAGGCCACCACATCCATCGAGGAATCCATGAGAAAACTCCAGGTGGACTACATTGA
Source organism: Bacillota bacterium (assembly GCA_023459915.1). Classification (GTDB taxonomy): domain Bacteria; phylum Bacillota; class Clostridia; order DSM-8532; family DSM-8532; genus JAEWSN01. Next base: position 4,403 of record JAEWSN010000262.1, read on the forward strand.
CCTGATGCTCATCCATCAGCCCTTCAACGACTACTATGGCACATACCGCGCCATGGAGGATCTGTACAAGGCCGGCAAGCTGCGGGCCATTGGGGTCAGCAACTTCTATCCGGATCGGTTGATCGATCTCATCAAGTTCAACGAGATTGTCCCTGCTGTGAACCAGGTGGAAACCCATCCCTTCAACCAGCAGAAGAAGGCGCGCGAGATCATGCAGAAATATGGCGTGCAAATAGAGGCCTGGGGACCCTTCGCGGAAGGCAAGAACAACCTGTTCCAGAACGAGGTGCTGTTGTCTGTCGGAGAAAAGCATGGCAAAACCGCTGCCCAGGTCACCCTGCGCTTCCTGCTGCAATCCGGCGTTGTGGTCATCCCCAAAACCGTAAGCAAGGAACGCATGGCGCAGAACATCGATGTGTTCGACTTTGTGCTGGATCAGGATGAAATGGACCGCATCGCGGCGCTGGACACGGACGAAAGTCTGTTCTTCTCGCACTACGATCCGCAAACCGTGGAGTACCTGACAGGGTTGGTCCGGTGATTGCGATGAGAGACGAAAACAATGCGCCACCGGAAAAAAACACACACCACCCGCTGACGCAGGCCAGCACCATCAAGGAGGTCCTCTCCCATCCGGCTTTTGCAGGCTTCGCAAAATTCCTGCTGCCGCTTGAACAAGGATACCAAGAGGACATGCCCCTATCCGACATCGCCTCCCTGCTCCCCTTTCACAGAAATGTGGATGCGGCGCGTGCCATAGACGTTCTGAACGAAATGATGGACATGGTGGCGGCCGGACAACCCCTGTTTCATGAGATCTACACGGAAACGGAGAAGCAAACCGATCCGCGAAAGGCATATACCGGGTTATTCTTCTTTCCTGGGAATCCCGGCGCGCCATTCGCCGTGATTTGCGCGGGTGGCGGGTTTCAACACGTGGGATCCATCCATGAGGGTTTTCCCTACGCGCTGGCACTGAGCCGGCTTGGATACAATGCGTTTGTCGTCCAGTACCGTGTGGGTGGCGCGGAGGTGGCCTGTGAGGATCTGGCGGCGGCACTGACGCATATCTTCCGGAATACAGAAACGCTTGGCGTGTCAACCGCTGGATACTCCCTCTGGGGCGCATCCGCAGGGGCGCGAATGGCCGCCTACCTGGGCTCGCATGGCGCGGAGGCTTATGGTGGTGCCGCCCTGCCCCGACCTGCGGCCGTCATCATGCAGTATACCGGTCATACGGATGTGGGCGATACGGAGTCGCCCACCTTCATCGCCATCGGCGAGGAAGACACCATTGTAGACTGGCACACAATGGCACAGCGCATGGATATGCTCAAGGGAATGGGCGTGGACACGGAATTCTATGTGTATCCGCATCTTGGACATGGCTTTGGCCTTGGCTTCGGCACAACGGCGGAAGGCTGGTTCGATTTGGCTGTCCGTTTCTGGGAAAAGCATCGAAGGTGAAAGATAAACGCTATCAGTTGTTGTCATGTTGTAAAAACACCATAATGGTGTACAAAAGAGAGGTGAAGGCCATGCCGAAAATCAGGTCGATTACAGACCTGCTGTGAAATTTGCTTCCAAGAGCGTTTCGGGATCTTGACTGGATATATGATCATATTGCCGAAGCGTTCAAGGCTCCAGAAACAGCGAAAAACATGGTTGATGCGCTTGAAGAGGCAATTTTGAGTCTTGATCACCATCCCTATCGCGGCGTGGAGCGCAAGGTGGGTGTATACGGAACCCGGGGGTATCGTCAGCTTTTTGTCA
>JAEWSN010000263.1 GCA_023459915.1 Bacillota bacterium
GGACACCGTGATGTGTCCGCACGCGTCGCAATGCCAGGCGGGAATGCGATGCCCCCACCACAGTTGCCGGGAGATGCACCAGTCCTGGATGTTCTCCATCCAGTTGTAATAGATTTTCGAGAACCTGTCGGGCACGAACTGGACGGATCCGTTCCGGACCGCCTCCAGGGCCGGCTCCGCCAGCGGCTTCATCTTCACGAACCACTGCCGGCTGGCGCGGGGTTCAATGACGGTGCCGCACCGGTAGCAGGCACCGACATTGTGGGTGTGCGCCTTCACATGGACCAGCAGGCCCAGCGCCTCGAGATCCGCGACCACCTGCTTTCTGGCCTCATACCGATCCAGCCCGGCATACTTGCCGCCGGCCTCATTCACATGCGCGTCATCGGTCATCATGTTGATGACCGGCAGATTGTGGCGCAAGCCCACCTCGAAGTCGTTCGGATCGTGGGCCGGCGTGATTTTGACGGCACCCGTTCCGAAATCCATCTCCACATAGTGATCCGCGATGATGGGTATCTCGCGGTCCATCAGCGGCAGGATCAGCGTCTTGCCGACCAAATCCGCATAGCGCTTGTCTTCCGGATGCACGGCGACAGCCGTGTCTCCGAGCATGGTCTCGGGGCGGGTGGTGGCAATTTCGATGAACCGGTTCGGCTCGTCCTTGACCGGATAGAGGATGTGCCAGAAATGGCCCTCCTTCTCCTCGTACTCCACCTCCGCGTCGGAAATGGAGGTGCCGCAGCACGGGCACCAGTTGATGATGCGCTCGCCGCGATAGATGAGCTCCTTCTCGTACAGGCGCACAAACACCTCGCGTACGGCCTTGGAACAGCCCTCGTCCATCGTGAACCGTTCGCGTTGCCAGTCGCAGGAGCTGCCCAACCGCTTGAGCTGCTCCACAATCCGTCCGCCGTATTGATCCTTCCATTCCCAGGCGCGCTTGAGGAAGCCCTCCCGGCCGACATCTTCCTTCGTCAGCCCTTCGGTGGCCATCTTCTCGACAATCTTCACTTCGGTGGCAATGCTGGCGTGATCCGTCCCCGGCAGCCAGAGGGTGCAAAAGCCCTGCATGCGCTTGAACCTGGTCAGGATGTCCTGCATGGTGTTGTCGAGCGCGTGCCCCATATGCAGCTGGCCCGTGATGTTCGGCGGCGGAATGACAATGCAGAACGGTTCCTTCTCCGGGTCCGGTTCCTGATGGAACCAGCCGTTCTCCATCCAGCGCGCGTAGTGCCGGCTCTCCACATTCAGGGGCTCATAGGTCTTTTCAAGTTCCTTGCGCATGCTTGTCTCTCCTCGTACGGCTTTGGTGTCTGCGTCCGCCGGCGTTCACAGGCCTTTCGGCGAATGTCGGCGGGATGCTGTTCCTTATCTGGCAGGATGTCGTTCATGGGTTTCCATGCGGTAGCGGATGCCTTTTTCACTCATGGCCCAGGCCCCTTCGTCCACGCAAACCCATCCGGTTTGCGGCGATATGTCGGGCAAATGCGCATCCGCCTCCCATTCCCCGTCGAAACGGGTCAGGATGGCCTGCCTGCAAAACGGCAGCAGCTGCGCATAGACCGAGGCGCCGCCGATGACATGGATGCGGTGCCGATCTCCCTGTATCACATCGAAGAGCTCGTGCAGATTGGCGGCGACCACGGCACCCGGCACAACAAGGCCCGGCTGTCTGGACAGGACCACCGTCTGCCGATCCGGCAGGGGACGCCCGTCCTTGAAGGAAGCGAGTGTCTTGCGGCCCACGATCACGGTCTGCCCCAGCGTGTGCGCGCGAAAATGGCGCATGTCTTCCGGAATGCGCATCAGCAGGGAATTCTTGTGCCCAATACCGCCATTGCGATCGGTTGAGGCAATGAGAATCAGGTCGTCACGAATCTGCATGGCGCTCCTTTCAGACGGCAACCGGGATGCCCTTGATGGCCTCCCCGTGCACATAATTCTCCAATTCAAAATCCTCCACCCGGAAATCGTAAAAGTTCCGGATGTCCGGATTGACGCGCAGCACCGGCGCCGGATGGGGTTCGCGCGCAATCAGCTGCCTCACGACCGGAATGTGCCGGTCATAGATGTGGGCATCCGCGATCACATGCACCAGCTCTCCCGCGAGCAACCCGGCGGACTGCGCGAACATGTGCAGCAGCACCGCGTACTGGACCACGTTCCAGTTGTTCGCCACCAGCACATCCTGGGACCGCTGGTTGAGGATGGCGTTGAGCCGGTTGCCCGACACATTGAAGGTGACGCTCCAGGCGCAGGGATACAGGGCCATCTCCGCCAAATCCGCATGGTTGTAGAGATTGGTGATGATGCGGCGGCTTTGCGGGTTGTGCTTCAGATCGTACAGCACCCGATCCACCTGATCGAACGCGCCCTCGCGGTACCGGTGCTTCACGCCGAGCTGGTAACCGTACGCCTTGCCGATGGTGCCTTCCCCGTCCGCCCAGGCGTCCCAGATATGGCTGTTCAGCTCCGCAATGCGGTTGGACTTCTTCTGCCATATCCACAGGATTTCGTCAACAGCCGACTTGAAGCTGGTTCTGCGCAGGGTGAGAATCGGAAACTCCTCCGTGAGGTCGTACCGGTTCACCACGCCGAACTTCTTGATGGTATAGGCCGGGCTGCCATCCTCCCAGCGGGGGCGCACGTCCGTGCCCTCATCGGAAACACCCGTTTCAAGAATGGACTGACACATTTGCTGGAATATCACATCCGTTCTGGCCATGTGTGCCTCCCCCCAAACGCCCGCTCACGAAAAAACCCGCCGCTGCGGGTTCAGGCGTAGGGTTATCATATCATTGAAGCGTTGGAACGGGCAACCACCCGCATGCTGGATCCATGTGTCCGAAGGGCACACCACGGTGTTCACACCCCGGCGCCGTTTCCGGACGGAGCCTCCTCCCAGGCATCTCCCATGGCCAGATTCCTCGCCGCGCGCCAGGCCTGCGGATCCTTTCGCGTCACGGTTCTGGTCTCCAGTCCATTCGGGGTGCACAGGGGAAAACGAATCCAGCCGGCATGCACCTCGGGATGGCGGAGCACGCGCGCGTCGACCGGGATGACCGGCTGGCGGGAAAAGGCCAGCCAGGTGAATTTTTCGTCCTCATACCCGAGTTGCGCCTCCTTGAGCTGCCGGTGGACGCGCAGCCGGTTGACCCGCTGCGAAAAATGGCACCAGTCCGGCGGCTGAACCGGACACGGCGCCGCGTGCGGGCAGGGCCCCGCCAAATGGGCCCCCATGGCCAGCAGCCGATCCCGGATGCGCATCATGCGGGCCCAGGCGTCCGGGGTGCCGGGCTCCACAAGCAGCAGCATCCGGCCGGTTGCGTGCCACAGGCTGTCAAGCGCCGTCTCAAGCCCCCCGTCCCCCAGCTCATTGAGCATATAGGCGGCGGTCACGAGATCGTGGGTTCCCGCCGGCAATCCGGTTGTCAAATCTGCCCGAATCCAGTGTGCGCCCGCGACAACCGGGTGCGCGGCCGTTGCCGCCAGCGCCTGCCCCATCCGGATCATGGCATCCGCCCGCTCCGCGAGCTCGGCGGCGCGGAGCGACGGCCAGACCTCCGCTGCCGCCCATGCGGCCGCGCCGGTGCCGGCGCCCACATCCAACAGCGTTTCCGGGGCCCATGACGGGCACAGGGCCGCCACCTGTTCCATGGCGGAACAGATGGCGGCCCAGGTTGCCGGCATGCGGGTGGCGGCGTACGCTGCGGTGGCCTCGGGGGAGGCCACCAGCAGCTCGTCGCGATGACGTTTCTTGTCACGGTAGCGCGCGGACATCGCCTCCGCGGTTTTCCGTTCCCGGATCCCCGCCTGCGTGCCCGCCACCCGTTCTATTGCGGTTTGCAAATCGTTGGGCAGCTGCATGCGCGCCTCCCGGATGAATTATTTCTGTCCCAATTTATCGCCGGACACAGCGGCCTGCGCGGCGGCCAGACGGGCAATCGGCACGCGGAACGGCGAGCAGGACACATAGTTGAGGCCCACCTGATGGCAGAACTCCACCGAAGAGGGTTCGCCGCCATGCTCCCCGCAGATGCCGAGCTTGATGTCCGGACGGGTCTGGCGGCCGAGCTCCGCCGCCATCTTCACCAGGCGGCCCACGCCGGTCTGGTCGAGCTTGGCAAACGGATCGGACTCGTAGATTTTCTTGGCATAGTAGTGTTCCAGGAAATTGCCGGCATCGTCGCGGCTGAAGCCGAAGGTCATCTGGGTGAGATCGTTGGTGCCGAAGGAGAAGAACTCGGCTTCGCTGGCAATCTCATCCGCGGTCAGGGCGGCGCGTGGGATTTCGATCATGGTGCCGACCTTGTAGTCGAGCTTCACACCGGCTTCGGCGATGACCGCGTCGGCGGTCCGCACCACCACGGACTTGACATATTTGAGCTCCTGGATGTCTCCCACCAGCGGGATCATGATTTCCGGCACCACGTTCATCCCCTTGCGGTTGACGTTGATGGCGGCCTCAATCACGGCACGGGTCTGCATTTCCGCGATTTCCGGATAGGAAACCGCCAGGCGGCAGCCACGATGGCCCATCATGGGGTTGAACTCGTGCAGGGAGGCCACGATGCCCTTGAGTTCCCCAAAGGTCATGCCCATTTCCAGCGCGAGCTGCTGGATGTCCTCGTCCTCCTGCGGCAGGAACTCGTGCAGCGGCGGGTCGAGGTAGCGGATGGTGACCGGGAAGCCCTTCATCTCCTCGAAGATGCCCTCGAAATCGCTCCGTTGCATCGGCAGCAGCTTGTCGAGCGCCTTGCGCCGCTGTTCCTCGGTACGGGCCACAATCATTTCCCGCATGGCCTTGATGCGCACGCCCTCGAAGAACATGTGCTCCGTGCGGCACAGACCGATGCCCTCCGCCCCGAACGCGCGCGCCTGCGCGGCGTCTGCCGGGGTGTCGGCATTGGCGCGGACCTTCAGGGTGCGGATGCCGTCCGCCCATGCCATGAAGGTGCCGAAATCGCCCGTCATCTCAGGGGTCACCGTGGCAAGCCGCTCCCCGTACACATTGCCGGTGGAGCCGTCGAGGGAAATCCAATCGCCCTCTCCGTAGGTTTTTCCGTTCTTGTCCGTGAGCGTCTTGGCCTTTTCGTCAATCCGGATTTCACCGCAGCCGGCCACGCAGCAGCGTCCCATGCCGCGGGCCACAACGGCCGCGTGGGAGGTCATGCCGCCACGGGCGGTCAGGATGCCTTCGGCCACATGCATGCCCTCGATGTCTTCCGGAGAGGTCTCCAGGCGCACCAGCACGATGCTCTTCTCACCGGCCTTGGCGGCGCCCACCGCGTCTTCTGCGGTAAAGAAAATCTTGCCGGTGGCGGCGCCGGGAGAAGCCGGCAGGCCCTTCGCGATCGGCGTGGCCGCCTTGAGCGCGGAACCGTCAAAATTCGGGTGCAGCAGGGAGTCGAGCTGCTTGGGATCCACCTTGAGAATGGCTTCCTCTTTGGTCAGCACGCCTTCGGCCACGAGATCCACAGCCACCTTGAGTGCGGCGTGCGCGGTGCGCTTGCCGTTGCGGGTCTGCAGCATGAACAGCTTGCCCTTCTCGATGGTGAATTCCATGTCCTGCATGTCACGGTAATGCGCCTCGAGCTTGTCCGCGATGGCGACGAACTGATCGTATGCCGTCGGGTTGGTCTGCTTGAGCTGGTCGATGGACTGCGGCGTGCGGATGCCGGCCACAACGTCCTCGCCCTGCGCGTTCATCAGGAACTCGCCGTAAAGCTTCTTCTCACCGGTGGACGGATTGCGGGTGAACGCGACGCCGGTGCCGGAATCCTCGCCCATGTTGCCATAGACCATTTCCTGCACGTTGACCGCGGTGCCCCAGCTGCCGGGAATGTCATTGAGCCGGCGGTAGGTGATGGCCCGGGGATTGTCCCAGGAACGGAACACGGCCTTGATGGCCTCGAGCAGCTGCACGCGGGGATCCTGGGGGAACTCCTCGCCCTTCTCGTCCCGGTACTTCGCCAGGTACTGGCGGACCAGCTCGCGCAGGTCGTCGGCGTTCAGATCGGTGTCGAGCGCGGCACCCTTTTCGTGCTTCATGGTCTCGAGCAGATGCTCGAACTTGCTCTTTTCAATATCCATGACCACATCGGCGAACATGCTGATGAACCGGCGGTAGCTGTCATAGGCGAACCGCGGGTTGCCGGTCAGTTTGGCCAGTCCCGCAACCACGATGTCGTTGAGGCCCAGGTTCAGGATGGTGTCCATCATGCCCGGCATGGACGCGCGCGCGCCGGAACGGACGGAAACGAGCAGCGGATTTTCGGGATTGCCGAACTGCTTCTCGACAATGGTTTCCATCTTGGCCAGGTATTCGTGGATTTGCGCCTCGATTTCCGGCGCGACCACCTTGCCGTCGTCGTAGTATTTGGTGCAGGCCTCCGTGGTCACGGTGAAGCCGCGTGGCACAGGCAGTCCCAACCCGGTCATTTCCGCCAGGTTCGCGCCTTTTCCGCCGAGCAGGTTTTTCATGCCGGCATTGCCTTCACTGAACAGGTACACATATTTGGACATCGTCTTCCTCCTTGTATCCATGCGCGTGATTAAAAATCAAATTTCCCGGCGAACCAGTCCTTCAATTCCGAAATGGGCACCCGGACCTGTGTCATGGTGTCGCGTTCCCGGATGGTGACCGCCTTGTCTTCCAGGGAGTCGAAATCGAACGTCACGCAGTAGGGAGTTCCAATTTCATCCTGCCGGCGATACCGTTTGCCGATGGAACCCGCTTCATCGAACTCGCAGACGTAATCCTTGAGCAGCGAGGCGTAGACTTCCTCCGCCGCTTCCGTCAATTTTTTCGACAACGGAAGCATTGCGATTTTTATCGGCGCCAGCGCGGGATGCAGTCGAAGCACGGTCCGGACATCGCCCGCGGCGACCTCCTCCTCGTCGTAGGCATTGATCAGGAAGGCCAGGGCCACGCGATCCGCGCCCAGTGAAGGCTCAATGACATACGGAATGTACTTAGTGTTCTTCACCGGATCGAAATAGGACAAATCCTCCTTCGCGTGCTCGGCATGCTGCTTCAGGTCAAAATCCGTCCTGTCCGCGATGCCCCAGAGCTCACCCCAGCCAAAGGGGAATTTGAACTCGATGTCGGTGGTGGCGTTGGAATAATGGGAGAGCTCCTCGGCCGAATGATCCCGGAACTTGAGGTTCTCCTCCCTCATGCCGAGCGAGAACAGCCAGTCGCGGCAGAAATCCTTCCAGTAGGCAAACCACTCCAAGTCCGTGCCGGGCTCGCAGAAGAACTCCAGCTCCATCTGCTCGAACTCGCGGGTCCGGAACACGAAGTTGCCGGGCGTGATTTCATTGCGGAAGGACTTGCCGATTTGGCCGATGCCAAACGGAATTTTCTTGCGGGTGCTGCGCTGCACATTCTTGAAGTTGACGAAGATGCCCTGCGCGGTCTCGGGCCGCAGGAATATCTCGTTCTTGGAGTCTTCCGTGACCCCCTGGAAGGTCTTGAACATGAGGTTGAACTTGCGGATATCCGTAAAATCATGGCCGCCGCAGTTCGGGCACGGCACGTTGTGATCCCGGATGTACTCCGAAAGCGCCTCGTTCTTCATGCCGTCAATCTGCTCGTCGATGCCGTGTTCCCGGTTCCAGTCCTCAATCATCTTGTCGGCGCGATGGCGTGTCTTGCATCCCTTGCAATCGATGAGGGGATCCGAGAAACCGCCCACATGACCGGACGCGACCCACACCTGCGGATTCATCAGGATCGCGCAGTCCACACCCACGTTGTGGGGGCTTTCCTGCACGAACTTGCGCCACCAGGCCTTTTTGACATTGTTCTTGAACTCCACGCCCAACGGGCCGTAGTCCCAGGTGTTTGCCAGTCCGTCATAAATCTCGGAACCCTGAAAAATGATTCCGCGATTCTTGCATAAACCGACGATTTTTTCCATTGTGACTTCCACCGGCATGTGTGCACCTCCTGCTGTCATCCTGCCATGAGCTTCCGTGTCCGGACTGTCATGGGCCCTGCGTCGTATGGGGCAGGCTCAGTCCTCGTCATCCCCGTCGTCGGACGCATCCCCGTCCTCCCCGTCATCAGCGGAGGCGTCGTCCAGCTCTTCGTCCACCAGTTCCTCATCCTCCCACTCCGTGTCATCCTCGTCATGCTGACGCTTGGACTCCCAGGAGGGACGGTGTGTGGTGACGGACTCGCTGAGGAAGGTATCCTCCTCGTCGGCGCGGTGGATGCGGTGGTACCCCACCTTGCCCTCGGAAATCTCGTTGATGGCAATGGTCACATCCTTGGTGGAGTTGGAGTCCGTGAGCTTTTGTGCGCCCTCGGTCAGCATGCGGGCACGTTTGGACGCGGCAATCACCAGGGTGTAGCGGCTGTCCACCTTCTTGAGCAATGAAGACATGGATGGATAAATCATAGGTTTGACACTCCTTACTGAATATGAAACCGCGTTGCGATCTCTGGATTCCTTGTGACGCGCAGCCGTTCCGCATCCGTGATGCCGAGCAGCGATGCGGTGGCGGCGGGTATTTCGTCATTGACCACAAAATAATCGTATGAAGGCAGCAGCGCAAGCTCCTCACGGGCCCTTGCCAATCGGCGCGCGATCACCTCCGGGGTTTCCGTGCCCCGACCCCTGAGCCTGGATTCCAATTCCTCCAGACTCGGCGGAAGCACGAACACCAGCACGCTGTCTTCAAACTGGCTGCGAATGCTCAGCGCGCCCTCAACCTCTATCTCCAACAGAACCACCCTGCCCTGTGCCACCTGACGGTGCGCGGGCGCTGCTGGGGTTCCATAATAGTTGCCACAGTATTCCACCCACTCCAGCAGGGCTTCCTCCGCAATCATCTGCCGGAAGGTCTCCTTGTCCACAAACTGGTAGTGGACGCCGTCCACCTCCCCGGGACGCGGCGCGCGCGTGGTCGCGGACACCGACAGCACCACGTCTTCGCGTGCCGCGAGCATCTGCTTCACCAGCGTTCCCTTGCCGACGCCGGCCGGACCGGAGACGACCATCAACATACCGGGCTTCATGTCTGCTCCTCCTGCATTTCCTCCGCCGGATCCTCATCCGGGGTTCCCGGACGGCCCTCCATCCGGTGTGAGATGGTTTCCGGCTGCACTGCGGACAGAATCACATGATCGCTGTCGGTGACGATCACCGCCCGCGTGCGGCGGCCCCAGGTCGCGTCAATGAGCATGCTCCGGTCACGGGCCTCCTGAATCACCCGCTTGATGGGTGCCGATTCGGGACTGACCACCGCAATGATGCGGCTGGCCGAGACAATGTTGCCAAACCCGACGTTGATGAGCCTCATGTGCCGGCGTCCCCCTCACTCGATATTCTGGATCTGTTCGCGCATCTTCTCGACCTCGCTCTTGAGCGAGACCACCAGCTGCGTGATCTCCAGGTTGTTCGACTTGGACCCGATGGTGTTGACTTCCCGATTCATCTCCTGAATCAGAAAATCTATCTTTTTCCCGATGGGGCTGCCCGCCTGGAGCATCTCTCCGAAC
>JAEWSN010000264.1 GCA_023459915.1 Bacillota bacterium
GAGTTGGCACAGCTGCGCGACGCGAAGACCCTGCAGGAGGACTTCGGCGAAAGGCTGGCAGCCCAGGAAACCCGCCTGCGCAAGCAGGCGCTGGTTTTGCGGAAGCTTCGCGTGGAAGCGGGAAAAACGCTTTCCGGCGGCATGGCGGAACAGCTTGAGGAGCTGGAAATGCCCAAGGCGGCCTTTTCAGTTCAGCTGGCGCCCAGGCCGGACCATGTGTTCGACGCCTCCGGCTGCGACGAGGTGGAGTTCCTGTTCACCGCCAATCCCGGCGAACCGCTCAAACCGTTGTCGCGCATCGCTTCCGGTGGCGAAATGTCCCGTGTGATGCTGGCCATCAAGACCCTGCTTGCCGATGTGGATCGGGTGCAGACACTGGTGTTCGATGAAATTGATGCCGGGGTCGGCGGCAAGGCGGCCCAGAAGGTGGGAGAGAAGCTGGCCTCGATGGCGCAGACCCGGCAGATTCTCTGCGTCACCCATCACGCGCAGATTGCGAGCCTGGCGGCGCACCACCACCAGATCGGCAAGGAAGAGGCCAATGGCCGCACACGCACCCGTGTCGTCCGGCTGGAGGGTGCGGACAGGGAAGAGGAAGTCACCCGCCTGCTCTCCGGCGAACACCGGACGGAGACTGCGCAGGGATTGGCCCGGGAATTGCTCGCCCGCGGCGCGGACCACAGAAAGGCCACGCACGCAAAGACCGGTCACAGGAAGGAAAAAACATGATCATCAAGCAGGCAGCGTTTGTCACCTCTGCGGTGGAACCCGAACAGTATCCGGCATGGGATCTGCCGGAAATCGCCATGGCCGGCAGATCCAATGTGGGCAAGTCGTCGTTGATCAACGCGCTGTGCAACCGCAGGGGATTGGCGCGGGTGGCCGCGGCGCCCGGCAAGACCAGACTGGTCAATTTCTACCAAATCAATGAGACCCTCTCGCTGGTGGATCTGGCAGGATACGGCTATGCCCGGGTCGCCAAGACCATGAAGGCGTCCTGGGGGCCCATGATTGAAACCTATCTGGCAGGCAGGCAACAGCTGCGGCTCATTCTGCTGCTGCTCGACATGCGGCACGATCCGTCCGCGGAGGATCAGCTGATGGAACGGTGGCTGTTCGAAAACGGGTGGCCCTATGCCGTTGTGCTGACCAAGAGCGACAAGCTGACCCGCCAGGAACAGCAGCGACGGCTGGCCGCCTTCGAACGGCTGCTGTTGCCCGGACGCCGGGGATTGTTTGTTGTTTCCGCGGAAAAGCGGGCCGGTCTGGACGCGCTGTGGCAGTGCATCGAGGACGCGGCGGAAAAGGAGCCGGTATGACAGCGGAGATTCTGGCGGTTGGCACCGAACTGCTCATGGGCCAAATCGCGAACACCAACGCGCAGTACCTGTCGCGCCGGCTGGCGGATCTGGGCATCCGCGTGCTGTGGCACAGCGTGGTGGGAGACAATCCGGAGCGGCTGGCGCAAAGCGTCCGCCTGGCCCTGTCACGGGCCGATCTGGTCATCACCACGGGTGGGCTGGGCCCCACCAAGGACGACCTCACCAAGGAAACGGTGGCACAGGCCCTTGGCCTGCCACTGGTTTGTCATGACGACATTCTGGCCCGCATCGAAACTTTTTTCCGCCAGATTGGGCGGGAGATGGTCCCGAGCAATGCCAAGCAGGCCTGGCTGCCGCAGGATTGCGTGCCGGTGCCGAATCCGAACGGCACGGCCCCCGGGTGCCTGCTGGAACGGGAAGACCGTGTGGTGGTCTTGTTCCCGGGACCCCCGAAGGAAATGATTCCCATGTTCGAGCAGACCGTGTTCCCCTGGCTCCGGCAAAGAAGCGGCCGGGTGCTGGCGTCACGGATGCTGCGGGTGTTCGGGCTCGGCGAATCGCAAATGGAGGCCCGTATCCTCGATCTCGTCGATGCGCAGCAAAATCCCACCATCGCGCCCTATGTCGGCGACGGGGATGTGGTGATCCGGGTCACCGCGTCGGCGCCGACCGACGAAGCGGCGACAGCGATGCTCTCGCCTGTGGTGGAAGCCATCACGCAGCGGCTTGGCGGGTGTGTGTACACCACCACCGGGGAGTCCCTCGAGGAAGTGGTGGCGCAGCTGCTCAAGGCGCGCGGGCTCACCGTTTCCTGTGCCGAATCGTGCACGGGGGGCCTCATCGCGGCCAGGCTGGTGAATGTGCCGGGCGTCTCCGAAGTGTTTGAGCGCGGCTATGTGGTCTATGCCGACAAGGCCAAGCGGGAGGAACTCGGCGTCAGCGGCGAAACCCTTGCCCGATATGGCGCGGTGAGCGCGCAGGTTGCGCGGGAAATGGCCGACGGCCTCATCCGCAAGACCGGATGCGACGTGGCCGTTGCGGTGACCGGCATCGCCGGTCCCGGGGGAGGTACGCCGGAGAAGCCGGTGGGCCTGGTGCATGTCTGCGTCAAAACCCCGCAGGACGAGCGTTCCCGTGAAATCCGGCTCAATGGCAACCGGGAGCGGGTCCGCACCATGACAGTGCTCCATGCGCTCGATTTGGTCAGACGATCCCTGCTCGGGCTTTCGGACGCATAGCTGCCGGCCCCGGCCCATCCCATTCTTGTCACGAAGGAGAACCCATGGAGAACAACGGGCCCGCGGCGGGCACGCCCAAACGTTCCCGATTGCTTGGCGCGGCGGGCATCATCATGTTTGCGACCCTGCTCAGCCGGGTGACGGGGTTCCTGCGGACCACCCTCATCTACACCGTCATGGGGCCGAAGGGCTACTCGGACCAGTTCCTGTATGCCT
>JAEWSN010000265.1 GCA_023459915.1 Bacillota bacterium
CCTCATGACCGAAGGCTGTCTTGTGGCGACCGGAAGTTGATTCGCTGACTGCAACCATGGGGAAGAGGGCATGCCTTCTTCCCTTTTTTTGGAGGAACCCCATGCAAAACGGTTCGTTGGGCACGACGTGCCCTGCTTCGACACGACGGCGCAACATCCTGCCGGTGGCGTTCCTGTTGCTGTTGGCCCTGCTGTTGACAGGCTGCTCGGAGAAGGCCCCGGCACAGGCTGCAGCCTCCGTCGCGGCAACCGCCGCCACTGCGCCGGCCATCACGCCATCCGCTACACCGACGCCTGTGCCCACGCCGGTTCCAACACCCACCCCGGAGCCCACCCCGCCACCGACGGAAGACGTGACCTTCATCCCACCAAACCCTGACATCCGTCCGGTTGCGGTGATGATCGACAACCAGGGGGACAGACCCCTGCCGCAGGCCGGCATTCGGCAAGCCCAGATTGTGTACGAGATTCTGACGGAATACCGCATCACCCGGTACCTCGCCTTTTTCTGGGAGGGCATGCCGGAAATGGTGGGGCCGGTGCGCAGCTCACGCCACTATTTTCTGGATTGGGCCATGGAATATGATGCCGTGTATGTGCACTACGGCTACAGTCCGCAGGCCATGAAGGACATCCCCAGGCTCAAGATTCAGAACATCAACGGACTGGTCCATGGCGAGGCATTTTGGGATACGGATCCGGATGCCGGCAACTGGCAGGATTCCTTCACCTCCGCGACCCGTGTTGCCGCACAGATTGAAACGCGCGGGTTGCGGACGGAACCGGCCAAACGCTTTCCCTTCACCTACCATGACCGCTTCACGGTGCCGGCGGGCGGCACACCGGCTACACAGATTGCGCTGACGTACGGCAAGGGCTTCACCGCCGGCTATGCGTACGATGACAAGACGGGGCTGTATGCCAGAACCCGCAACGGCGCGGCGCAAATGGAACGGAACACCGCGCTGCAGGTGACCCCGCGCAACCTTGTCATCCAGGTGGTTTCCTCCGCGCCCATTCCTGGAGACAAGGAATCCCGCATCGACATGAAAACGGTGGGAAAGGGAATCGGCTGGCTGGCAACGGCCGGAAAAACATGGGAGATCACTTGGGAGAAAACCGCCCGGGACGCGCAGACGATCTATCGGCTGGCGGATGGGTCGGAGATGATCCTCAATCCGGGGCAAACCTGGATTCAGGTGATTCCATCCGCCAAAACCGTGGAGATGACCTCCGAACCGTGAGTGGCAGCGGCGCTCCTTCCGGCCACATCCCGGCTGCAAGCCCCGTGCAAGTCCCATGCAAGCCCCATGCAAGTCCCGTACAAGCCCCATGCGAGCTCCATGCAAGTTCTGCGTGTGAAAATTGCAAAAAATGGCTGGACAACCTGCTCTTTTCGTGGTATCATTCCATGAAATGACTTGGAGGGAAGACGTGTTCATGCAGCGATTCAAGAATGGCAAGCACCATCCGGGCGCCGTCGGGGCTCCACATACCCCGCCGGGATTGCTGTTTTCGTTTTTCCCCGTTTCCTCTTTCCCGGTTTTCCCGGGTCCCATTGTTTGATCCATGGCAAGACGCAAGTCTTGCCATTTTTTTTGCCCGCAAGCGGGTGTGACGCTGTGAAGAAGCGGGAACCGCGACACGTGAAACAGCAGGAACAGGAGCCGGGACCGCGAGGCGTGAAACAAGGTGAGCGCAGACCATGACCATCGGGGACAAGTGACAGGAGGCCGAAATGAAGCTACAGTCCAAGGATTTGCTGGGAATCGAAAGCCTGCAGCCGGAAGAAATCCGCCTGATTCTGGATGCCGCGGTGGACATGAAGCGGCTGGTGGAAAGCGACATGAAAAAGTCCAACTACCTGCAGGGAAAGACCGTGGTGACGCTCTTCTATGAAAACAGCACCCGCACCCGGGTTTCCTTCGAGCTCGCCGCCAAGTATCTGGGCGCCCAGGCGGTGAATGTCGCGGTGGCCGCCAGCAGTGTGGCCAAGGGGGAAACCCTGGTGGACACGGGAAAAACGCTGGATGCCATGGGCACCGACATCCTGGTGATGCGCCACGGCATGTCCGGCGCGCCCCAGCTGCTGGCACGCCATGTGCGGGCAAGTGTGGTCAATGCCGGGGACGGCATGCACGAGCATCCCACCCAGGCGCTGCTGGACGCATACACCATGCGGGAGCATTTTGGACGTCTGGATGGCCTGAAGGTGGCCATTCTGGGAGATGTGCTGCACAGCCGGGTTGCCCGGAGCAATGTGCTGCTGTTGCGAAAAATGGGCGCGCAGGTCTGTGTGGCCGGCCCGACCACGCTCATGGCCCCGGGCTTTTCCCAGATGGGCGCTGTGGTCTGCGACTCGGTGACAGAAGCCATCACGGGTGCGGATGTCGTCATGGCGCTGCGGTTGCAGCTGGAACGCCAAAAACATGCGCTGTTCCCGTCTGCGGCGGAATATACGCGGTTTTTCGGGCTGAGCCCCGGTCAAGTCCGGGACGTCGCGCCGCATGCGATATGGATGCATCCCGGACCGGTCAACCGGGGGGTGGAGATGCCCTCGGTCATGGTCGACGGGGACCGATCCGTCATTGACACCCAGGTGACCAATGGCGTGGCGGTGCGAATGGCCATTTTGTATTTGTTGACAGGAAGCGTGGAACAGTGAACAGGCAGGAGGAGGGAAGCGAGATGAACAAACAGCAGACAGGAGCAACCGGTGTCCTCTGGCTCAAGGGTGGCACCCTGGTTTCACCCGATTGTGAGCCGTTTCGCGCAGACATGCTGGTATCCGATGGCACCATTGTGGCGGTGGGCGCTGACGTGGCCGCACAGGCGGCCGGACTGGACTGCACGGTGATGGACCTCACGGGCTGTCATGTGTTCCCGGGGCTGGTGGACGCGCATTGCCACCTGCGGGATCCCGGGCAGGAATACCGGGAGGACATTGTCACCGGCACGCGGTCGGCTGCGGCCGGCGGGTTCACGGATATCGCCTGCATGCCCAACACGGTGCCGGTCATGGACAATGTGTCGGTGGTGCGGTATGTGATGGAGAAGGCGG
>JAEWSN010000266.1 GCA_023459915.1 Bacillota bacterium
ATTCGCCTTTACAGTTTCAACGATGGAGTAGACCATCGCACTGGCTTTCGCTCCATTGGGTGTGTTGTAGAACAACCAGGCGCGTCTGCCCTGCCTGTCGAAACTTCTTGGGAAAAGGTATCACTAGAATATTCGTCATCCTTATAATAACCTCCACACTGATAATGCACACCCCCATTCATAAATCGTTGACTTTTCGACGGGGTGTGCATTTAATTGACAGGACAGTTGCCAGCCAAAAGCGTTACCACCTTTCGATAGAAGGATTTCTGTCGGAAGGTGGTTTCTGTTTTTACGGGACATCCAACAGGCGCACGCATTGACGGACTTTTGTTACAGATTCATTACGGTACCTGGTACCGTAATCTTTCTCTTTCATGTGACGAACGCAGGCGTTATGCTGTTTTTTGGAGAAGTATACGGCACCGTTCAAAAAGGGGAGGTGGCCCATGAAAACATCACATCGTGCTTTTTGCTTTGAAAGCGATGATTTCACGCACATGTGCCGGTTTGTCACCGAGGACAACCATACGCGCGGTGAGCGCGCCATTTGGCATCTGGGACGCATGGTCGATTGGAAGTACGGCCTGTACAACCCTGCCAAATTTATGCCGGACAACTTTTCAAAAGAAGCGGAGCTCTGGTTTGACGCCTTCGGGGAGATTTGTGGCGTGGTGCTTTCCGAGGATTTTGGTTCGGAACTCACCCTGCTGGTTCGCCGCAGCTGGGAACACCTTGCGCCCGAGATGATCTCGTTCGCGAAGACACACTGGGGAAACAGGTATGAAGCACTGACTTTCAGTTTGCCTGAAGGGGAAACGGCGATTGAGGCGGCGCTTGCCAACGCCGGATTTTCCCGTCAGGATACGCTTGAGGTCACCAATATATTTGACACCGCGCAATTTTCCAACACGGTATTGGCCCTCCCTGCCGGGTTCCGTTTCGAGAGCATGGCGGAAAATGGTGACTATGCCGCTCATGACACCCTGCGTCGAAACGCATTCCAGAGCACCTGCGAGCCCGAACTCGACAGGCTGCTGCGCGACTACACCCGCCGCAGCCCCATGTATGCCCCGCAAACGGACTTTGTCCTCATCGATGCCGATGGCCGCCATGTTTCCGGGTGTGAGGCCTTTATCGACCGCTGGAACGGCCTGGCGGAGATCGAGCGTGTGTGCACGCTTCGGGAAGAATGGGGCAAAGGCTGTGCGCGGCTGGTTCTGACAGGCTGTCTGAAGCGTCTGCATGCGCTTGGCATTTCACGGGCCGTCCTGGCTGGCGGCTATGACAAGACGCGACACCTGTATGGTTCACTCGGCCATGTTGACGCGTACAATCGTCTTTCTTACGAATGGAAGAATAGATGACGGTACCTGGTATCGTAACCATTGTTTGTTTGTTCGTGTCGCATAGTCATGCAGGGATTCATTACGGGATCAGACATCGTGTGCCACGTGAGATGTGCTATCTCAGTCCATAGGTGAAGCCGGCATCGGTGAGGGAGACGGTGAAGGGTTCGGAATAGGTGAAGTTGCGCTGGAAGTCCTCCATCAGGAAGCGGATTTCATAGTCTCCGTTTTCAAGCGTCGTACGCTGGAAGCTTGTCTGGGGCGTGACGGTGATGGCTTTGCCGGGCAGGTTTTCCATTCGGGAGAAGAAGTCGTCGGAATGCATCATGTAGACAATCGGCTCAACACGGTCGCCGGTCTGCAGGTATCGGACGTTTTTCTCGACGGCACCGCTTTCGAACAGTTCCTGGCGAACATCGCCCAGATAGAAGTTTTTCAGATACCGGTCATAAAAAACGGTGAGATAGCAGCCTTCTCCGTTGAGGAAGATGGGAACGGAGTAAACGAGATAATCGTTGTTTTCGTACATCAGATCCATCAGGCAAAGGCTTCCGTCCAGATAGCCCCAGGTGCCTTTGAAGTCAACGTGGAACAGGCCGTTTTGCCAATCGGCCAATACCTCCCGGCTGTCGCCGAGGTACTCCAGATAGCCGAAATCCGGATTTCTGCGATACAGGCGATAGCGAACCGAGGAGAGGATGGATTGGGCCCGCGCGTCGAGCAGCATGGTCATGCGGCCGATTTCGTCGAGATAGACATATTGGCCTTCCCAGTCGGTATCATAAAGGGTTTGCACGGCTGTTCCCGGTGGCATGTACTCGAACCCGCGGTCTTCCAGGTACTGCAGCGCCGCCGCGTCGAGCGCTCCGGTCATCAGGTAGCGGTACAGGTAAGTCATCCCGTCATCGGCAGCCAGCCCCGCGTACAGGTTGAGATGATCCAGACTGCCGTCATATGGGCAATAGAAGGACAGACCCGAGGCGTTGAATTGCAGGGGTCCGTTGACCCTGTAGGGGACAACCACGTCGAGGGCAGCCTGCAGCATGGGAGAGAAGAACGGTGCTTTTGTCTCCAGACTGGCGGCCAGCTGCCCCAAATCCGCCATGTTGGTGAATCCGTAATCCTCCGCGTTTGGCCCATAGCATTGGATGCTGGAACAGGCCCGAACAAAATCCGCCAGAACCTTTTGCTCGCCCACCGCACCTGCAAGCACCTCGCAGGCGGAATTGTCATAGGCTTCCAGCAAATCGTCCATCCCGGACAAGTCGGTGACAGACAAGGTGGCGATGTCGGCGGTATCGGTCTTCTCACAGATGCGCAGATAGGAGTCACAAATGATGGTGGCCAGTTCGTAGGGGTCTGTTTCCGGCTCTTCGGCCAGAGCGTTGAAAATGGCCGAATAATCCCAGCCGCCACCGGGCTCCACCTCCTGGGACGCGACCAGATATCGGGAGAGGCCGGAAAAGGTGGCGGCCACATCCACTGTTGCCATCAGGCAGGCATCGAATCCAATGATGTCCACGGGCGGGTGTGCCTTGTTTTCTTCAAAAACACCGCTGATGGCCTGGTGCATTTCCGGCAGCTTCAGGGAGTCCATGCCGTGCAGCTCATCGAATGCGGCGCCAGCCAGGGTGCCACCGCCGTGGTCCCAGATATTGATCATGATCCGTTCTGCCGGATGATTCTCCTTTGCGTACGCCAGGAAGTCCTGAAACACCTCGGCCTGGCCCATATTGCCCAGCGGTCGTTCATCCACGAGGCGGAGCCCGTCCCTGTCATAGACGAAGCGCTGCAGCTTGTCCGCGTCAATGGCTTCGTGCGCCCACTCGCTTGCACCACCGGTCTGAATGACAACCGTGATGCCGTCCGGCAGCGCGACCGCCAGCATTTCGGCAAGATCTTCGGTGCCAGCCTCGAATCGGGTTTCCAGATCACTGCCACACAGGTACCAGTAAATGGCCCATTCCTGATCGTGGAAAGTGTTCCCGGAGGGCATGGGTGAAGGTGCCTGGGGAAGAGAAGAAGGTGTTGTGGGTGAAGGCGTGGTGGGAGAAGGATCAGGGTTTTCCGTGACAGATCCGGAAGAGGCGAATGATGCGGATGAAGACGCGGAAGCGGTTGTGGATGAGGGGTCCGATGAAGCGGGGGAGGTGCCTGGGATTTTTCGACCACAGGCGGACGTGACCGACACCAGCAGAAGGGCCGCCGAAAGGATGCATAGGGCATACTGTGACAGACGGTTTTTCATGACATGCTCCTTCACCACCTGTTGGATACTTTTTCCGCGAACCCCGGGAACCGGTTGATGGGTATCACTTCTCCGCCATCCAGCACAGCCTTGCCGCTGAAATACCCAAAGACCTGATGCTGGTTGGAACGGATGATCAGTACATTGGTGTCGGACGCGCGGTCGAGGACAGGCTCGAAAGTCATCTCAAAACGCCCGTCACTGCTGGAAAAACGCCACGGCTTCAGCAGATCGTCATCGGGCATGTGGAAGGTCACCTGTTCAAGTTTGTGTGCCTTTCCCCGGTAAAACAACACGTTTTCCGAGGCGGACGACGTATCCCCGAACCCATATCCGATGTTGAAGCCGAAAGGGAGTCCATTGATCAGGCCGGAAGCGGACCCCCAGTACCAGGTGTTTCGGTAGGTCCAAACACCCCGTCCCCAGTCGAGCACTCCGAAAGCGGTGTCCTGATTGGCCACTCCGGTATCCATGCCGGAGATTCCCTGATCTTTTGGCCCGAACGCAATGGTCCGGTCTCCCAACTGGAGGGTGCCCTTGACGGGCATGCAATTGACTTTTTGGTTGTAGTAGAATCGCCGGGGCTTGTGGAACGGCGTTGCAATGGCCACACTCTCCATGTCCCCGGGCTGCTCAAGGGTCAGTTCTCCTTCCAGGGTCATGCCATCCTCAAAGGCTTTTACCCGCACGGACAGAAGCCGTTCCGAGCCATGTTTTTCAAACGCGAGGCTCATGTCGTTCCGCGTGAATGAGACGTCGCCATCCCGGCTGGAGGGCGGCATACCCAATTTGCCCATTGGGAAGGGTGTGATGACGGACTTGGTGGTCTCCTTCCGCGCTGCGAAATCGAGCAGGCTCACCGAACCCATTGCCAGATAGCCATTGTCTGCAACCGTCAGCGCCAAACCGGCATCACCACCAAGAATACAGTAATAGTCCCATTCCTTGATTAAAAAGCGGGGCGCCCGGATGCGGCTTCTATCATAGCGCAGCAGCAGGCTGCGCATCCAGCCCCGGTGGGCCAGGTTTCCCATTTCATCGAGCAATTCCCCGGACGTGGTGATTTCGTGCTGCATGATGACCTCCCAACGGACTCCTTTTTGCCTTTTCCGCGTCGCATGGTGGTGCCGGTGGTATCCCTTTGCGTCTGACACATGGGAACCGGCATCTGTTTCCATTCCATTATATCCATTTTTGGGACGAATCCGTCAGGCTTTTCCCGGATGCATCTATGGAAGTTATGTATACTGAGCATTTTGCACAGGACGTATGCTGTTGTCATTGCATATTCTTGAGTAGGGCAAGCCTGCGCAAAGGCAGCCGTCGTCCTTGACGACGTGTGGGTGATTCATCCTTGAACCCTTTCATACCGGGAGGTTCAGCCTAAAAGTGTCTGTTTGCAAGCACTCCCGTTTTTCTTAGGGGTTTTTTTATGTTCGAAATTGTGCTATAATCAGTACAATCTAACGAAGAAGAACTCCGGTTCGGAAAAGAAACGGGGTTCTTTTTGGGCAGAGGGAGCATATGGGATAGAACCCTTCATGACTTCAGGCAAGTCACCGGCAAGACCTCCAATTGCTTCGCAATTGGAGGATAGACCCTTCATGACTTCAGGCAAGTCACCAGCAAGACCTCCATTTGCTTCGCAAATAGAGGAGAGGACGTTTATTTGAATGTAGAAAGACCCGCAAGGCGGGAAACGAATGGGGAAATCCACTGGGATGAAACGGTGGATGTCGTGGTTGTCGGGAGCGGATTCGCCGGCCTGACAGCGGCCATGGAGGCGGCCGGTGCCGGGGCATCGGTGCTGCTCCTCGAGAAAATGAAAGCCGTGGGTGGGAATTCCACCATCAGTGACGGGGGCATTGCGGCACCCGGTACGGCGATTCAAAAGAAACATGGGATAGAAGATTCGGAAGCGCAGATGGCTGCGGATATGTGCAAGGCCGGTATGGGATTGAACCATCCGGCACTTGTCCAGACCGTCGCGCGGCATGCCCGGGAGGCATTCGACTGGTCACGCGATACGCTTGGTGTGACATACTTGGACCGGGTTGATCAGTTTGGCGGGCATTCGGTTCCGCGCTGTCATGCCGCGACGGGCGTGTCCGGCGCCACAATCATCAGGCGAATGGTTGCAAAGGCGCGGGAAGTCGGTGTCGTCATCCGTCTGGAAACACATTTCGATGCCCTGATTCAGGACAAGACCGGCCGCGTGATCGGGGTGAAAAGCACAGTGGGGAAGCCCTTTCGGGCGACAGAAGGCGGCACGGTCCGCCATATCGGGGCGCGAAAAGGCGTTGTGCTTGCGGCGGGCGGCTTTTCCGCGGACATCGCATTCCGCGTCTTGCAGGACCCCCGCCTGACGGCGGAAATCGACACCACAAACAAGACGGTCACCACCGCGGAGGCCCTCAAGGCGGCCTTGCGGGTTGGGGCGGCGCCCGTCCACCTGTCGCACATCCAACTCGGGCCCTGGGCATCCCCGGATGAACGGGGGTACGGGACCGGCCCGATGTTTGCGGACTACATCCTGTTTCAACAGGGCATCCTGCTGCATCCGGACAACGGCACCCGGTTCGTCAATGAACTGGCGGACAGAAAAGTGCTTGCGGACAGCATCCTGTCCGTGGGCCGGCCGTGCATCGGGCTGGCGGATGAACGCGCGGTGCAATCGTCCGGGTGGGACATCGGTCCTGCGCTTGCCAAAGGTGTTGTGAGACGCTTTGACACATTGCTGGCCTACGCGGCACATTACCGGTTGCCGCCCGAACGGCTGGAGCAGACGGTCCGGCAGTTCAACCGCGGGTTTGAGCATCGAAAGGACGTGGCGTACGGCAAGCCGATGCTGGCGGACGCGGTGCCCATTGACCATCCGCCATTTTACGGCATGCGGCTTTGGCCCAAGGTGCACTACACCATGGGCGGCATTGGCATCAACGAAAAGGCCGAGGTCATTGATCTTGAGGGCAACGCAATTCCCGGCCTGTATGCCGCCGGAGAGATGACCGGCGGCGTGCATGGCGCGTGTCGGCTGGGAAGCTGTTCCATCACGGAATGTTTGGTTTTTGGCCGCATCGCCGGCCAACAAGTGGCGACTCAAAGGGCATAGTGCCCGGGGACGCCTCCATATAAGGGACTGTCTGCCGGCATTCGGCAGAAGGCCCTGACTTGAAATCGAAACAGAAGGAGTGATCACAAGGATGATAAGGTTGGAGAATGTGTCGAAATCGTACGGCCAGAATGCCGCGGTTGTGGACGAGTTGAACCTGGAAATCAATGAGGGTGAAATCGTTGTGCTGGTTGGCGAAAGCGGCTGCGGCAAAACCACCACGATGAAAATGATCAACCGGCTGATTGAACCCACCAGCGGGGATGTCCACGTCAATGGCCAAAACACCAAATCGCTCAACAAGAATGACTTGCGGCGCAACATCGGCTATGTCATTCAGAATGTGGGCCTGTTGCCCCATCTCACCATCGAGAAGAACATTGCGACCGTGCCGAGGCTGTGCAAGAAGGATCCCGAGGCCATCCACCGCAAGGTGCACGAGCTGATGGATCTGGTGGAGCTGCCTTATGACAGCTATGCCACCAGGTATCCACGGGAACTCAGCGGCGGGCAGCAGCAGCGTGTGGGCGTGGCGCGGGCCCTGGCGAACGACCCGGATGTCATCCTGATGGACGAGCCGTTCAGCGCGCTCGACCCCATCACACGTGAACAGCTGCAGAACGAGCTGCTGAAGCTGCAGCAGGAGCTGCACAAAACCATTGTGTTCGTCACCCATGACATCGACGAGGCACTCAAGCTGGGAGACCGCATCGCGGTGATGTCCGACGGGAAAATCCTGCAGTACGATTCGCCGGAGAACATTCTCAAACATCCCGTGAATGCGTTTGTCGAGAACTTTGTCGGCAAGGATCGGCTGTGGAAGACCCCGGAGATGATGAAGGCCGAGGACGTGATGCACAAGAAGGTGGTGCGCATCGCGCCGGATCGAACGGTGCTCAATGCCATTGAATTGATGCGGGAGCGCAACACCAATGTGCTGATTGTGGTCGAGAACATCACCAGCGGCACGGGGAAGTTGCTTGGCGTTGTGGGCACGAACCGTCTCAAGGGGATCATTGACCTCGGCACCAAGGTGCGGGACATCATGAAAACAGACATCATGAAGATACCGCACGACATGAGTCTCACCGATGTGCTCAACATCCGCAAGGAGAAGGGCATTGCCTACAGCCCCATCGTGGATGACGACGGAAATATCTGCGGGATCATCACCAACACGAGCATTGTCAACGTGCTGGCGGACATCGCCCCGGAAAGAGAGGAATATTGATGAATCTCATTGGATACGTACAGGAAAACTATCAGCTCATTTTTGCCAAGCTGGTGCAGCACATCAGCCTGGCCGGCACGGCCGTGCTGCTGGCCTGCGCGGTGGGCATCCCGGTTGGATTTCTCATTACAAACAACAAGAAGGCCTCCAGGATTGTGGTGAACATCGCCAATGTCATACAGACCATTCCGTCCCTGGCGCTGTTCGCGTTTGCCATGCCGCTGTTCGGCATCGGTGCCCGCCCGGCGATCTTTGCGCTGTTCCTATACGCGCTGCTGCCCATCATCAAGAACACGCTGATTGGCATCAACAATGTGGATCCCGCCATCATTGAGGCGGCCAGGGGGATGGGCATGTCCCAGACCCAAATCACCTTCAAGGTGGAGATTCCGATGGCCATTTCGGTCATCATGGGCGGTGTTCGCATTGCGACCGTCACCGGCATCGGCATCGCGACCATCGCGGCGCTGATTGGTGCGGGGGGGCTGGGTCAGTTCATCTATCAGGGCATCAGCATGCTCGACTATGACATGATCCTCACCGGCGCCATCTCCTCGGCCCTGCTGGCCCTGCTGGTGGATTTTCTGCTGGGTCTTGTGGAAAACAAACTGACCTCGAAAGGGATTGTCAAGCGGGAGGCCGTGTAGACCGCGTCATTGCGTTCCGGCTGTTTCGTGGACATACGCACAACCTGTGCGACATCGGCCCGGGGGCATCCTTTGCCCCCTTAACCGGGGGCATCCTTTGCCCTCTGGCCTTCTGCCTGGAACAACGGCCGGCGTTCCAGGCATGAAAGATATAATCCGGCTGTCGTGATACGAAAGGAAAGGTGAAAATGAAAAGAAATGTGGCAGGATTGTTGATGTTGTTGATTCTCGGGGTGTCGGTGGCCTTAGCCGGCTGTGCCCAAAAGGACAATGTCGTTACCATCACACACAAGGACTACACCGAACAGCGGATTACCGGACAACTGATGTCCGTTTATCTTGAGAGCAAGGGATTCAAGACCGAAGTGACCGAGCTTTCCGGCACCATGCTGTGCTGGTCCGCCCTCAAGAGCGGGGATGTCGATGTGTATGCCGAGTTCACCGGTTCGGCCTATGGCGCCATCTACGACCAGACGGAAATCATCGGTGTCCAGGAGACCTATGACTTCGTGAAGAACCGCTCGGAGACCGAGGACGGCATCACCTGGCTCAAGCCGTTGGGATGGAACAACACCTATGTGCTGTCTGTTCGCGCGCAGACCGCCCAGGACAACAACGTGGAAACGGTTGAGGATTTGGTGGCCATCGCGCCGACCCTCACCATGGGTTGTGACGACGAGTTCCAGAACCGGGCCGATGGGCTGCCGGGCTTGAAGGAATTCTATCCCGGCCTGGAGTTCAAGGATGTTGTCTCCATGGATCAGGGGCTGACCTACGCGGCGCTGAACAACGGCGACATCGATGTCAATGTTTCGTACAGCACAGACGGCCGGATTGCCAAGTTCGGGCTGGTGAATCTTGAGGACAACAAGAACTTCTTCCCGCCGTATTATGTGACGCCGGTCCTCAAGATGGACTACGCGGAGAAGAACCCCGAGGTGGTGGCCGCGCTCAACGAGCTTGGCGGACACTGGTCGGACGAGGAAATGCAGATGTACAACCTGCAGGCGGACGAAGGCGCCGATGTGCGGGAAGTCGCCACGCAGATGCTCAAGGATGCCGGGCTCATTTCCTGACGTGTGCTTGCCGCATCATCAATTTGTGGGAATGGCCGCCTTCGCGGGAGGGCGGCTTTTTCGTCATGACAACCGGGTATGTCTGGCTGGACAGGTCACGGTAACCCGAGCGCAGGTTCAAGGGAAGCCGCGCGAACCTGATCCAGCGACACGGCGCCCATGCGATACAACTGCTGCAGCAGGGTTTCCTCCGAATCCTTCAGCCGGATGTGCAGCGCCTGTGCGGACAGCATGGCGACATCCCCGCGCAGGAACACCATGGCATTGTCCGTATAGGCGTCCTGTGTCAGGCCAATGGCACCCGTCAGCACGGTGGGATCCTGCCAGCTGAAATCGCCGCCCGGCGCGTCGCTGTATCCCAGCGCCCGCAGCAGGAAGGTGAGGTATTGGTAGGGTGTGGCCAGGTCATCCGATCCAAACCGGGTGGGCGCGACGCCCTGGGTCAATCCGTTCTCGTAGGCGTAGCCAACGTAGTTGTCGGCCCAGGCGGGCACATCGTTGAAAGGATGGGACCAGTTGCCTGTCGCGGCTGCCTGCTCTTTTCCCAGCAGACGTACCAGCATGACCATTGAGACGATCCGCGTGGGCTTCACCGCAAGCGCGAAATCCGGCCGGCCATCCGGATTTGTGCCCGTTCCCTGAAACAGCCCCAGCGTGTGCAGCATGCCCGCGGTCTCCTGCATGCGCGGATTCAGCTCCGTTGTGCGGCGGTCGGCTTCCGGAAGGAAAAGCTCCCCTGTATTGGTCAGGGTGCCCTTGACGGTCAGCGCGCCCGCGTCTGTGACATGAAGGGTGCCGCTGTTGACAAGATTGCCCGCCACCGTCAGGGTGGTGCCCTCATCCACGCGCAGCGTGCCCTGGTTGTGCAGGTTCCCTGTGATGCTGAGGGCGCCCGGCGC
>JAEWSN010000267.1 GCA_023459915.1 Bacillota bacterium
GTCTTGATGAAGCCTACGTCGCCGTTGATGCTGGCCGAGTAGTCCATCATGAAGTAGGAGGTCTGGTCACCCTTGGTGGAAATGAAGGGAATGACGTCCGGTTCGTTTTCCTTGATGGTCTTGAGGAAGGGTTCGAGGTCGGCGGGTTTCTTCACGGTGGAGAAGTCCATGTTGTATTTTTCAGCCATGGCCTTGTTGACCAGCACACCGCTCACGCCGAGCATGTCCTTGTTGGTCGGGATGCCGTACAGCACGCCGTCGATGCGGGGGGCTTCCAGATAAGCGGGATGGATGTTCGCGACGATGTTCTTACCATACTGCGCGAGCAGGTCGTCCAGCTCCAGGTATGCCTTTTGGGAGACGTAGGT
Source organism: Bacillota bacterium (assembly GCA_023459915.1). Classification (GTDB taxonomy): domain Bacteria; phylum Bacillota; class Clostridia; order DSM-8532; family DSM-8532; genus JAEWSN01. The sequence continues at coordinate 369 of JAEWSN010000267.1, forward strand.
CTCATAGTTCCACCACTGCGGGCTGAACATGGTGTCGATCGCTTCGCCGGAGGCAAGCGCCAATTTCTGTTTGTCCGCGTAGCTGTCCCACCAGAAATAGTTCAACTTGATGGTGGCGTTGATTTTTTCTGTCAGGAGCTTGCTGACTTCCGCCTGCACCATTTCAAGATCCTTGACTTGGGGAGCCAGGAACCATGCATTGAGTTCGACCGGTTCCAGGCTGGTTTCCGGTGCGGCAGCCGCTTCACTGGATGCCGCAGCTTCCGATGACTTCGCAGGGGCGGAAGAGCTCGGAGCCGCACTGGTGGCCGGCGCGGCTGTACCGCAACCCGACAGCAGGATTGCCAGGGCCATGAGCACGGCGAACAGCTGGCTCAAGCGTTTCGTGGTTTTTCCCATTTTTTGTTCCTCCTTTTTGATTTGGGTAAATAGGATGTTTGATGGAAACGGTCATCCGGATGTCGACTTTTCCGGTTTACCGTCATCAACGATGGGGAAGGACTGGGTGCGTTATCGGCTCACCCCTTGACGGCACCGATGGTCAGGCCCTTGATGAAGTATTTCTGGAAGAATGGATACGCAAATACGATGGGGCCGATGCCGAGAATGGCCATGGCCATTCGGAGTGTTTCCGAAGGCACCTTCGCCAATTCTCCCCGAGTGGCCGCCGCACTCTGCGCCTGTGAGGACGTGAGGTACTCCACGGTGCGCAGCGCCTGGTACATGGCGAACTGGATGTTGTAGTACTTTGGGCTGTCGATGTACAGCAGGCACGCATACCAGTCGTTCCAGTACATCAGCACAGAGAAAAGCCCGATGGTGGCGATGACGGGGGTGGAAAGCGGGATGACGATGCTGACAAAGATGCGGCCCTCGCCGGCACCGTCGATTTTTGCCGATTCCAGGACGGAATCCGGCAGGTTCAGAGAAAAGAAGGTTTTGACAATCAGCACATTGAAGGCGGAAACCAATCCGGGAATGACCAGCATCACGGGATTGTCCTTCAGGCCAAGGTATTTCGTGTACATGATGTACCAAGGAACCAGACCGCCGTTGAACAGCATGGTGAAAAAGATGTAGAAGGCGAAGAAGTTTCGGTGCTTGAAGCTTTTCCGGGAGAGCGGATAGGCGTACAGCATCACCATGATGACGCTGGTGAGCGTGCCGATGGTGCAGACGGCAATGGACATGCCATACGCACGGATGATTTTCGAGGGATCAAGAAACAGATATCTGTACGACGTGAGCGAGAGCACCTTCGGGAAGAAGGTATATCCCTGTTCCACAAGCGACGCGGAGTCTGTGATGGAGACCGTGAAAATAAGGATGAGCGGTGCCACGCACAAGATGCAATACACGGTAAAGACAATGTTGAGGAGTGTGTTTGTCTTTTTTGTGATGCTGTTGCTGGTATAGCCGCCCGAATGAGGCTTCTTCGGCTTGGTTCCGACGATGGGCGTTCCTGTTGCCGTGATGGACATGTTGCTTCCTCCCTATGAATGATTAGAAAACCTTGTTGTCCGGGCTGATTTTCCCGACTGTCCAGTTGGCAGCCAGTACCAGGACGAAGCCGACAATCGACTGGTAGAACCCGGCTGCGGAAGACATGCCCAAATCGCCGGTTCGGATGAGTGCGTTGTAGATGTAGGTATCCAACACGTCTGTGGTGGGCTTGAGCAGTCCCTGTTGCATCGGAACCTGGTAGAAAAGGCCGAAATCGGAACGGAAGATGCCGCCGAGCGCCATCAGGGTGGTGACGATCATGAGGGGAACCAGAAAAGGGATGGTGATTTTGAATATTTGCTGGAATTTGTTTGCGCCGTCAAGCACCGCCGCCTCGTAGAATTCCTGATCGATGCCGGTGATGCCGGCCAGGTAGATGACGATGCTGTATCCAATGTTTTTCCAGACATTGACCAGCGGCAGGATGATTGGCCAGTACTGGGGAGAGGTGTACCAGTCGACGGTTTCCTTCCCAAGCAGCTGGGCGATGGTGCTGTTGTACAATCCTCTCGGGGCCAGCACGGCATAGACCAGATAGGCGACGACCACCCAGGACATGAAGTAGGGGAGAAAGATGACCGACTGGTATACCTTGGCGGCCTTGCGGTTGCGCAGCTCGTTGAGCAGCAGGGCCGCTGTGACGGACAGAACCAGACCCAGGAAGATGAACGTCAGGTTGTAGCCGATGGTGTTTCGCGTGATGCGCCAGGCGGCCTCGGACTTGAACAGGAACTCGAAATTCTTCAGACCGGCCCAGGGGCTTTTCAGAAAGCCGTCGATGTAGTTGAAATTCTTGAACGCGATGATGGCCCCGAACATGGGTATGTAGTTGTTGATGAACACAAAAATGAAGGCTGGGGCAAGCATCAACAGCAGTGGGCCGTTTTGGGCCAGGTTTTTGCGGAAGGATTTCTTTTTCCGTTTTGGATGCTGGGGTGTTGTCACATTGATGGATGTCATCCGGTTTCATCCTTTCGTGTCGCGTTCTTGATGTGTATGGCTCAAAAAAGTGCAAGAAATACCAGGCATCGCCACGCCCATTTCTGGTGCAGGAAAATACCGGTTGCGCTGGATGATGATTGCGATGGATGATAATTGCGCTGGATTCCCGTCCTCTGTGGTGAGTTTATCATTGGGGCGGGGTTGGCTCAATTCACGATACGTGCATGCGTTTTCACAAAAAGCGCATCATGGTTTCCCATGATGCGCGGAGGACTTGGCCCGGAATCATTTCCTGACTCGTTTCCGGTGTGGCATGTGCTGTTCCGGAAGCATGTTCCGGAAGCCTGTCATGACTCGCCCTTGCGGCAGGCGTGCACGGTCATGCCGGTATGTTTTTTGAACAGGATGCTGAAGTAGTGGGGATCGTCAATGCCGACCATCCGCCCGATTTCGCAGGATTTCATGGTGCTCTCCGTCACAAGTGTGAAGGCCTTTTCCATGCGTTCCCGCGTGACATGTTCCACGAAGCTTCGGCCGGTTTCCTTTCGGAACAGGCGTGACAGGTGGCTGGGGCTGACAAAAAAGGTGGCGGCCGTGCCGGCCAGCGAGAGCGTTGCATCCGAAAGATGCGCCGTGACGTATGCGAGCACCTCTCCCACCAGCTGGCCTGAAGAGGTTTTCTTGTCCTGTGCCTTGCGCGTGGACACCTTTTCGATGAGCTGGGACAGATATTGCCTCATCTCCGGCAGGTTGTCGATGACCAGCGTATGTTCAATGGCGCGGGAGGTCTCCGCCTGGATTTCCCCGGGTTCCATGCTGTCCATTTGGTGGGCCTGCTCACAGGCGAGGACAACATTGAGCGCTTCCCGCCGCATCACGGCCAGGCATTGGCCGTCTGCCGGCATCAGGGTGGCGAACCCTTCTTCCATCAGCGCGGTGGCTTTGGCGCTGAGCCCCGCCCGCAGATATTTGGACAGCAGCGACATCCGATCGGCCTGTGCCACGGGTGTACCCTCGGGTACCCGGGTGAGGTCTTCCGACCGAATGACGCGGTTTCGCCCCAGCACCGTCTGGGCCGCCAGCGCGCGTCCGGCCTCCCGATACGCCTCCGAAAGCGATTCCAGCGATGTGGCGACAGCACTGATGCCGATGCTGACATGGGCATGACACCCGTTGAGCAGCTGTGTGAGCATCACCGGTCCATAGGTGTCGAGGTCCTCGTCCGCCTGGCCGCTGACGATGGCAACCCGGCCAAGGCCCTCACCGATGACAAAGACGCCGGTCTTGTTCTGAAACAGCCGCTGCAGAATGCCGTGTGCCTTTCCGTTTCGCTGCGTGGCGGCGGCCTCGGTTTCCTCTTCTGGACGGACCGGGGTCCAGGCAACCAGTGCAACTTGGTACCTGCCGGGCTCCGCCGGAGGAAAGGCATTTGTATCGCGCAGGGTGTGGTATGCGGCCGTCGCGTCGCCACATCCGGTGAGCAGACAGCGCAAAGCATCCTCCTGGATGCGGGGACGAACCGCCTGCTGCTGGTGCTGGAGGGTGGAGAGCAGCGCGTCCTGCCTGCGCTCCACCAGAATCTTGTCCCGAAGCGCTTCGGCGGTTCGTTTCAGCTCGTCCGCACGCAGGGGCTTGAGCAGAAAGTCGGAAACACCGATTTTGATGCAGCGTTTGGCGTACTCAAACTCGTCATGTCCGGTCACCACCACGATGCGGATGGCCGGGTTCCGTTCCATCACCATGCGGCTGAAGGCGATGCCGTCGATGGCGGGCATGCAGATGTCGGTGAAGATGATGTCCGGTTGAACCGTGTCGAGCATGGCCAGCGCCTCGCCCGCGCTGGCGGCTTCCGCGGCGATTTCCATGCCGATGGCATGCCAATCCACACGCATGCGGATGAGGCCGCGAATGAGCTTCTCGTCATCCACAATCATGACACGCAACCGATCCGGGCCGGCATCACGGGGGAGCGCTTCGGCTGACACCAGGGGGGTGTCCGGGGCCATCGGTTCATATTTCAGCGGCATGCCCATCTTGTCAGGCCTCCTTGACATCCGGGGCGTGCCGGCTGCGGGTCTCCTGGACGCGCGGCGGGTTCCCCGTGGCGGGTGTTTCACATGATGGAATCATCATACTAAAACGTAATAGCATGCGCAAGTTTTCCGGCAACGTGAACACGTTCCCACAAGCGGTTTTCAGAGAAAAGCACCGCTTTCATGACGGTTTTGCGGGTGATCCCATACCGGACAAGTCAGATTTTCTACCAAAGCAATGATTGACATATGTGAAATCATTTCATTTAATGAAACTATGCGTGGGGTCAGACCCCGACCCCATCCAGACAGAACATGTCCAAACAGGAGGAGAGAACATGGCGAACCTGAAGATTGGATTCATTGGCTGCGGCGGCATCGCCAACCAGAAGCATTTCCCGGGCATGGCCCAGCAAAAGGGCGTGGACCTGGTGGCCTTCTGCGACAT
>JAEWSN010000268.1 GCA_023459915.1 Bacillota bacterium
GCCACATGTTTTTATTCTGTGTATACATTTCAGCTCGTTCTACCATTTAACTCTTTTATTAATAGTGTTACGGCGAATTAATTATTTTTTTCCATGTATATTGTATACACATTCCGTCATAATTTCAAACAATTTTTTCAGTCTGGGCCACCCCAGCCCCTTTCAACAAAACCTCTTCTTGAGAACCATTATCGCACACATCCCCATCGGGTGCAGGTATCCACAGATACCAACCACCCAGGATTCATACTCACAAATCCTTTGCCAGATTCGCGCAGACTGCATGCTTCACAATTCCTTTGCCAGATTCGCGCATCCGGTTTATGCTGATACCAATACCATTCCCATTGAAACAACAGGTGGAGGAACCCATGGACGAACTCGCCTTCCCGCTGCCCTCGCCGCTCCCGCTCGACACACCGCGTCGGGAAATCATCGGCGGCAATCTCGACATCCCGACACCCTACGGCACACGCCGCATGATATATGCCGACTACACCGCTTCCGGCCGTTCGCTCCGTTTCGTGGAGCAAGCCCTGATGGCCGCGGAAAAAACCTATGCCAACACGCACACCGAAGACAACGCGTCCGGCAGCCTCACCACCTCCCTGTACCACGAGGCACGGCATGACATCCGCCGGCTGCTCGGCGGCACGAAGGACTATGTCGTGGTGCTGGCCGGCACCGGGGCCACCGGCGCCATCCACCGGCTCACACAGCTGCTCGGCGTCCACGAGGCGCCTGCAGCCCGTCTTCGCCGAATGCAGACCGAGGATTTGCTTGCCGAGGAATCTCCGCAGATGGCCGGGGCGGTCGACCGGCTGCGCGCATTGCGCAAGGCAAGGCGGCCGGTCGTGTTCCTGACTCCCTACGAACACCATTCCAATGTGCTGCCCTGGCGGGAAGCCGAGGTGGACGTGGTGGAAATTGGCCTGACCGATGCCGGCCAACCGGATTTGGTGGATCTCGCGGCCAAGCTGTCCCTGGCCATGTACGCGGACCGTCTGAAAATCGGCGCGTTTTCGGCCGCCTCGAATGTCACCGGCCGCATCAGCCCTGTCCGCGAGATGGCCCGCCTGATGCACCGGCACAACGGGCTGGCGTTTTTCGATTACGCCGCGTCGGCCCCTTATGTGCCCATCCGCCTGTGGGAGGGCGACGAAGACTATCTGGACGGCATCACCCTCTCCCCGCACAAATTCCTCGGCGGTCCCGGCGCCTCCGGGCTGCTGGTGTTCCACCGCCGCACTTACGACGATCACCTGGCGCCGTCCCTTCCCGGCGGCGGCACGGTCGACTATGTCAACGCCTCGGCCCAGGACTACAAGCCCGATGTGGAAACCCGGGAAGATGGCGGCACCCCGCCCATTCTGCAAGCCATGCGCATCGCAATGGCCATGCGGGTCAAGGACGCGGTCGGCGAGGCACGCATCGGGCAGGTGGAACACCGGTTCCGGCAGCGCGCGCTGGCCGCATGGACCCGGCATCCCGCGTTTGCCGGGATTGGATTGGGCGCACAGGAGGAACTGGATGACCCGGAGCGGTTCCTGGCCATCATCTCCTTCAACCTGCGCCACGACAAGGGCATGCTGCATCCCCGGTTCGTCACCCGGCTGCTCAACGATCTGTTCGGCATCCAGGCCCGCGCGGGGTGCTCTTGCGCCGGTCCATTCGGGCACCGGCTGCTGGGCATCGGAGACGAAAAATCAACCCGGTTCCGCGAGGCCATCCATTCCGGATGTGAGGCCATGAAACCGGGTTGGGTCCGGATTGGGTTCCATTATACAATGGACGAGGCAACCTTTCAGACGATTGTGGACGCGGTGTTGTATCTGGCGGATCACGGCATCGAACATCTGCCGGACTACCTGCTGGATCCGGCCAGCGGGCTGTGGACCCATCACAAAACCGACACCCCCACCACCATCACCTGGTTCGGGGAGGAAACCTGGCCCGAGTTGGCCTGGTTTCCCGTGGCGCAGGTCAGGGAGCTTTCCTGCAGGTAAGTCCCATTCACTTACGCGTCCTGTGGAAACAGGCAATCAAAAAACCGAAGTCCGGCGCCGGTACGGAAGATGTCATTGCGCACCTTGTCCTGTCCCTGCCGGGAGACATTGCCTTCCTCAAAATTCACCAGAAAATCTGCCTCCACCAATATGCGGTAGTCAATGGCATCGATGTTCACATAGGTGTGATGATGTCCCACCAACCAGCAGACGCGGTCCACCACGAATGCCTCGAACCCCAGTTCGGACAACATTTCCCGGGCGACGGGCGGGCCTTCCAGTTCCTGATAATGGCCCGCGCCGGAGCCGTATTTGGCCTCGCTGACCCGGATGCCGATGTCATGGACAATCGCCGCTGCTTCCAGTGTCAGCTGCGTCTTGTCATCGAGCGGCTCCAACAGGCCGATGTTGCGCGCATAGGCATACACCTTCATGAAATGGGCGATGCGTTTGGCATCGCCCGCCTCGTAGACCATCATGGCCTGAATCAGTTGCGCGGTTCGGCCTGTTGTCTGCGCCACAGCATTGTCCAAAGGATTGCGCGCCGTCTCGTCGCCTGCCTGGTTCGCACGGGTTGGTTCTGTCATAGAATGACTCCTTCCACACCCTCGGGCAGTGCCCGAAGAAAAGCGTCCGCATCGGACTCGTCGCCCACGATGGTGCCGTAATGGGTGGGGATGGCCACCTTCGGCTTGATGATGGCCGCCGCTTGTGCCGCTTCAACTGCCGACATGGTGTAGGTGCCGCCTGCCGGCAGAAAAGCCACATCGCACTGGATCGCTTCCATTTCCGGAATGATGTCCGTATCGCCCGCCACATAGACCCGCACATCCCCAAAGGTGATGAGATACCCCAGCCACCCGCGGTTCCGCTCATGAAAATGCTTGTCAATATTATAGGCAGCCACCGCCTCGAACGGAACGCCGGCCGCGTCTCCCGTTTGCCCCACTTCGGCCGCCACGGCATTGTGCCAGCCCAGCTCCGCCGCCAATTGCACACAGTTGGCCGGCAGCACCAGCAGGGTGTCGGCCTTTTTGACCTTGCGGATGTCCTCCGGCGAAAAATGGTCATGATGGCTGTGCGTGATGAAGATGACATCCGCATCCTGCGGCTCGTCCCCTATCCGGAACGGATCCACATAAATGGTCTTTTCGCCCTTCATCCGGATGCTCGCGTGCCCCAGATGTGCCATTCCCTTGAGAAGTGCGTTCATTTCATCACCTCCAAACAGTGCGGGGTCTGACCCCGCCATGGGGTCAGACCCCATCGTCCTGCCTCCATCATACAAAACCGGAGGGACGGTGTCCATATTCAGCCCAAAATGATATGATACAGATAAAACCAGATTTGGATGCCATCGCTTGCCACCCGCTGCAAGCGCCCGACATTCCGCAGAGGAGGTTCTCATGGATTTGATGAAACTGGTCTCGGGACAACTCAACAACCCGGATTTGCTCAATACGCTTGGACAGCAGATCGGCGCCAAGCCCGATCAGGTGGAACAGGTGATGAAGCTCGGCATGCCCACCCTGCTGCAGGCACTCGGCAAGAACGCCGCCACCCCGGACGGCGCCGCGTCCCTGGCCAACGCGCTCGAACAGCACAAGGACGACGACGTGGACGATGTACAGGGATTTCTCGGCAAAGTCGACACCAACGACGGCACCAAGATGCTGGGCCACATCCTTTCCGGCAAGCAGAACAATGTGCTGGGCAAGCTTGCGGGACAAACCGGGCTGGATACCAAACAGGTTTCCGGACTGCTGGCCAAATTTGCGCCCATGCTCATGGGTGCGCTGGGCAAGCAAAAGCAGGAACAAGGTGTTGACGCCAACGGACTGTCCGGCATGCTGGGCGGATTGCTGGGCCAGGCCGGCAGCGCGGGCATCATGAGCCAAGTCACCGGCATGCTTGATGCCGACGGCGACGGCGACATCATGGACGATGTGAAGGGCATGCTGGGCAAGTTCTTCAAGTAGCAACCCCGACGGTTGAGATATGCCGGTGTATCATCTACAAAATGATGCAGGCAAATCGAAACAGACAAATTGAAACAGACAAATTGAAACAGACAAATTGAAACAGATAAGTTGGAATAAACAAGTTGGAACAGGCATTTGACAAGCCATCCATCGAAAAGGGCAACGCCTCACAGCGTTGCCCTTTCTTTCCGGTTTGCGCTTCCATACGGTTCAGCCACAATCTCTTGCGGTTTCCTGGAGCCCACAGCATCCGCTTGCCGCGTTGACGCAGTCCGTTTCGTTGTCTTCCCCGTCCCTCAGCGGCGGCTGACAAAACCCTGAATCTCGGAGGCGTTGTTGAAACGTTCGGTCTGCTCACCGAGCACCAGCAGGGTTGGTGCGGAACGCACCGCATATTGCCGCGCCAGTTCGGGAGAAT
>JAEWSN010000269.1 GCA_023459915.1 Bacillota bacterium
GCCTCCCGCGCGGCAAGCCTGGCGATGGCGTCCGACTCGCCGGTCACCACGGCGTACCGTGTTTTCTCCCCGCTGCCCCGAAAAGGCTCCACGCTTTCCACATGCGCCTCGATATACTCCTCGAGCACGGCCGCAAACCGCAGGGTGTGCTGCTCCATGCGGGACATGGCCTCCTGGATGCGCAGCGCCCCGAGCTTCATGCTTTGGCTGGACACAAGCTTCATGGCCTCGAACAGCGACAGCTGCACGCTGCCCGCGCCGATGTCCAGCACCAGCAGGGCTTCTTCGGGCCCAAGGAGCGACCAGCCACGCGCCCGCCGCTTGATGGCCTGCAGCGTGAGGAATTTCTCCTGGGCGTTGTTGATGATTTCAACATCAAACCCGGTGAGTCTGCGGATTTGGTCTATCATGTAGTCGCGGTTGGACGCCTCGCGCAACGCGCTGGTCGCGACCACCCGGCTGTCCGGCACGCCATAGTCCTTCATCAGCCGCGCAAACCCCGCAATGGCCTCACAGGTGGCCCGGACGGAGGCAAAGCTGAGCTTGCCGTCCCGGAAGGTGTCCCGCCCCAGTGGAACCAGCAGATCCACATTCTCCAGCACCCGAACGCCGCCCTCACGGCTGATCTCGACAATTTTCATCTGCAGCCGGTGCGATCCGATGTCGATCGCGGCAAACAATTGGTTCATTCTGGCCATATCATCTATCCTCTATTGGCGACGTATTGCAGTTCCAAAAAGATGCAAGGCATGCGCGGGAGCCGATAGAGGACTTTGTTGGTGCTCCCCCGTGGACGCATCCGGGTCTATCCTTTGAAAGACACCTCTTGGCACCTTGCCCTGGCATTATCATATCACGAAAACGGACCGGCTGATGACGTCCAGCCGGCCCGTTCCGTTCCGTTTCTCACTGTTTCGCGTTTATCTGTTCCATGCGTTCTGTTCCAAGTTTTCTGCCGTGCTGCTTCCTGTTGCGCTGTTCCAAGTTTTCTGCCGAGCAGCTTCCTGTTGTTCTGTTCCCTTCGGCTCCGTTTCCGGGTGCGGCGTGCCGCCACATGATGTCCCCGGATTCGGACTTGGTAAGAAATAACCTGCTCCATGAATTTCCGAAAACAATGGCCAAACCTGCCATTCTTTTCGGAAAAAGACCGGGCAACTTCTTTCCGGCGCCTTAGAAGCGCAGCCGCGACGCCTTGAGAATGCCGTTGATTGCCTTGATCTGTGCCAGGGTCGCGTCATCGACCTCGGAATCCACGCTGATGAAGGACACCGCCTTGTCGCCGGTCACCTTGCGGCTCCACTGCATCGCGGCGATGTTGATGCCCTTTTCGCCCAGCACGGTGCCCACCTTGCCGATGATGCCCGGCACATCGTGGTTCTGCAGCGCGAGGACATACGGTGTGGGCTCGAAATCCATCTGATAGCCGAAGAAATCGACAATCCGGAGCACATCCTGTCCGAACACGGTGCCGGACACCTCGAGCGTTCTGTCCTTGCGGACAAACCGCACCGTGATGAGATTGGTGAACTTGTCGAGCTGTTTTGCCCGGCTTTCCACCAGTTCAACCCCGAACTCGGCCAGCTTGAGCTCGGCATTGACGTAATTGACGTCCGAATTGCCCGTGGCGCAGAGGAAGCCTTTGACAACGGACAGCGTCAGGGGCTTTGTGGCCTTCTCCGCCAAATCGCCGGAGTACATCACCTCAATGCGCTGAACGGTTTCCTGCTCCGCCTGATAATAGATGGAACCCAGCTTCTCGCCCAATTCGATGTATGGCGCCAGCCCCTTGACATCCCCGCCCATGGACGGCATGTTGACCGCGGGCACCAGTTCGCCCTTGAGCACCGCTTCGCAAAGCTTCGACACGTCAAGGGAGCAATTGAGATTGGCTTCCTTGGTGGAAGCACCCAGATGCGGCGTGAAGGTGACCTGTTCGAGTTCGAGCAGCGGATTGGTGTAGTCCTGTTCCTCCGGCTCCTTGTTGAACTTGGGCTCCACCTCCAGCACGTCGACCGCCGCGGCTGCCACCTGGCCGGACACGATGGCGTCGTACAGCGCCTTTTCATCGATCATGCCGCCGCGGGCCACATTGACGATGCGCACGCCCTTCTTGCACAGCGCGAGTTCCCGCGCGCCGATGAGATTCTTGTTTTCCGGGCTTTTCGGAATATGCAGCGTGATGAGATCCGCCCGCGTGAGCAGCTCGTCGATGGTGGCAATCCGTTCCACGCCCAGCGCGGCGGCACGTTCCTCGGTGATGTACGGATCGTAGCCAATCACGTCCATGCCCACGCCCTTGAGCTTGCGGGCCACGATGGCGCCGATTTTGCCAAGCCCGATGACACCGGCGGTTTTGCCTTCGAGTTCCTCACCCACAAAGCGGTTGCGGCGGAAGTCGTTGCATTTGGCGGCGTGGTGCGCCGGCGCGACATTGCGGAACACGGCAAAAATCAGCGCGACGCTCATTTCCGCGGCGGCCATGATATTGCCCTCGGGCGTGTTGACCACTGTGATGCCACGACGGGTACAGGCCGGCACATCGATATTGTCCACGCCGTTGCCGGCACGCCCCACCACCTTGAGGTTCACACCGGCATCGATGATGTCCTGGCGCACCTTTGTGGCCGAGCGGACAATGATGCCGTCATACTGGCCGATGATTTTCAGCAGCTCCTCATGGGCAATGCCGAAGGGTGTGTCGACCTCAATGCCCTTGGACTTGAGATAATCG
>JAEWSN010000270.1 GCA_023459915.1 Bacillota bacterium
GCGGATGGCAGCCTGGCTGCCGAAAGGGGAGTCTATTGATGAAAAAAATGTTGTCGGGCATCCTGTCCGCGGTCCTCGTTGCAGGGCTGTTGTCGGGTGCGGCGGTTCCGGCCCAGGCCACAACCACCGCGTCTGTTGTCAAAACCGCCACATCTGTCGTCAAGAACACCACCAACTACGATACCGAAAACACAACCGTTGGCGCCATCGGCGTCCGTTACCTTGCGGGGGGAGACACCCGAACCAAGACGCGCGTGCAGAAGGATGCGGTCAATTATGACTACGATCTTTTCGGCCGTGACGCGTTTGAGTATTTTCCCATGCAGCTTGGCAACGGCGATTATTCCGTGACCGTGTTCCAGAACGTGGTGGACAACCGCTATCGTGTGGTGGAGCGCAAAACCGTCAACACGGTGGTCGAGAATTTCCTGGATGTTTTCCGCAATTCCATCCAGACCGTACGCTGGTCCGAGGACATGGCGGTCGTCAAGAAGGCCGAGGAGCTGACCGAGGGACTCAAGACGGACCGTCAGAAGATCGACGCGATTTACCAGTTTGTCGTGAAGAACTTCAAGTACGATTACGACAAGATTTCCGGCCTGACCAGTTCATATGTGCCTGATCCCGATCTCATTCTGGAAGCGGGAAAGGGCATCTGCTACGACTATTCGGCTGTATTCGGCGCCATGCTGCGCAGCCAGGGCGTTCCGGTGAAGCTCATCAAGGGATACACCGACAATGTCAAGGAGTACCATGCGTGGAATGAGGTCTGGCTTGCGGACGAAAAGCGCTGGATTGTGGTGGACACCACCTATGATTCGGTCATGGTCGGTGCCGGCCGGAAGGTGGCCATGGAGAAGAAAGCCAACTTGTACCGTGCCAGCAAGGAGTATTGAGCCTGAAGTTGCCGCCTTTGGCATGAACAGATACAAAAAAATTGCAAGAAATTGAACAACCCGCCCGTGCGATCGCATGGGCGGGTTGTTTTATGCTTTGTGTGCGATGGTTTGTGGGGGTGAATGAATATGCATAAAATACATTTGCAATTTAGGAAACAAAAAATTGCAAAACAGGCTTGACGGGAAACGCCGGATTGTATACAATATGGCAAACAAGCACAGGAGGCCAAACATGTCAGGGAGTTCCCGGTCACCGTCGTCTGCAGGCCGCAAGGCCGCGTCTCTTTCCGGAACGGCTTCCCTGCGCGAGCAGGTATACCGGCAACTGGAGGACGCCATTCTGTCCGGCCGGTACGCGCCTGGTGAAAACCTCACGGAATGTGCCATCGCCGAAACACTCGGGGTCAGCCGGACGCCGGTCCGGGAAGCCATCCGGCAGCTCGATCAGGAAGGTCTTGTGGATTTCGTCCCCAACAAGGGTGCCGTGGTGAAAGGGCTCTCCGAGGATGATGTCCGGGACATCGGAGAAATCAGAACCAATATCGAGGGCATTGCCGCCCGGCGCGCGGCCACCGCCATCAAGCCCGAGCAACTCGCGGCGCTGGAGGCGCTGATACGCGAGGAGATCAGCCAGACCTCCCGGGGCGCGGTGGAGCAACTCACGCAAATCGATTCCCGGTTCCATGAGATCATTTTCGAGGCCAGCGGAAGCCGGCTGCTCAACCGCACACTCCGTTCCTTCCATCATGCCATCCGGCAGGCGCGTCATCTTTCACTCCGTGGTGCGCACCGCGCGGAGAAGACACTGGCCGAGCACCAGGCCCTGCTTGACGCGTTGCGCGCCGGAGACGCCCGGCAGGCCGAGGCGCTCATGGTGCGCCATGTCCGCAACGCCACCCGCAACATCCAGCAGACACGGCACAAATCCAACGGTTCATACGGCGCAAAGCCTTGAAGGAGGTCCCCATGGTACAGGATGTTTCCAAGGTACAGGATGTCACCCAGGAAGAACTCGACAGTTACTTTGCACTCGCGGGCGAGCAGGTGGAGATTGACACCCGGTTCCGTCCGGGCCTGTACAGCCGGTACAATGTCAAGCGGGGCCTGCGCAATGAGGACGGCTCGGGTGTGCTGGTGGGTCTGACGGAAATCGGCGAGGTTCATGCCTATGTGTTCGATGACAATGAGAAGGTGCCGGTGGACGGCAAGCTCATTTACCGGGGCATCGAAATCCGTGATTTGGTGAAGGGGTTTGTGTCCGAGGACCGCTTCGGATACGAGGAATGCGTGTACCTGCTGCTGTATGGCCAGCTGCCCACCACCAACGAGCTGCGCCGCTTTGAGCGGATTCTGGGCCACTACCGCAAGCTGCCGGAGGACTATGTGCGCGACAACATCCTCAAGGCGCCCAGCATGGATGTCATGAACAAGCTCGCACGGCTGGTGCTGACCAAGTATTCCTATGATCCGAATCCGGATGGGGTGAGTGTGCACAACCTGCTGCGCCTGAGCCTGGATCTCATCGCCACCTTCCCGCTGATGGCCTGCTACGGCTATCAGGCCAAGGCCCACTACCACGGCGGGCAGAGCCTGGTCATCCACAACCCGCTGCCCGAGCTGTCCACGGCGGAGAACATTCTGCGGTTGCTGCGCGCGGACGGCCAGTACACGGCCCTTGAGGCCAAAATCCTTGATCTGGCGCTGGTGCTGCACGCCGAGCATGGCGGCGGCAACAACTCCACCTTCACCGCGCATGTGGTGTCCTCGAGCGGCACGGACATCTTCTCCTGTGTGGCGGCGGCCATCGGCTCGCTCAAGGGGCCCAAGCATGGCGGTGCCAACAACAAGGTCATCGACATGATGGCGGACCTCAAGCAGTCGGTCGCGAACTGGGAAGACGAGGACGAATTGTCCGCCCATCTCGAGAAGATTCTTAGGAAGCAGGCGTTTGACGGCACCGGCCTCATCTATGGCATGGGACACGCCGTGTACACCCTGTCGGATCCCCGCTGCATCCTGCTGCGCGATCAGGCGGAGCAGCTGGCGACGGCTGTTGGCCGGGAGGCGGAGCTGAACCTGCACAAGCGGGTGGAGCGGCTGGCCCCGCAGGTGTTCCGGAAGGTGCGCAACACGGACAAGCCGATGTGCGCGAATGTGGATTTCTACTCCGGCTTCGTCTATGACATGATGGGCCTGCCGCAGGACATGTACACCCCCATCTTCGCCATCGCGCGCATCGCCGGCTGGTGTGCCCACATCATCGAGGAACAGGTCAACGGCGGCAAGATCATCCGGCCGGCCTACAAGAACATCAAGGGGCGGCTGCCATATACGCCGCTGGCACAACGATGAGACCGCTTTGGCGTGGGTTGTGGGAGGCTTGTTGCGTGGCCCTGTTTTTGGTATGATCAGGCGAGGCGGCCGCGGCCCTCGGGAATGCCCGAACCCCCACCACGATCAGTTGGCGCCGCGCCCCCGGGAGTGGGACATTGTACCTCAAAACCTTGGAGATACAGGGCTTCAAGTCCTTTGCCGAAAAAATTGAATTGAGCTTCCATTCCGGACTGACCGCCGTGGTCGGGCCCAACGGCAGCGGCAAGAGCAACATTGCCGATGCGGTGCGCTGGGTGCTTGGTGAACAGAGCGCCAAAACCCTGCGCGGTGGAAAAATGGAAGATGTCATTTTCGCGGGAACCCAGCACCGGAAGGCGCTGGGCTTTGCCGCGGTCTCCATCACGTTCGACAACGCGGACGGCGCCCTGCCCATCGGGTTTTCCGAGGTCACCGTGACGCGCCGCATCTACCGCTCCGGCGAGAGCGAATATCTGCTGAACAAAACCGCCTGCCGGCTCAAGGACATCCATGAGCTGTTCATGAACACGGGGGTGGGCCGGGAAGGCTATTCCATCATCGGTCAGGGCCGCATCGACGAGATCCTCAGCACCCGCTCCGAGGAGCGGCGCGCGGTGTTTGAGGAGGCCGCGGGCATCACCAAATACAAGTCGCGCAAGCGGGAGGCCGAGCGCAAGCTCGAGGCGACACGCCAGAATCTGGAACGCATCGGCGACATCATTTCCGAGCTGGAGTCCCAGCTCGGGCCCCTCGAGAAGCAGGCGGAAACCGCAAAGTCCTTTCTGGCCCTGTCAGAGGAGCTCAAGGGCATCGAGGTCGCTGTTTTTCTCGAAACCGTGGAAAAAACCAGACAGCGGATGGAAGAAATTCAGACCCATCAGGCGGAAATCCGGGAACGGATGGAATCTGAAAACCGTGAACTGGCGGCCATCCAGAAGAAGAACGAACAGCGCACGGAGAAACTGGCGTCGCTGCGGGCGGTCAGGGATGACGCCGAACAGCAGCTGCGCCGGCTCGAGTCGGAGCAGGAAAAAGCCCAGCACCAAATCGCCCTTGACGAGGAGAAGATACGGCATCTGCGCCAGGCCAACGACCGGTTTGGCACGGATCTGGAGGATTACCAGGCCCGGTTTGACGCCATGGACGCGGACCTGGCACGCAAGCGCAAGCGGCTGGAAACCCTGGAACGGGATGCCGAACGATTTGCCGCGGAGCTGGCGGAGGCCGAGGAGCGGCTGGCGGAAGTGCTTTCCAGGCTGTCAGCCGGGGAACGGGAGATGGAGGAATCAAAGCAGCGGATCATGGATCTGCAGGATGAGCTCTCCGACGCCCGCATCCATCTGCACGGGTTGAGGAACGATGCGGAAAACGCGGCGGAGCAGCTGCGCCACATCGATGAGGAAACACTGCAGCTGGGCCGTGAACGCGACCGCCTGGGCATGCAGCGGGAGGAACTTGAAGCCGCCCTGCGTAAAACACGGGCGGAGATCGCCGCTTTGCGGGAACGTCTGGATCGGGAGACGGCGGAGTCCACGGAAAAACGGGCCCGCATGGACGCCCTGCGCGCCAGGCGCGAGGAACTGGCCCGGGACCACGGCGCGAAGACTTCCCGCCACCATGTGCTGCAGGAGCTGGAGCAGAGCCTCGAGGGGTACAGCCATTCGGTGAAAGCCCTGTTGTCGGCCTGCCGGGAGCAGCGGGAGCTCGGACGCGGCATTCATGGCGCGCTGGCGCAGCTGGTCACGGTGGACCCCGCCTTTGAGACCGCGATGGAGGTCTGCCTCGGCGGGGCGCTGCAGCATGTGGTGACCGAGACCGAGGAGGACGCCAAGCGGGCCATCGAGTATTTGAAGCGACAGCATCTGGGGCGCGCCACCTTTCTGCCCATGAGCGCCATCCGCGGCCGTTCCGTGGAGCCCCACACGCTGCGCCTGGCAAAGGAAATGCCCGGCTTTCTGGGCACGGCGGATGAACACGTGCAGGTGGATCCCGCCTATCAGGAAATTGTCCGCAATCTGTTGGGCCGCACGCTGGTGGTGGAGGACATGGATACCGGCATCGCGCTGGCCAGACGGTTCGAGCATGGGCTGCGCATCGTCACCCGCGCGGGAGAGATCTTCAACGCGGGCGGTTCCATGACGGGCGGCAGCCAGCCGGCCAGAAACGCTTCCCTGCTGGGCCGGCAGCGCCTCATGGCGGAGCTTGCCGGGGAGATGAAACGGCTCGCCCGCGAGATGGAACAGGCGGAAACCGCGCGCCGGGAAATCGAACGCGATTTGGTGGCCCGCGAGGAGACGCTGGGCGCGAGCCGCAAGGCCCTCTCGGATCTGGAGCTTGTCCGGATGCGCGATGAGAGCCAGCTGGCCCAGATGACCGAACAGGCACAGCGGCTGATTTCCCGGCAGGAGGCGCTGGCCGTCAGAAAAGAAGCCCTCAAGGCCAATGAGGCGTTGACGGCGCAGGCCAGCGAAAAAGACAGGGAAACCATTGAGCGGATTGAGCAGCGAATCGCCGATCTGCGGGAAGCCATTGCGGCGCACGGGGTGCGCAATCGGGATGAACAGAAGCGGCGGGATGAAATCCATGCCGATGTGAACGACTACCGGGTTTCCGTGCTGTCCGTCCGGGAAAGCCAAACCGCCATGCGCGAAGGCATTGAGACGGCGGAGGCGGAACGGACGGCGCTTGAGGGGAGCATGACCCGGCGCCGGCAGGAGCGCGGGGAGAACGACGCGCGCATTGCCGGGGCGATGGCGGACATCGAGGGCTGCGCGGCGCGTGTGGCGCGGCTCACGGACGAGATCGCCGGCGCGGGCATGCGGCTTTCCGCCGCGGAGGAGGATGTCCGGGTCACGGAGGAATCGTACGCGGGGTTGCTCGAGGAAATCACCGGGCACAACCAGGAGATCCTCTCCCTGCAGGAGGAGGCGGGCCGGCTTGAGGCGCGCGCCGTGAAGTTCGAATCTGAAATGGAAAACATCTCCACACGCCTGTGGGATGAATACGGACTCACCCTGGCCACGGCGGAGCCCTTCCGGCATCCCGTCGAGAATCCGCGGGCCGCGCAGGCCCGGATCAACGATCTGAAGGGCCAAATCCGCGCGCTGGGCCCGGTCAATGTGGCGGCCATCGAGGATTTCACAAAAACCAAGGAACGGCACGCCTTCATGACCACTCAGCGCGACGATCTGGTGCAGGCCGAAGAGAAGCTCGGCCGTGTCATCCATGACATCACCGGCGTGATGCGGCGGCAGTTCCTCGAGCAATTCGAGATCATCAACCGCAATTTCTCCCTCACCTTCCGGGAGTTGTTTGAAGGCGGCGCGGCCGAGGTCAAACTGTCGGATCCCGACAATGTGCTTGAAAGCGGCATCGACATCAATGTGCAGCCGCCTGGCAAGAAGCTGCAGAACATGATGCTGCTCTCCGGCGGGGAACGTGCCATGGTGGCCATTTCACTCATTTTCGGCATTCTTCGGATGCGCCCGGCGCCGTTCTATCTGCTCGACGAAATCGAGGCGTCGCTCGATGACGCGAATGTGTTCAAGTTCGCCGACTATATCCGCCGCTACACCGAGCACATCCAGTTTCTGTGCATCACACACCGCAAGGGTACCATGGAGGCGGCAGACATCCTGTACGGCGTCACCATGCAGGAGCACGGGGTATCCAAGGTTGTTTCCATGCGCATGGAGCAGCCGGTGGAAAACGCGGGGTAAGGACCTGTTTTGCGGCAAGTTGTCCCGGCGGCGGTACATCCCGGCGGCGGGCAATGCCCCTGATGTGCGGAACCCATCACAACGGAGGAAATCATGGCATTTTTTGATCGGTTCAGGAAAAAGGACAAGCCGGTGGCAGCCGAGATGGCTGCGGCAACCGGAGAGGACGTGGAAACCGGGGTGGCCACAGAGGCAGCGGCAGATGAGGTGGCTGCGGCAGCCGGTGTGAAGGCGCAAGCCAATGCGCCGGCAGCATCTGACGCGACAGTGGGGGCGGACGTGCCGGCGCCGGCAGCGGCGGACGCGACAGCGAACGCAACGGTGAACGCGGAGACCCCGCCCGAAGTGGAAGCGGCTGTGCCCGACGCCATGGCGGGGTCTGACCCCGTGGCGAAGACCGGTTTTTTTCAACGTCTGCGCAGCGGGCTCTCGAAAACACGCGGCGCCATCACCACCCGCATCGACCAGATGCTGGCGGGATTCGGCAAGGTGGACGAGGAATTGTTCGAGGAGCTCGAGGAGATCCTCATCACCTCGGATGTCGGCATGGAGACCTCCCTGCGGATTGTATCTGACTTGCGGGAGCGGGTGCGGCGCGATCGCATCGCCGACGCGGAAGGGGTTCGGCGGGCCATCCGGGAGGAGATTGCGGGCATTCTGGCTTCCGAGGCCGGTACCCTGCGGCTGGACACGCGGCCGTCCGTGCTGGTGGTCATCGGGGTCAACGGGGTCGGCAAAACCACCTCGATCGGCAAAATCGCGCATCTGCTCAAGGGACAGGGCAAGAAGGTGATGGTGGCGGCCGCGGACACCTTCCGCGCGGCGGCCATCGATCAGTTGGAAATCTGGACGGAACGTGCGGGCGTCCCCATCGTAAAACACGAGGAGGGGTCAGACCCCGCCGCGGTGATCTTTGACGCCATTGCCGCCGCGAAGGCGCGCGGCACGGACGTGCTGATTGTGGATACCGCGGGACGGCTGCACACCAAGAAGAATCTGATGGAGGAGCTGCGGAAGATTTTCCGCATCATCGGGCGGGAGTTGCCGGACGCGGATGTGGAAACCCTGCTGGTGCTCGACGCCACAACCGGACAGAACGCGGTATCCCAGGCCAAGGTCTTCGCGGAGGTCGGCAACCTGACCGGACTGGTGCTGACCAAGCTCGACGGCACCGCCAAGGG
>JAEWSN010000271.1 GCA_023459915.1 Bacillota bacterium
CCGCCGACCGGCGGAGTCCCGGTACAGGCGCATCCGGGTCGCGGGCTTCCGCGAGCCGTTCTTCCGGGAGCCGTGCTTCCGCGAGTCGCTCCACCGGGGCCCCCTCCTCCGGGAGCCGTGCGTCCACGGGTCGTACTTCCGGAAATGCGGGAGCGGCGCGTGGCGGCTCCCGAGCCACAGGCTCCCGTGCGGGGGGCGCGCGTTCCACCGGCGGCAACACCGGTGGCTCCGCACGTGCCGCCGGCCAGATGGCCGGCCAGCAGCGCATGGCCGGTGCCCGCGCGCCGCAAACTCCGCCGCTGGTTCGCCGCGAAATCTCCGGCATCCTGCTGGTGGCGTTCGGCATCCTGCTGTTCATGGGCCTGTTCTTCAAGGACTCGGCCGGGTTCTTCGGGGATGTGCTGCGCGCGTTGTCCGGTGGCATGTTCGGCATCACCGCCTGGTTCCTGCCTTTCCTGGTGGTGGGGCAGGGGCTGTACCGTGTTTTCGCGCGCAGCGGCCACCCGCTGTGGAACCGGTTTTTCAACCTGATGCTCCTGATGATGCTGGTTTCCGCCATGTTCCAGATTGGCGCGCACCCGCGCAGTGAATATGCCGACAAATCCCTAGGTACACTGGTTCAGACATTTTTCCGTGAAGGTGCCAACACGCTCGACAACGCGTCGGGCCAGGCATTCAAGGCGGGGGGCGTGTTCGGCGGCATCCTCGGCGTGCCCCTGCTGATGGTGTTCCAGAAAGCCGGCGCCCTGGTGGTGCTGGTGGCGCTGGGCCTCGTGGTTGCGCTCATTGTCACCCGCATCTCGCTGGTGGAGGCGGCCCGTTCCGTCGCGCTCGGCACGGCCGGGAAAATCGGTGGCATGGCCGAGGCGGCCCGCCGCCGTCGTGAGGCAAGGGTGGAATTGTACGAGGCGCAGACCCGTCTGATGCCGGAGCTGGACGAATACGCCGCACTGGAGGGAACCGCCACCGGAGAAGCCGCGCGCCGAAAGGGCGGACGAATCAAATCCGCTCCGGCGCCGACCGGGCCGTACGCGCGGCTTGAACAGGCGGTCAACAAGGCCACCGGCATGAATCCGCCACCGCCGAGGGCCCGGGGCGCGAAATTCCTGGATGTCGCGCCGGAGCAGGCCTCGCAGGAGGCATGGGACGAGGAGGAACAGGGTCCGCGCATGACGTATCCGCCATCCTTCGTCCACCCGGACAAGGACATGGGCGATCTGCGGATTGGCATGGAAGGGGACTGGGAGGATGAGCGGGGAGGAAGCCCGGGGACCGAACCCATCGATCCGGCCGCGTCCTTCGATCCCTTTACCGGGGAACTGGTTCCCCCGCGCGAGTGGGCGACCCCCCTGCGGCAGCCGGTGACAGAGGGGTCAGACCCCATGCAGTCAGACCCCATGCAATCCCCGGAGAAAGTCGCCCGTGAAACCCGTGGGGCCGAGGAATCCGGTGCCCGTGCCGAATCCGGCGCCCGTGCCGCAACCGGCATGGCGTCGCCGCCGCCGCAGGATCCCACGGAGGATTCTCCTGCAATGCCGGAAAAGGATTTGGCGTCGCAGTGGGAGCAAACCCTCGCGCGGCAGGAAGAACAGAGAAGAACCGGCGGCAACGGGGCGGAGCATGCGGCAGGGAACACGGCGGACAAAACATCAGGGAACGCGGCGGACAAAACGGCAGGGAACGCGGCGGACAAAACAGCGGGGAACACGGCGAAGAACGCCACAGAAACGGTTGTTGTGCTCCCAGGCACCGAAGACGGGGCCGAACGGCCGGCCCGGCCATACACGCCGCCGCCGGTGGCCCTGCTCAACCGATCCCGGGAGGACGAGCAGAACATGCGCCGCATCCGTGCCACGTCCGAGGAAAACGCAAGGAAGCTCGAAGCCACGCTCGACAGCTTCGGCATCGGGGCCAAGGTGAACCATATTTCCGTCGGGCCGGCCATCACCCGGTACGAGCTGCAGCCCGCGCCGGGCATCAAGGTCAGCCGCATCGTGAATCTCACCGACGACATCGCGCTGAGCCTGGCTTCCTCCGGGGTGCGCATCGAGGCGCCCATTCCCGGCAAGGCCGCCATTGGCGTGGAGGTGCCCAACAAGGAGGTCGCGCCCATCTCGCTGCGCAGCGTGCTGGAGTCCGACGCGTTCGCGTCCCATCCCTCCAAGCTTGCGGTGGCGCTCGGCAAGGACATTTCCGGGGAGAACATGGTGGTCGATCTGGCCAAGATGCCGCATGTGCTCATCGCGGGCGCCACCGGCTCGGGCAAGTCCGTCTGCATCAACAGCATCGTGATTTCGCTGCTGTACAAGGCAAGGCCCGAGGATGTGAAGCTGCTGATGATCGACCCCAAGGTGGTGGAGCTGGGCGTCTACAACGGCATCCCCCATCTGCTGATTCCCGTGGTCACCGATCCGAACAAGGCGGCCGGCGCCCTGCGCTGGGCGGTCCAGGAAATGGTGACCCGCTACAAGCTGTTCGCGGACCGGGGGGTTCGTGATTTGGGCGGGTACAACGCGTCGGTGGCGGAGAGCGGCGAGGGCATGACCCTGCCGCAGATGGTCATCATCATCGACGAATTGGCGGATCTCATGATGGTGGCCCCGCACGATGTCGAGGACTCCATCTGCCGGCTGGCCCAGATGGCGCGCGCGGCGGGCATGCATCTGGTCATCGCCACGCAGCGGCCGTCGGTCAACGTCATCACGGGCGTCATCAAGGCCAACGTGCCGTCCCGCATCGCGTTTTCCGTCTCCTCCCAGGTGGATTCCCGCACCATCATCGACATGGCGGGCGCTGAAAAGCTGCTGGGCAAGGGTGACATGCTCTATTACCCCGTGGGTCTTCCCAAGCCGGTGCGCGTGAAGGGCTGCTTCATCTCCGACAAGGAGGTGGAGACGGTGGTGGATCACGTCAAGGCGCAGATGCTGACGCGGTACGATGAGGAGATCATCGACAGCATCAACGACAGTCAGCCCGCACAGGAAGACGCGCCGGAGGCCGAGGAGGAGGACAACCTGCTCGAGGAGGCCGTGGACGCGCTCATCGACAGCGGTCAGGCATCGGTTTCCTTTGTGCAGCGCCGCTTCAAGGTGGGCTATGCCCGAGCCGGCCGCATCATTGATCAGATGGCGGAAAAGGGCATCATATCCGGGTATGAGGGCAGCAAGCCCCGCCGGGTGCTCATCACACGCGAAATGTGGAACGAAATGCGCATGCAGAAAGAAATGCGTGCCACAGATGGGCGTTCGGCGCTGGAGGAGGCCCGCGCCGTGAAGCTGCCGGCACGTCCGGAGTCTGAACCCGCCGCGCCAAGGTTGCGCACCGCGCCGGTGGAACCGGCGCCGGTGGTCAAGCCTTCCGAGTCCGCGTTTGTCCGCCGTGCCATGGCGGATGCGGAGGAGCGGGAACGTCGGGCATCGGCATACGCGGACGGGCTGCCCGATGAAGACGGAACGGACAGGGCTTCCAGCGCGCGGGATGCCGGGGCGTGGGACGCGGAGGACATCGATTGAACGGATTGCTTCAGAATCTCATCAACGGGTTTTACCGCTGGATGGGAAGCTACAATGTCTCCCTTGCGTTTGTCATTGCGCTGATGTATGCCATGGCACTGTACATGCTGTTCCGAAACCTGCGCCGCATGACATTCCTGGCCGTGCTCACCTTTGTGCTTCAGGGTGTGCTGGTGACCATGGCCACGCTGGTGCTGGTCGACAAGGTGCTGGTCATCCCCGCCTATGAGGCACTCTTTATTTTTGGGGGATTCCTGTTGCCCCTGCTTTTCCTGCTGGCGGATTTTTTCGGGTTGAAGCGACGGGCCCGTGTGGGTGGCAGGAAACTGCCATTGGTGGCCAGGCCGGAGCGCAAGCCGGGCATTGTGCTCGATGAGGACTGGATGACGCGCACGGATGCGCCCGGTCCCCTCTACCCGGCCGGCGCCATTGCCCGGCGCCTGCAGTCGCCGGATGCCGATGTGCTTGCCCGTGCCGGGGAACAGCTCCGGGAGGCTGAACGGCTGGTGGTGACCCAGGACCTGGACGGTGCCGATGCGATTTACAGCTCGTTGACAAGCCTCATCATGCTCGACGCGCGCGGGTTCTGCAATGCCGGCTGGCTCAAGCACCGGGCGGGCGATCAGGAGGAGGCCATTCACCTGTTCAAGCGTGCCCTGGCGCAGGTACGGCGGGAAGCCCGCCTGCCGGAAGACGGGGAGGCCGGACACGATCCGGACTGGTTCGCCCGCTATGGCCTGGCTTGCGCCCGGTTTGCCCTCTCCGAGTGGGAGGAGGCGCTTTTCGGCTTCCAGAAAGCCGCCGTCAAGGGGGAACAGAGCGCCGGTCTGTTGCTGAACATGGCGCGCTGCCACCTGCAGCTCGACTATCCGGAATTGGCCAGGGAGGAACTGGAGCAGGCCTTGACGCTCGAGGACAATCCGGACACGCGGCTGGCGCTGGCCAGGCTGTTTCTGCAGCTGTCCCTGCGTGAGGGGGCGGTGGCCCAGCTTGAGCACATCACCTGCCAGGCGCATGACATGCCGGAGGCGTGGCGTATGCTCGGCACCCTGTACCGCAAGGAGGAGAACTGGCTCAAGGCGGAGCATTGTTATATGCAGCTGGTGAAGCTCGAACCGGAGAACGCGGACGCCTGGTTCCGTCTGGGAACCTGCCGGCGCCATCTGGAACGGTACGATGAGGCGCTGCAGGGATTTGAGGCCGCCATCCGGCTCAAGCCGGACCACAGCCGGGCGTTCTATGGCGCCGCGGCCATCCATGAGGAGCGCGGACACGACCGGGAAGCCGAACGGCTGCTCAAGCAGGCGCTGGTCGGTGATGAGCCCATGGAGAAGAGTTACAACCTGCTGGCCGCCATCTACGAGAAGGAAGGCAAAACCCGCGAGGCCGTGGCGGTTTATCTGGAGGCGGTGGCCCAATTCCCCGACGACGCGCTGCTTCACGCCAATCTTGGCGCCGCCCAGCTGCTCGCAGGGTTCCACGAACGGGCGGTCAAACCCCTCAAGACGGCCATCCGGTTGGGTGAAAACGATCCGGCTGTCTATACCCAGTGCGCCAATGCGCTGTTCGAGCTCAAGCATTATCATGAAGCGGTGCGCCTGCTGCGTGACGGCATGGCGGCCTGGCCGGAGGACGCGGGGCTGAAATACCTGTCTGCGCGTGCCAAGGCGCATGGCAACGACACCACCGGCGCGATATCCGACTTGGAGGCGGCCGTGGCGCTGTCCCCGTCGTTGCGGCTGGATGCCCGGGCCTGCATGGATTTTGCCGGCATCCGGACGGCGCCCGGCTTCATCGACCTCATCCGGCTGCCCGCCAAGAAAGGCTGAACGGCCCAACCCGGGACGGTTGGCCCATGGCAGGTGCCGTGGGAGAAAGCAGGTGCCGTGGGAAGAAGCAGGTGCCGTGGGAGGAACGTCCCGCATGCACGGACATGGCGTCAGGCCTGTCACAGGAGGAACCATTGCAAAACATGAAAACGCCGCCGCCGGCATCAAAGGCTGACCGTGAGGCATTCCTGCCGGTCAGCCGCAAGGACATGACCGCGCGCGGCTGGGAAGCCATTGATTTTCTCTTCATTTCCGGGGATGCCTATGTGGATCATCCCAGTTTTGGTCATGCCATGATTTCCCGACTCCTCGAAGCCGAGGGCTACCGCGTGGGCATGGTGGCCCAGCCGGACTGGCGCGGCACCCCGGAGGCGCGGCGGCGCATCCTGCACCGGATGGGCGTGCCACGCCTGGGGGTCATGATCTCCACCGGCGTGCTCGATTCCATGATCAACAACTACACCGCGGCGGGCCGCAAGCGCGGCGAAGACGCGTATTCCCCGGGCGGGAAGGCCAATCACCGGCCGGATCGGGCCCTGGAGGTCTATGTGGCCATGGTCCGGGAGGCGTTCGGCGACATCCCCGTCATTGTCGGCGGGCTGGAACCGAGCCTGCGCCGCTTCACCCATTATGACTACTGGTCCGACGGGCTTCGCCCGGGCATCCTGTTCGACTGTGACGCCGACATCATGGTTTACGGTGCCGGCGAGCGGGCGGTGGTGGAAATCGCGGCCCTGCTCGACAAGGGCGTGCCGGTGCGAAGCATCCGCACCATCCGGAACACCGTGGTGCTGGCGGCGCCGGAGGAGTTGCCGAAGAAGCTGGCGGCCGCGGTGTCGGCGGGCAGCCGGTCCGTGGTGGTGCTGCCGGATCACGACACCGTGCTCCGGGACAAGCGGCAATTCGCCCGTGCCTTCATGATGGCGTATCGCGAGCAGGATCCCATCCGCGGCAAGCCGTTGCTGCAAAAAGGTCCGGACGGCAGGTTCGTACTGCAAAATCCGCCCCAGATGCCGCTTTCCGAACAGGAGATGGACAGCCTGTACGCGTTTCCCTACACCCGCACCTGGCATCCCATGTACAACAGGGACGGCGGCGTGCCCGCGCTGGCGGAGGTGGCCTTTTCCATCACCAGCCATCGCGGCTGCTTTGGCGGGTGCACGTTCTGCGCCATCGGGTTCCATCAGGGGCGCATCATTCAGGCCAGAAGCCAGGAGTCCATCCTCGCGGAAGCCGAGGCGATGACCCGGGATCCGGAATTCAAGGGCTATATCCATGATGTGGGGGGCCCCACCGCGAATTTCCGGCATCCCGCCTGCAAGATTCAGATGGAACACGGGGCCTGCGCGCATCGGGAATGCATGTTCCCAACCCCCTGCAAGCATCTGGACACCTCCCATGAGGAGTATGTGACCCTGCTGCGGCGTGTGCGGAAGGTGACCGGCGTGAAAAAGGTGTTTGTCCGTTCCGGGGTGCGGTACGACTATGCGCTGCTCGATCCGTCCAATGAGTTCATCCCCGAACTGGTGAAGCATCATGTGTCCGGTCAGCTCAAGGTGGCGCCGGAGCACGTGTCCGCGCCCGTGCTGGCCTGCATGGGCAAGCCCGGACAGGAGGTCTTCGACACCTTTGTGCGCAAATACCGAAAAGCCAATGAAAAGGCGGGGTTGAACCAGTATCTGGTCCCGTATTTCATTTCCGGGCATCCCGGTGCCACGCTCCAGGATGCGGTGGCGCTGGCGCTGTACATCCGGCGTTCCGGCACCGTGCCGGAGCAGGTGCAGCAGTTCATTCCCGTTCCCGGCACGCTGGCGGGCGCGATGTGGTGGTCCGGCTACGACCCCCGGACACTGGAACCGGTGTATGTGCCGCGGTCGGACAGGGAACAGGCCATGCAGCGGGCACTGCTGCAATACAACGACCCGGGAAATCGCGCCCTGGTGATGGCGGCACTGCGCGCCACCGGGCGCACCGACCTGATTGGGTACGGGCCGGATTGCCTCATTCCGCCGCGCCTGCCACGGGGTCAGACTCCACCTGCTGCGCGCGGGCAGTCGCGGAGGCAGAGCCCAAAGCCCACACGAAAACACAAGTGACAACTTGGGGTCAGACCCCCCTTCGGGGGCTGATGCCACAAAACCCGGGCGCTGGCCCGTCATAGATGAAGGAGGACACCCCATGGCCGCGAAACTCTTGGACGGCAAGGATCTTGCCGGCAGGCTCAAGCAGCAGATGAAGACAGAGGTGGAAGCCCTGGCCCGGAAAGGCATCCAGCCGGGACTGGCCGTCGTGATTGTCGGGGACAACCCCGCGTCGCGCTCGTATGTCACCATGAAGGAGCGCGATTGTGCCGAGGTGGGCATCCGCTCGTTCGAATACGCGCTGCCCGCCGAAACCCCGGAGCAGGACTTGCTCGAGCTCATCGACACCCTCAATGCCGACCGAAATGTGCATGGCATCCTGGTGCAGCTGCCGCTGCCCCGGCATTTCGATGAGACCAGGGTGCTCGAACGCATCGCGCCGGAAAAGGATGCCGACGCGTTCCATCCGCAAAGCGCGGGCAAGCTGCTCATCGGCAATCCCACCTTCCTGCCCTGCACGCCGGCCGGTGTGATGGCCCTGCTGCAAGATGCCGGGATTGACATCGCCGGGAAAAACTGTGTGGTCGTTGGACGGTCCAACATTGTGGGCAAGCCCATGGCCCTGCTGCTGCTGCAGGCACATGGCACGGTGACGGTCTGTCATTCGCGGACTGCCGATTTGGCGAAGGTCTGTGCGCAGGCGGATATCCTGGTGGCTGCCATCGGCCGGGCGAAGATGATTGGCGCCGACTACGTGAAGCAAGGCGCCGTGGTCATCGACGTGGGCATCAACCGGGACGAAAACGGAAAGATGGTGGGGGACGTGGACTTTGACGCCGTGGTGGACAAGGCGTCGTACATCACCCCTGTCCCTGGCGGCGTGGGCCCCATGACACGCGCCATGCTGCTGGCCAACACCCTGCGGGCCGCCGGCGCCAGATAAGTTGTATCCTGCAGGGGTCGGAACCAGATGAACCAACAGCCAGCGGGGCGCCAGACCCTTCGGACCAGCAACTTGCGGGCCCCCTGGATCCGCTGGGGAGAGCGGCTGCGCCGGAAATTGCAGCCGGTTTGTCGAACCTGACAGTCTGAGACTTGGAAAACGGGCCAATTCTTGACATAAACACGAATTCTGATAAAATGAATGGTATCGTTGTTGCAGATATGACGACGGTTCTCCCGGCCAGCCAGGTGAGGGAGATTCGGGTCTGTCCAAGCCCTTTGTGGCCGGCAGACAACCTTGTCGGCCAGCCAGGCCGAACGGAGATGTTCTCCGCGCAACGCTGAGCACCAGAGTGAAACGCCATGAAAGGCATATTCCAGCGGGGTCCAATTCCTGACAGGCCATCGGCCGTGGCAGGCACCCTGCCTGAAGCGCACATACGGTTGGTTTTGTCCCAGGCTGCTCATTTCGAATCAGGTCACGCATGGTTTTTCCATGCGCTTTTCGGAGTGTGCAAACAATGTGGACACAGGGCATCCGATACGATGGAGGGCTGTGGGAAGAGTTGGGACACTGCAAAAGATGAGGAGGTGAGGGACATCGAATATTTATTTTTAGCTGTCGGTCTGGTCGTCGGCGCAGCCGTCGTCTGGTTCGTTTTGATGCGGAAGGTGAAGGCCTCTTACAGCAAGGGGTATGAGGACCGGAAGCAGAAGGCGGAAGCCGAATTCGAAAGTGCCGAAAAGGAAAGCCAGCGGATTGTCGGTGAAGCCGAGAAGGTTGGCGAGAGAAGAAAACGCGATTTGCTGTTGGAGGCCCGCGAGGAAATCCACAAGAGCCGCATGGAGCTCGAAAAGGAAGTGCGGGAACGCAGGCTCGAAATCCAGCGCACGGAGCGCAGGCTCCAGCAGAAGGACGAAGCCCTCGACAAGAAGATGGACACCCTCGAGAAAAAGGATGAGGCGCTCAACCGTCAAATCCGGGAAATCGAGACACGCCAGGCGGATGTCGAGGAAGTCTACAAGACGCAGGTTGAAAAGCTGGAGAGCCTTTCCGGGTTGTCCGTGGAGGAAGCCAAGCAATACCTGCTCAGCAGCATCGAGGACGAAGTGAAGCACGAGGCCGCCATCCTGGTCAAGGACATCCATGACCGGGCCAAGGAAGACGGCAACCGCAAGGCCAAGGAAGTGCTGTCCACGGCCATCCAGAAATGCGCGGCAGACCACGCGTCGGAAATCACGGTCTCCGTGGTGCCGCTGCCCAGTGATGAAATGAAGGGCCGCATCATCGGTCGTGAGGGACGCAACATCCGGACCTTGGAAACATTGACCGGCATTGACCTCATCATTGACGACACCCCGGAGGCCGTGGTGTTGTCCGGGTTCGATCCCATTCGCCGCGAGGTGGCCAGGATCGCGCTCGAAAAGCTGATTGTGGATGGCCGCATCCATCCCGCCCGCATCGAGGAAATGGTGGAAAAGGCCAAGAAGGAAGTCGAGAACGTCATCCGCGAGGAGGGCGATCGCGCCACCTTCGAGACCGGCGTGCACGGCATCCATCCCGAGGTCATCCGCCTGCTGGGCCGGCTCAAGTACCGTACCAGCTACGGCCAGAACGTGCTGGCGCATTCCATCGAGGTGTCGCATCTGGCGGGCCTGATGGCGGCGGAGCTCGGCGAGGACGTGGCGGTGGCCAGGCGTGCCGGTTTGCTGCACGACATCGGCAAGTCCGTGGATCACGAAATCGAGGGATCCCATGTCTCCATCGGCGTGGACATCCTGCGCAAATACAAGGAAAGCGACGAGATCATGAATGCGGTCGAGGCCCATCATGGCGACGTGGAGGCCACCTCCATCATCGCGGTGCTGGTTCAGGCGGCAGACTCCATCTCGGCGGCCCGCCCCGGCGCCCGGCGCGAAACGCTGGAAACCTATGTCAAGCGGCTCCAGAAGCTCGAGGAAATCTCCAATTCGTTCCCCGAGGTTGACAAGTCGTTTGCCATCCAGGCCGGGCGCGAAGTGCGCATCATGGTCAAGCCGGACGCCGTCACGGACGACACGATGATTCTGGTCGCCCGCGAAATCTGCAAGAAGATTGAGGCGGAAATGGAATATCCGGGACAAATCAAGGTGCACATCATCCGGGAAACCCGCGCAGTGGAGTACGCTAAGTAAGCACCAAGCCAAGGCGCCGGTGCGGACCTACTGGCTCTTTTCCCAAAACAAATGGCGAGTTTGGCCATTTGTTTTTGGGAATGTATAGAGCCAGTTGGTTCGCACCAAGCCAAGGCGCCGGTGCAAACCTACTGGCGCCGGTGCGCCGGCGCCGGTTGCGGCATAATGGATGGCGGGAAGCGTGGCAGCATGCTTCCCGCCATCTTTTGTCCGGGGAAGGGATCGGATGGCGCATGGGTCACACCTGTGTCGCATGTGTCCCTCTCGAAGGAACCCGATCCCCTGGAATAGGAGAGACGTGTCATGAAGGTATTGTTCATCGGAGATGTTGTGGGGCAGGCAGGCCGCGAGATGCTGGCCAACTCCATGCCCGCGCTGCGCAGCGGATACGCACCGGATTTTGTCGTGGTCAACGGGGAGAACGTGGCTGCAGGCCGCGGCATCACGTTCGCCACCGCCGACGCGTTGTACGCGGCCGGCGCGGACGTGGTGACCCTTGGCAACCATACCTGGGATCGCAAGGAGGTGCTCCGGTTCATCGATGACAATCCGCGGCTCATCCGGCCCGCCAACTATTACAAGGGTGTTCCGGGGCGTGGTCGCACGGTGGTGGCGAAAAACGGGTTCCGGTTGGGTGTTGTCAGCCTCATGGGCCGCGTCTATCTGGATATACCGGTGGACGATCCGTTCCAGGTGGCAGACCGGGAGATCCAGGCGCTCAAGGGCGCCTGTGACGCCATCCTGGTGGATTTTCACGCGGAAGCCACCTCGGAAAAGCTGGCGCTCGCCCGTTATCTTGACGGCAGGGTCGCGGCGGTGCTGGGCACCCATACCCATGTGCAAACAGCGGACGAGCAGGTGCTGCCCGACGGCACCGCCTGCATCTGCGATGTGGGGATGACCGGGCCGGCAGACGGCATCATCGGCATGGATCCGGTCATGGCCATGAAGCGGTTCACCACCGGCATGCCGGTTCAGATAGAACCGGCGGAGGGCAGAACGCAGCTCAGTGCGGTGCTTGTGACCCTGCGCGCAGGCGGAATGGCCGAGCGGATTGAACGGATACACCTCATGCACGCGTGACATGAGGGATCCTTGCAGGCAGGGCGCAAGCGGAGACGGCGTGCCAAAATCCTGTTAAAAAAATCCATCGCAAATGCCGGCTTCCCATGTGACAATCGAACCGATTCGGGTAAATCTCATACAGGAACACGAAGCGGCGCATCAAGCGTTGTGATATGAATTTGAAAAGGACAAACGGGGGACATAAACCATGGATGTGCAACAGCAATATCGTTTCTGGCTCGAGTCCAACAGCTTTGACGAGGCGACCAAAGCCGAGCTGCGCGCCATCGCCGGCGATGACAAGGAAATCGAGGATCGGTTCTATCGTGACCTCGAGTTTGGCACCGGCGGCATGCGCGGGGTCATCGGCGCCGGCACGAACCGCATGAACCGTTACACGATCCGCAAGGCGGCCCAGGGATTGGCCGGCTTCCTGAAAAAGACCGGCAAGTCCGTGCGTGGGGTGGCCATTGCGTTCGATTCCAGAAACATGTCTCCCGAATTCGCCGAGGAAACCGCGCTGGTGCTTGCCGGAAACGGCATCCGCGCGTTCCTGTTCGAGTCGTTGCGGCCAGTGCCCGAACTCTCGTTCGCGGTGCGGCATCTGGGCTGTGCGGCCGGCGTGGTCATCACCGCGAGCCACAATCCCAAGGAGTACAACGGCTTCAAGGCCTACAGTGACGACGGTTGCCAGCTTCCTCCGGAAGAGTCCGACGCGGTCATCGCCGAAGTGAACGCCGTGACCGATTTGTCCGCCATTCCGGTCATGTCCCGCCAACAGGCGCTGGAGGAAGACCTGCTGGCCATCATCGGCCCGGAAATCGATGACGCCTATGTGGCCGCGCTCAAGCTGGTGCTTGTAAACCCGGATATGGTGCGCGAGGAGGGGAAAACGGGACGGATTGTGTACACCCCGCTGCACGGTTCGGGCAACAAACCGGTGCGCCGCATCCTCGATGAAATCGGATTCGAGCACGTGCTGATTGTGCCCGAGCAGGAATTGCCGGATCCAAGGTTTTCCACGGTCAAGTCCCCCAATCCCGAAGAGAAGGCGGCCTTCACCATGGCCATCGAGCTGGCCAAACGCGAGGATGTCGATGTCATCTTCGGCACCGATCCGGATTGTGACCGGATTGGCGTGGTGGTGCGCAACACGGCGGGAGAGTATGTCACGCTTACCGGCAACCAGACCGGATGCCTGTTGCTCGAATACATGCTGTCCCAGAAAAAGGCCCAGGGCACCATGCCGCCGCATCCGTTCGTGGTCAAGACCATTGTCACCACCGAGCTCTCCCGGCGCATTGCGGCCCATTACGACGTGGAGATGTTCGAAGTGCTCACAGGGTTCAAGTTCATCGGCGAAAAGATTCGCCAGCTTGATGACACCGGCATGAAGCAATACCTCTTTGGGTTCGAGGAGAGCTACGGCTACCTGGCCGGCACGCACGCGCGTGACAAGGACGCGGTGGTTGCGGCCATGCTGATTGCGGAAATGTACCTGTATTACCGCAAACAGGGCAAAACCCTGTATGATGCCCTGCAGGATTTGTACCGGCAGTACGGCTACACCGTGGAGAGCATTGATTCATTCACGCTCAAGGGCAAGGATGGACTCGACACCATCAACCGCACCATGGAGACGTTGCGCCGGGATGCGCCGCAAAGCTTCGGCGGACACGCGGTGGCCGCCTGCCGGGACTACGATCGGCAGCTGGTCACCAGCTATGCGGCCTGTGCCACGCGCGGACTCGATTTGCCGCGCTCGAACGTGCTGTATTACGAAATGGCCGGCGGAGACTGGTTCTGTGTCCGGCCTTCGGGTACGGAACCCAAGATCAAGGTGTACTATGGCGTTTCGGCACCATCCGCCCAGGCCATGACGGAGGCGCTTGCCGCCCTGCGCGAGGGTGTGCTGTCTGTGATCAAGCCGCTGCTGGGTCTTTGACGGCGGCATTGCCGGTATGGGGTCAGACCCCGTTTGGGGTCTGACCCCATACCGGCAATGGGACCCTGGTCCCATTGCCGTTGGGACGTGGGCCGGATTGCCGGGAGGACCGGATGGGTGTTACCCTGTTATTCTAAGGAACGAATCCGGAAAATCGCTTGTCGAGCCGGAAACAACATGCATGGCAGCCATGGATGGGGCTGTGCGGAGAGACTGCTGGAGGGATTTCGTGCGGAGAATTCATTTGGACAAGGCACCTGTGGGCGCGGTGGTGGCCAGAACCATCCATTCGCTGGAGGGTGTGTTGTTGCTGTCCGAAGGCACGAAGCTCACGGATTCCATCCGCTCCCGGCTGCTGCAAAACGGGGTCCGGGAAATATACATTGAAGATGATCTTTCGCAGGGTCTCATCCCGCCGCAAACAGTTCAGGATGTGGTGTTGACGCAAATCAAGACGCAGGTGCGGGAAATCATGTCCATTCCCTCGCTCAAGTCGGGACTGAACGCGCGCCGTGTGACGGAACTCGTGGAACGGCTGCTGGAGCAGATTCTGGCATCCGGTGACATCCTGCACCACCTGTCCGACATCCGCACCATCGATGACTATACGTTTTCCCATTGCGTCAATGTGGCGGTCTATTCGCTGGTGACCGGCGTGGGGCTTGGCATGCGCCAGGACATGCTGCGCGAGCTCGGCATGGGCGCCATTCTGCACGATGTCGGCAAGCTGCTGATCCGTCCGGAAGTGCTGCAAAAGCCGACCAGCCTCAATGATTCCGAATTTGAGGAAGTGAAGCGGCATGTCGAGTTGGGGCATGAGCTGGTCAGCGCCATCAAGGGCATCACGCCCGCCGCGGCCAGCATTTCGCTCAACCACCACGAGCGCATGGACGGCAGCGGGTATCCCAGAGGCCTGAAGGGGGACGAAATTCCCCTTACCGCCCGCATTGTGGCCATCGCCGATGTCTACGACGCCCTGACCTCGGATCGGGTCTACCGTGAGCGGGAAGAACCGCACAAGGCCATGGACTACATCACGGAGAAAATCGGCACCCATTTCGATCCGGCCGTGGCCGATGTGTTCGTGCGGCATCTGGCCCATTATCCGGTCGGAACCGCGGTTATCCTCAATACAGGAGAGAAGGGGCTTGTGGCCCGGCAAAATCTCAAATTTCCACATCGGCCGGTGGTCCGTGTGGTCATCGATCAAGAAGGCCGTCTGCTCAAAACGCATTATGAATCCGACCTGTCCGTTCAGCCCGAGAACCGGATTGCGAGCATCTGGGAAATCTAGCCCATCAAACATGCGTGATGCGCAAGGCCGGATTCCGTGCGCAAGGTCAACTGTTTACCGCGTGAAAAAACGCCTCTTCCCGATGGTGCCGATTGTGCCGATGGTTCCGATGGTGCCGCTTCCCATGCCTGACCGTGTCTTGCCGCCACACCCGGGGACGGGATGATTGCGGGCGGGTTGCTTTACCGGCCCGGTGAGATACGGTACAATGGGGATATCAAGGCGAAAGGGCGGTTCCAGTGCGCATTCGTGACGTGTCGGGCCGCTTCGGTACCAAAGTGAAATTTGAGGGAATTCCTGTTTCCGGTCTTCGTGCCGGAGAAACCATCAATGGCATTTATGTGCTCAAGAGCATTGAATCCCGCGTGGGATCCAACAAGAAACCGTATCTTGACATGGTGTTCCTGGATGCGACCGGCGAGGTGCCGGGCAAGGATTGGAATGTGCCCGCGGATTTTTCGCTGGACACGCTGCCCATCCATCGGCTCTATTATGTCAATGCGCGGGTGGATACCTGGAAGGACACCCCACAGCTGAACGTGAATCGCATGAAACTGGCGGATGATGAGGATCAAGCCGAAATCGGCGCGTTTGTGCCGTCCGCTCCGTTCACGCCGGAAAGCATGCTCACGGAGATCTATGCCTTCACCGCGCGCATCCGCAATCCGCATATCCGCGAACTGGTCCTGGCCCTGCTCGACGGGCGGGAGAGCAAGCTGCTGTATTATCCCGCGGCAAAGTCGCTGCATCACGCCATCCGTTCCGGTCTGCTGTACCACATCACGCGCATGCTCCGCGCGGCGGACGCGCTGGCCGGCATCTACGCGTCCGTCGATACGGATCTGCTCTTTGCCGGCGTGCTGTTGCACGATTTGGCCAAGATGGATGAAATGGACGCCTCGGAGCTGGGTATCGCGGAGTACTCCACAGTCGGCAAGCTGCTGGGGCACATTGTCATCGGCGTCACGGAAATCGACCGCCTGGGACGTGAACTCAAGACACCGCCGGAAATTGTGATGGTCTTGAAGCACCTCGTGCTGAGCCATCACGACAAGGCGGAATACGGCAGCCCCAAGCCGCCCATGATCCTGGAGGCGGAGCTGCTGCACCACATCGACACCATCGATGCCCGCGTCTACGATTTCGAGAAGGCGTTGGCCGATGTCAAGCCCGGCGGGTTCTCCGAGCCTGTCTGGTCGCTGGATCGCCGCGCGCTGTACCGGCCCGCGTTTGAAGCGTCAACGGAAGCGTCAACAGTGTTGGAAGAAACAACGGAAGCATAAGGGGGATTGGGCGAAACCCCGCTCCGACAACGGACGGGAACCCTGATCCGGAAAAACGACGGAGGGCGCAACATGGTCAAGAATTACATTCTCGACACCAATGTCATCGTCCATGATCCCACCTGTTTTCATCGGTTTGAGGACAACAACGTCATCGTTCCCATTGTCACCATTGAAGAACTCGACAACATCAAAAACCGCGAGGGCATGGTGGGGTACCACGCCCGCATGGCCGCGCGCGAGCTGAACACCCTGCGTGAACAGGGCTCGCTCGAAGAAGGGGTGAAGCTGCCCGGCGGCGGCATGCTGCGGGTGGAGCACAACCACATGGACATGGACGGGTTCCCTCCGGGAACCAACCTGCAGAGCAACGACATGCGCATCATTGCCGTGGCCCGGAACCTGCAGCTTGAAGATCTGTCCACCAAGACCATCCTGGTGACCAAGGATGTTTACATGCTCCTCAAGGCGGACACCTTCGGGGTTTCGGCCGAGGACTACACCAACGACAAAATCACCGCGGACGAGCTGTTTCGCGGCTACCGCCCGCTCACCCTGTCCTCGGAGGAGATGAACAGCATCTACAAGACGGGCCTGCCCGTGTCGGAGGACTGGTTCGACGAACCACTGTGGCCCAATGAGTTTGTGCACATCCGCGCCCATGACGGGCCGGGGCACGAAACGCTGGCGCGCCGGGTGGGAGACCTGCTGGTGCCCCTTCGGTACGCCAAGGAAAGCGCATGGGGTCTGACCCCGCTCAACCGCAACCAGCGCATGGCGTTCGAGCTGCTGATGGATCCCACGGTGCCGTTTGTGACCATCACAGGCGGCGCGGGATCCGGCAAGACCATCATGGCCACCGCGGTGGCGCTCGAAAAGGTGATTGAGCAGGGCGAGTATCGCAAAATTGTTTTTGTGAGGCCCACCGTGGCGGCGGGAAATGACATCGGCTATCTGCCGGGCACCGAGGAGGAAAAGCTCCGTCCCTGGATGGGCAGCTTCTATGATGCCATTGAAAACCTGATGCTCAGCCGCAAGAACACGCGGGAAGACTTCAACCGGCCGGGACGCCCCCGTGCCGACAAGCCGGACTTCTCCGTGGAAAATTTCATCGAGACCTACCGCTCCAAGGGCATCATCGAAACCAAGACCTTCACCTACATGCGGGGACGCACGCTGAGCAACGCGCTGGTGATTGTCGACGAGGCGCAGGAGCTGACCCCGCACCTGGCCAAGCTGATGCTCACCCGTGCCGGATTCGGCGCAAAATTTGTATTCCTGGGCGACCCGTCCGACAACCAAATTGACAACGTGCTGGTGGACGCGCGGTCCAACGGCCTGGTCTATACGGTGGAACGCATGAAGGCCTTTGACATCACCGGCCACGTGGCGCTGGAGGAAGTGGAACGCAGCCCCCTGGCCGGCATTGCCGAGAGATATATGTAAAGCGCCGGTAGGAACCTACTTGCTCTTTTCCAAAAAAGAATGGCGAGTTTGGCCATTGTTTTTTGGAATTCATAGAGCAAGTTGGTTCGTACCAAGCCAAGGCGCCTCACTGGGGCGCCGGTAGGAACCAAGCCAAAGCGCACGAAAGGTGGATACACCCACGATGGTCGAAATTGTACCAGTCACCACCAGAAAACTGCTTCACACCTTTGTCCGGTTCCCCTTTTCCCTTTACAGGGACAATCCATGCTGGGTGCCGCCGCTGATTTCGGACGACCTCTTCACGCTCGACGCGAAGAAGAATCCCGTGTTCGAGTTCAGCGAAGCCGCCTATTGGCTGGCCCGCAAGGATGGCCGCTGGGTGGGGCGCATTGCCGGCATCATCAGCCATGCCTATATCGAAAAATGGGGCAACCGGTATGCCCGGTTCGGCTGGATCGATTTCATCGATGATCGGGAAGTCTCCAAGGCCTTGCTCCAAACGGTGGAGAATTGGGCCCGGAGCAAGGGGCTTGCGGGCGCGCACGGTCCCTTGGGCTTTTGTGATCTGGACAAGGAAGGTATGCTGGTCGAAGGATTTGAGGAGCCCGGCACGTTCATCACCATCTACAACCACCCCTATTACGCGGCGCATCTGGAGGCACTCGGGTATGCCAAGGACGCGGAGTGGGTGGAATGGGACGTGCGGATCACGAAATCCGAGCAGACCGACAAGCTGAGAAAGTTGGCCGAACGCGCCGCGGAAAAGCATCACATGCGCATGGTGGACCTGAAGAAACCGAAGGATGTGGTGCCCTATATCCCGGCCATCTTCGATTTGCTGAACCTGGGGTACGAGCAGCTCTACGGGGTGGTGCCGGTGACCCGGAAGATGGTGGACAGCTATGTGAAGCAATTCTTCGGATTTCTGGATCCGGATTTCATCAGCATCATCCTCGATGGGGAGGGCCAGGTGGCGGGCTTCGGCATCAACATGCCCTCGCTGGCGGAAGCCTCCCGCAAGAGTGGCGGGCGGCTGTTCCCGTTCGGTTTCATTCACTGGCTGCACGCGATCAAGCATCCCAAGCTGCTGGATTTGTATCTGGTGGCGGTGCGCCCCGAACTGCGGCGCACCGGCATTCCCTTCATCATGCTTTCCCGGCTCACCGAGGCGGCCATCCGCCGGGGAGTGACCCAGGCCATCGCGTCTCCGGAGCTCGAGACGAACACGGCGGTGCATTCCATGTGGCGCAACTACGACGCGCGGATTCACCGCCGCCGCCGCGCGTATCTGAAAATTTGGGAAAACCCGGCTTCAGGCGCAGACGAGAGGGGTACTCTTCCGTAAGGATGTCTGAAAACGACGGAAGTCGCGCAACAGACGCGATGCGACGGCTCGGGCACTGAAAAGGGGCTTGTGCCGCGAACCGGGGATTCCCTGGGAAAGGTGGACATCATGGAATTTGCGAATTGGATGTGGCTTGTGCTGCTGGTGGTCTGCATGGTGGTGGAGGCGCTTTCCGTGAACCTGACCACCATCTGGTTTGCGGCCGGCGCGCTGGTGGCTTTCCTGCTGGGTCTTGTCGGCGTGCCGGTTGGCTGGCAGGCGGCTGTTTTTCTTGTGGTATCCGTGGTGCTGGTCATCTTCACGCGGCCCATCGCGGTTCGCTACCTCAAGGTGGGGCGCACCCGCACCAATGTGGACAGCCTCATCGGACAACAAGGCGTGGTGCTCCAGCCCATGGCCGAACACCAGACCGGTCAGGTCAAGGTGAACGGACAAATCTGGACGGCGCTTCCCGCGGACGGACAGCCCATTGGCCGGAACATGGAAGTGACGGTTCAGGCGGTGCAGGGCGTCAAGCTCATGGTGCTGCCGCTGCCGACCCCGCCGTATCCGTACCAGCCGAACAATTGATGTCGGACGCCCGCGCGGCGTATGGACAACACACGGAAACGACATGCCGGGTTTGCCGGACAAGGAGGAGAACATGGAATACTTCTGGTTGTATGTACTCATTGCCATCATCCTGATTGTGATCATCCGCAACATCAAGGTGGTGCCGCAGGCCAATGCCTACATCGTGGAGCGGCTGGGCGCCTACATGGACACCTGGGGCGTGGGCCTGCACCTGAAAGTGCCGCTCATCGACAAAATCGCCAACCGCGTCTCCCTCAAGGAAAAGGTGCTCGATTTCCCGCCGCAGCCCGTCATCACCAAGGACAATGTCACCATGCAGATCGACACCGTCATCTATTACCAAATCACGGATCCCAAGCTGAACACGTACGGTGTGGAGCGTCCCATGACCGCCATCGAAACCTTGACGGCCACCACGCTGCGAAACATCATCGGTGACATGGAGCTGGACCAGACGCTCACCTCGCGTGACACCATCAACAACCACATGCGCATCATTCTCGATGAGGCCACGGACCCGTGGGGCATCAAGATCAACCGCGTGGAGGTCAAGAACATCATTCCGCCGGCGGACATCCAGAACGCGATGGAAAAGCAGATGCGCGCCGAGCGTGAGCGCCGCGAAGCCATCCTGCGCGCCGAGGGCGAGAAGACCAGCTCCATCCTCGTGGCCGAGGGCCGCAAGCAATCCCTGATTCTCAACGCCGAGGCCGAAAAGGCGGCGGTCATCCTGGCCGCCGAGGCCAAGCGTGAGGCGGCCATCCGGGAAGCCGAAGGTGAGGCGGAAGCCATCCTGAAGGTGCAGCAGGCCACCGCGGAAGGCTTGAAGATGATCAAGCTGTCCGAGCCGTCCCGCGAGGTCATCGCCATCCGCAGCCTGGAGACCTTCGCCAAGGTCGGCGACGGCAAGGCCACGAAAATCATCATCCCTTCCGAAATCCAGAACATGGCCGGGCTGGTGGCATCCATCAGCGAACTGGCCAAGACGGATGATGTGCCGAAAGCCTGATGGCCCATGCCCCTCCGGAGGGTACAAGCAAATTCAAACAACGCCGGGGACACCCATTGCGGGTGCTCCCCGGTGTTTGTGCATCATCAGCAGGTGCGGTTGGCAGGCATGGCACTGGAAGGAAGGGTATGGAAATGGGTGACATGGGACATGGCCGGGGAGGTGCAAGAAACATGGGTGTGCAGGAAATTCCGTCGGGTCGCGTCCGGCAACCGTTGTCACGGGTTGCGCTTGCTGTCGGTCTGGCGCTGCTGTTGATACCGGCCGGCGGATGTGGACGGGTTGTCCCCCCGGGAGACGAATCCCCCACGGCCACTGTCTCCGAAAGTGCCACACCTGTGCCGCAAACGCCCAATCCAAGCCCCAAGGAGAGTCAGGTTCCCACCCAGTCCCCGTCACCGGCGCCCGAGCCGACACAAACGCCCCCTGAACCGGCGGAACCCGTGGCCATGGAGGGGTTTGCGGCCAATGATTTCGAGGTGCCCGCCGGGTCTTCCGTCACCCGGGAAGAGTGGCTCCAGTTCATCCGTCAGGAGATCCATCGCACACTGCCCGGCTACAGCGCGGCACAGCGCTTTTTTGAAGCCTATGGGTTTGAGGTGGCGCCTTCGGCCGGGAGCGGCGAATGGCAATTGAACTTTTCGCTCCTGCTGGCCTATTATGAGCCGGGTGACCGGGATCTGTTCGGCCCGTGGGGCCCTGAGACGCAACAGGTGACCATGGTGGTGCTGGAGCGGAACGGTGGCCTGACCGGCCTGGACACGGTGTTCGAT
>JAEWSN010000272.1 GCA_023459915.1 Bacillota bacterium
AGATGGCAATCATGTCGGCCAGTTGCGCGTGGGTATACCAGCCGGTTCTGTCAGAGATTTCGTACAGGAAGGGCAACGTGGCCAGACCACCGCCCACCGAGAACAATCCGGTTTTGAAGAATTCGAAAAAGAGCTGCAGCAGCATCATGCGCGGGGGCCCTCCTTTTCTTTGCCG
Source organism: Bacillota bacterium (assembly GCA_023459915.1). Lineage (GTDB taxonomy): Bacteria > Bacillota > Clostridia > DSM-8532 > DSM-8532 > JAEWSN01. The sequence continues at coordinate 176 of JAEWSN010000272.1, forward strand.
GGGGCGTTTTTTGCAGGACGGATTCCCTTGACCATCATGCCGGCAATCGCCGCGGCCAGCACCAGCCAGATGGGAGAAAGGTTGAAAATCACGGACAGCAGGAAGACCAACAGGCTGATACCCAGCGTGATTTTATCCACCAGTGCGCCCTTGCGAAGCTTCAGGACGGCCTGCAGGATCAGGACAAACACCGCAGTCCGGATGCCGGCAAACGCGTTTTGCACAATGGGCAGATCCGCAAAGTTTTGCAGAAACGCCGCAAGCAGCGTGATGATGATGAACGAGGGGAAAACCACGCCAAGCGTGGCCACGATGCCCCCGAGCGTCCCTTTGGCACGGTTCCCGACAAAGGTGGCCGTGTTGACCGCAATGATGCCCGGTGTGCATTGGCCGATGGCATAATAATCTGTCAGTTCATTGGCGGTGACCCACTCCCGTTTCTCCACCACTTCCCGCTGAAGGATGGGCAGCATGGCGTATCCGCCGCCAAAGGTGAACCCGCCGATGCGGGCGAATGTCCAAAAGAGGTCCAGATAGGGATTCATGGGAGCAATCCTTTCCGCAAGCTGCCAGACAAGCAATCAATCAATCAAGCAATCAAAAAAGCTGTCAGACAAACAATCAATCAATCAACCAAGCAAAAAAGCTGTCAGACAAACAATCAATCAACCAAGCAATCAAACAAGTCTCGTTGATGACGAAAACCCCAATATGCCATCGGTGTCGTTGGAGATGGAAACGGGGTGTACGAGTTTTCATTATACACGAAAAGGGTCCTTGCGGGACTCGTCGATTCCTGAAAGAATGGAAAACATGGACAAGGCATGGCATGTGCCTGGAACTGCTTATGGACATGTTCGGGGGAACGGATGGATGAATTGAAGCTGACACAGACTCAGTGGCAAGCCTTGCGGAATCTGACGGCACGGCCGGCGCTGTATGCGCCCGGGGAAGCGGCTTTCTGGACAGACCCGCACATTGCGGCACAAATGCTGCAACTGCATCTGGATCCGGAGTCGGAATCCGCCAGTCGGAAAGCAGCGCAGATTGAGCAGGAGGTGGCGGGGCTGTTCGGGTCCGGCGCTGTCCGGCAGGGAGACACCCTGCTGGATCTCGGCTGCGGACCGGGGCTGTACGCGGTGGCGCTGGCGCGTCGCGGTGTCCGGGTAACCGGGCTCGATTCGTCGGAGAATTCTCTCACGGCGGCCAGGCAGCGCGCGGAACTGGCCGGGGTATCGCTTGACTTGCGTTGTCAGGATTTTTTCGCGCTGGACGAAGTGGAACACTATGATGCCATCATCCAGGTGTTTGGGGAGATGAATGTGTTCGCGCCTTCGGCACGGGACCAGTTGCTGCAGCGCCTCCACCGGGCGCTCAAGCCGGGCGGGCGGCTGACCTTTGACGTGACGACACCGCTGGCCCGCAAACAGTATGGGCAAGGGAACAATTGGTCTTTTCAGGAAACCGGATTCTGGGCGGCCGGTCCGCATCTGGTGCTGGCGGATGGATTCGATTATCCGGAGCATCAGGCCTGGGTGGATCAATATGTTGTGGTGGAGCCGGACAGGACGCGCGTGTTCCGCAACTGGTTTACGGATTACACGCCGGAAGATATTCACCGGTTTGCAGACGAAAATGGCTTTTCTGTCGTTTCATTGACTGGCGGACTGTCAATGGCCCCGCTGACAGAGGACGCGTTATGGATTGGGGTCCAATTGAAAAAGAGGTGAGCATGACCATCCTGATGAGCACAGAGAAAACGCGGTGGCAGGTGTCGGAACCGGAAGAGTCGGAGCTGCCGCTGCTGGCGGCCATGGTGGCCGCGCGCGTCCGCGCGCAACGCAAGGCGGTGCCGGTGCTGCCGGAGCAGTATGTGTCCGGCAGCCAGGTGCTCCCCCTGGTGACCTCCCTGTTCCAGACGGGCGGCGTGCGGGTGGCCAGGGAAAACCATCGGATTGTCGGCTTTCTGGGGGGATGGGAGATCCCCCAGTTCCAGGGAGACCGCAATGGCGTGTTTGTGCCTGAGTATGGATTTGGCTCGGACAGCCTTGAACCGGAGCACGCCGGCCGGGTCTTTGAATGTCTGTACGGCGCGCAGTGCGCGCGCTGGTGTGCGGCGGGCGCATTGAACCATGCCGTCATCACGTATGACGAAGAGCGCCATTTCAGGGAAAAGCTGTTCCATGGGGGCTTCGGCGGCGTGTGCATCGATGCGGTGCGCCCGGCCGTGGCATTGCGGCTGCCGGTGCCGGCGGACATTCGGATTCGCGAGGTGCGTGTGGATGACCCTGCCGCCATGCATGCCTGGTGGAACCTCTGTGGCCGGCATCATGACTACATGCGGGCCGCGCCCATGCTCCTCGGCTCTGCCGAGGAGACCACCGGGGAGGACCTGGTGGGATGGATACAGCTGGAGAAGCATCATGCATGGATCGCGGAGGATGGGAAGGGGATCCCCGTATCCTATCTGCAACTGGAAATGAAGACCGACGGCACCTCCATGTTGGTGGACAATCCCCGCAACATGGCTGTCACGGGCGCGTTTACGATTCCGGAAGCACGGGGGAGCGGGTTGGCAACCCTGTTGCTGGACGCCGCGCTGTCGAGGGCCGTCTCTTTTGGCATGACCAGTGTCTCCGTGGACTTCGAGTCCCGAAATTGGCCTGCCGAAAGGTTCTGGACCCGCCACTTCACGCCGTTCACGTTTTCTGTGCTTCGGCAGGTGGACGCACGGGCGATTTGACATCGTACAATCGTGAAAACGAGACCACCGGCAACGTGGATCGTTCGCGATATGGTTCATCGACAACGAATCCACCCATAGCAAGGCCTGGGGTGGCATGCGTGTTCATGTCACTCCGGGCCTTGCTTGTCATATTGTTGATCATTGCTCCCAGCGCAACAACGTCTTGCGGTCCTCTGGTACTGGCGTCACGATTGCCCTTCGGTTCGACCGTTTACCAGGCGTATGCTTCCGGCGCATGACCGCCGGGACCCGGGAAGATTTTGTCGAGTTCCTTCATGAAATCATCCGGCAGCTGAATTTCCATCGCACGCAGGGATTCTTCGAATTGCTCAAGTGTTCTTGGCCCGATGATGGGTGCGGTGACGGCTGGATTGGCCAGCAGCCAGGCCAGCGCCACATTCGCCTCGCTCTCGCCAAGTTCCGCGCACAGTTTGCCATAAGCGGTCAATTGCGCGCGGTCCGCCTCGGTGAGGGATGCGGCGCGTTGTTCATTGCGGGATCCCGCCGGCGCGTTCATCAGCTTGCCATTGAGCATGCCGCCATTGAGCGGGCTCCAGGGAATCACACCGATGCCGTGCGCCTGCGCGGCCGGCAGGACCTCCAGCTCCGGCAGCCGGCACAGCAGATTGTATTTGTGCTGTTCGGACACCAGTCCCAGGAAATGCCGTTCCTTTGCCGCCGCCTGGGCTTGCGTGATATGCCAGCCCGCGAAATTGCTCGAACCGATGTAATCGACCGTGCCCTGCGCGACGATGGCCTCAAACGCGCCCCAGATCTCGTCCCAGGTGGCGTTCCGTTCAATATGGTGCATCTGGTAGAGCTCCACATGATCGGTTTGCAGCCGTTTCAGGGATGCGTCCAGATGACGGCGGATTTTGTAGGCGGACAGTCCGCGGGGGCGGTTTGGCCCGTCCACATCATCTTCCATGTCACCATATACTTTTGTGGCCAGCACCACGCGTTCCCGTCGTTTTCCACCTTGCGCGAACCAGCGGCCAAGGATTTCCTCGGTTCGCCCATGATTGCCGGGACCTCCATAGACATTGGCTGTGTCGAAAAAGTTGACACCTGCCTCCAGCGCGCGATCCATGATGGCAAACGCGTCTTTTTCCTCTGTATAGCCACCGAAGTTCATGGTGCCCAGGCACAGTTGGCTGACTTTCATGCCGGTTCGACCCATATTGGCATATTTCATGATAGGGACCTCCTGTTCTAGTACTTTGAGTTTTTGACAACTGTGCAGGCAAATGCGTAAAGATGCTTGCATGGCAAGCATCTTGCGACATTTGCTTGCACAGTTGAAACGAAAACAAAGTACCGGTGAATGGTTCATGACTTCTATTTCCCACAAAAACAGTAGGAAAACACAATTTTCTCATGCCTTCATGTGCGTATCCGGATGTTCCGCCAGCGGCAGGCGGCGGCGGCACCCCACCGGGCAGCGCCCATGCCGGGATCGTTGTCGTGAACCTCAAAGGCGATATGGCCCCGGTTTCCCAATACCTTCCGAACAACCGCCGGATCATAATCCGGCCAGGTGATGGTGGCCGTGTTGATTTGTGAGACCAGCAGACCGTTGATGTGCACCGTGATGATGGGCGACGCGCCTTCCACGCGGATGCGGAAGGTGTTCCAGTCACGCCATTTCCAGGCCTCCAAAAAATCCTCTCCGGAAGCGGCTTGCGTGAGCAGGGCCGGTTTTTCCGGGGTCATGGGCTCCAGCGTGGTCGCGGCGTCCTCCAGCATCAGTCCAATCGGCTGATCCGAGGTATCCCGCAGGACATCGAGGGTATGATTGACCGCGTGGAAGCCGCCGATGCCGTTGCCGTAAAAGCCGCCGATGTTGCCGGATTTGCGGTGATCCACCAGGATCTGATATCCCAGGGAGCCCACGTCCGCGGCGCGAACCATGATTCCGGTATCCGCCGGCCAGTCCGGATTGGCTTCCAGCTCAAGCTCAAAATCACCAAACATGTCGTCACTGAGCAGATAAGCCCCCAAGCCGCAGCCTGGTGGGTTTTGCCGGCCCACGATGGCGCCATCCTCCACGGTCCAGCTGCCGGTGTGGGCCAATGCCTGTTCACGCTGCGTCGGCGTCAGGATGGGTTCCGGTCCTCCCGGTACACGTGGTACCGGCAGGCGGGGAACCGCGTGCCAGCCAGTCAGGGTCTTCCCATTGAACAGGGAGCGAAATCCTGTATCCATCATGAACGCTCTTTCAGGGTGGGCAGGAAGTCCGCCAGATAGGCGGGGTCCAGCCGGAAGTACGAACCAATCCCCTCATAGAAGCCGTGCGCCCGGATCATGTGGATGGACAGATCCGTCCAGTGGACGGCGGCGCCGGTTTTGAGGTTTTTGACGAGGGTGTTGCGCTTGTCCGCGTTGTGATGGTCGCCAAATGGGCAGGGAATGGCACCCATGTACTCGTCCACCTGCACGGCAAAGCCTTCGGCCAGCGGCAGCAGGGCTTCGGTCATGCGCTTGCCGACATCGGTGATGGCCTGCATCCTGTCCGCGATTTCCACGTGCGTCAGGCCAAGCCGGTTCATGGTCTCCTGATCGGCCAGCAGAATGTCTTGCAGATTTCTTGTGTCACTGCCCAGAAAACCTTCCGCGGTGAGTTTCCCCGGTTGCATCTTGTCCTGGATGGTCTGCATGTCCACGGTCTGTTTCATGACTGCCTCCTTGTCATGGCACCAAAAGCTTTTTCTGCACACCAGCGCGCAATGATCCCATCCCCATGAGGGAGTGTGTCCCGCCACGGGAGGGAGCATGGCCCGCCCCGGGAGGGAGCGTGTCCCGGCCCCATGTCTGCGGTTGCGTGCGCAGACACTAAAACTTGTCGTAGAAGATTCGGTCGTCCGTGAGCCCTTTTCCCTTCAAAACATTGATGCAGGCGTTGATCATGCCGGGACTGCCACACAGCAGACCGTGAAGTCCGTCCGCCTCCCCGATGTTTCGGGCCACCACATCGGTGATGAGGCCGGTCTGTCCATCCCAGTTGTCTTCCGGCAATGGGCCGGACAGCGCGGGGATGTAGTGGAAATGCGGGTGCTTGTCCGCCAATTCACGGAAGAAGTCCACATAGTACAAATCCTTCTTTGTCACCGCGCCGAAGAAGAACCACATCTCCTTGTCGATGCCGCGCTCCAGCGCGTCAAGAACAATGGCGCGCATGGGCGCGAGGCCGGAACCGCCGGCGATCATGATGTACCCCTTGGCTTCCGCGCGGGGATAGAAGTCCCCGTATGGGCCGGTCAGCATGATCTCGTCGCCCTCCTTCACGTGATCGTGCATGAAGGTGGTGCAGATGCCCTGTGGCACGCGGCGGACGATCAGTTCCACCGCCTCGTTGTCGGAAGGATTGGAGGAGATGGAATACGCGCGCCATACGGTTTCGGTCACCTTGCCGTAGGGCTTGGTGGTGACCTGCATGTACTGGCCGGCCTTGAAGCTGATGGGCTTGTCGAGCGCGAACCGGAATTCCTTGATGTCATGGGTCTTTTGCGTGATGCGCGCCACTTTTGTCTTGTATTCCTGAACCAGGAACAGCTCGTCCGGGATTCGGATGCGCAGGTTGCGCTTGATTTTCACCTGGCAGGACAGGCGGACATCCTGTGCCCGCTCGTCCTGGGAAAGATAGGGCTCCTCCGTTGGCAGCAGCGGATCCGCGCCTTCGAGCACGCGCAGCTTGCACATGCCGCAGGTGGCCTTGCCGCCACAGGCGGAGGGGATGAAAATCTTCTGATTGGACAGGGTGGACAGCAGGGACGCGCCGCCCTCCACCTCCAGCACCTTTGCGCCATCGTTGATGTCGATTTGGCAGGTGCCGTAATTGTTGAAGAAACGCTCCGCCAGGATGATGAGCACTGTCAGCAAGGTGGAGATGCCGGTCACACCCGCCACCGTTACGAGGACTTCCATATCAGAACCTCCTTGGGGTTGCCGTCACGCGACGGTTTGTCCTGATGCCGCGCGGATCGGGGAGCCTGTTGCCTGACATCGGCTGTGGAAAACCTTTCCGTCTGCCGCATGCATGGGGTCACTGGACCGCGACCATGCCGGAAAAGCCGATGAACGCGAGTGCCATGATGCCGGTGATGATGAATGTGATGCCGGGGCCCTCCAGTCCGGGCGGAATCTTTGTCTTGGCCATCTTTTCCCGGATGGCGGCCAGCGCGTTGATGGCCAGCAGCCAACCGAGGCCGGAGCCCAGGCTGAACAGGATGGTCTGCAGGAAGCTGTAGTTTCGGATGACCATGAACAGGATGATGCCCAGGATGGCGCAGTTGACGGTGATGAGCGGCAGGAAGATGCCGAGCTTGCGGTGCAGATCCGGCGTGAAGCGATCCATGGCCATTTCGATGATCTGCACCACGGCCGCGATGACCAGGATGAAGATGATGTATTGCAGGTATTCCAGCTTCAGCGGCACGATGAACCAGTGATAGACCATCCACCCGATGGCCGCGGTGACCACGGAGACCATGGTGACGGATTTGCCAAGTCCGGAAGCGGTTTTGTATTCGCTGGACACGGAGATGAACGAGCACATGCCCAGGAAGTTGTTCAGGATCATGTTGCTCGTGAAGATGGCGGCGATGAAGATGAGAATGGGATTGATATCTGGGCTTTGCATGATGGCTTCCTCCTCTCGTCAGACGGTGTTCAGGCTTTCGCGGGTGTTCCCGCCGGTGTACCGGGGGCAGCGGGCTTGGGTTGTGCCTTGGCTTTTGCGTCCCGCTTCGCCATGAGGTTGGTGTTGATCCAGATCAGGATGGCGATGAGGAAGAAGGCGGCCGGCGGGGTGACCATGATGGTCCACCTGGTGAAGTCAAGACCCAGCGAAATCCCGAACAGGGTGCCGAAGCCCAGAAATTCACGGACAAAGGAAACCAGCAGCAGGATGATGGTGTATCCGATGCCGGCAAACAGCCCGTCGAGCATGGAGAGCACGGGCTTGTTCTTGATGGCGAAGGCCTCCATGCGGCCCATCAGGATGCAGTTGGTGATGATGAGGCCCACATACGGGCCGAGCGCCTTGCTGATGTCCGGCAGTTGCGCCTTGAGAATGATGTCCACCAGAATGACATAGGCCGCGATGATGAGGGTGAACACCATCATGCGGATGCGGGCGGGGATCCATTTGCGCAGCAGCGAAATGGTGAGACCGGAGAAGGTCAGCGCGAAGGTGACACCCGCGCCCATGACCAGGGAATTGATCATCAGGTTCGTGACGGCCAGACTGGAGCAGATGCCCAGGATTTGCCGGATGACCGGGTTCTCCTGCCAGAGGTTGCGCACAATGACGAGCTTGATCTCCTTGTTCATTACGGGTTCCCTCCCTTCGCGGCGACTTCTGTCAGCGTGTTGTTGACCAGGGACATCACGGCACGGGAGGTGCTGGTGGCACCGGTGATGGCGTCGATATCGCCGTTGCCGCCGGCGTCCTTGAGCGTCAGCGCGGAGCCTGATTGCACCGCGATGCCGCGAAATTGCTCCTTGAACCAGTCCTCATCGATGCGGCCGCCAAGGCCGGGTGTCTCGGAATGGCTGGTGAACACGATGCCGGTGAGGGAGGCGCCATCTGCGGACAACCCAAGATAGCCCTCGATGGAGCCCCAAAGGCCCGGGCCCTTGAAGGGGATGGCATAGGCTGCCACCGCCCCGTCCGCGTTTCTGCGCGCGGGAACCGTCTGCCCGGCGAAAACCACGTCTGTGACCTGGTCCCCGTAGGTCTGCCGGATGCCGGAAGCCGTGCCGTCGGAAGAGATGTTGAGCGTGTACAGCAGGCTCCGCTGCACGTCGAGTGCCTGGTTGGCCTCGATGCTGTCGCGGGCGAACACATTCGCGCCGGCCAGCAGCGCGGAGAAGACAGCGCTGACGAGGATCATGAACAGGATGGTGAATCCGTAGCCCTTTTTCATGCCGTCGCCCCCTTTTCCGCATCCCTGGCGCCGGCGCCGGCCGCCAACGCCTTGTCCTTGCGTTTTTTCCTCTGTTCAAGCACCGTGCGCTCCATCAGGGGCACGAACATGTTGGCGATGAGGACGGCGAACATGAGCCCCTCGGTGAACAGCGAATAACGCCGGATGACAAAGGTGACCGCGCCGATGAGCACGCCGTACAGGATCTTGGTGAACTCGTCCTTGGGCGCGGAGACCGGGTCGGTGGCCATGAAGACGGCTCCGAACAGGAAACCGCCGGAGAGCAGCGCAAACAGCGGATCCGGAGCGGCCAGCCCTGTGTAGTGGAACAGGGCTGAAAAGGCCAGAAAGCTGCCGGCAGTGGAGACCATGATTTTCCAGGAGGCGGTTTTCGTGACGGCCAGATAGATGGCGGCCGCCAGAATCAGCAATGCGCTCGATTCACCCATGGACCCTGAAACACTGCCGAGAAAGAGGTCGATGTAGGGCGTGGCCTCGCCCGTCTTGTTGAACAGGATGATGGGGGTGGCGGAGGTCAGCGCGTCCACATCCGGCGCGAACCGCGCAAACCCGCCCGGCAGTGAGAGCATGGGCTTGGCCCAGCCCAGGGTCATGGGCGCGGGGAAGGTGATGTAGACAAAGCAGCGGGCCACCAGCGCCGGGTTGAAGATGTTTCGGCCGAACCCGCCAAACACACCCTTGCCGAACACCACGCCGAACACGATGCCCACGACCGCCATCCAGATGGGCATGGTGGGCGGAAGCGTGAGGGTGTACAGGATGCAGGTGACATGCACCGCTTCCGTGATTTTGGTCTTTTCTCCCTGAATGGTGCGCATGATGAGGTATTCCGCCGCCATGCCCGCCAGCAGCACGATGGCCTGCATCAGCAGGGCGCGCCAGCCGTAGAACCAGATGGACAGCAGCACCAGCGGAATGAGGCTGTACTTGACGCGCTGCATGGGCTTTTGACGCAGAAGCAGGGACTGCAGTGACTTGAGATTCAAGATGTGGTACCCCCTTTTCGTTGGCCTGGTGAACATGAGCCTGAAGGCGTCCGGAGAAGAAGTGTGCCAGAGAAGAGGCAAAGCGACGGACGCGCGGAAAAGAGTCTCCTTAACTCATACCATATTGGAGGCGCCGGAAACAAGAGGATACGGCAAATGCGCGTTGAAAAGGCCCAATGCGGTTCGGGTTTGTTGAGGCGGACGGCCCTGCGCTTGAACCGGTATGATACGTTCTGGAGGATTGACAAACTCTGGATGGAGGCATAGAATCGGTGTTCGCCCGGGAACTGGCAGCAAACGTCCGATGCAAGCCGCGCCATGGATTCCATTGCCAAGCCAGGCGCGCAGAGACGGGCGGTTGCTTGGAGCGACGGACCGGTTGCTTTTTATGTGGACAGGGGGAATCACGCAATGATTCATGTGGAGGGATTGACAAAGACCTATCGGGTCCCCGTCCGCACCAAGGGTGTCGGCGCGGCCGTCAAGGCGCTTTTCAGGCGTGAAACCGTTCCCGTGGAGGCTGTTCGCGACATTTCTTTTCATGTCTCCCCGGGAGAGATTGTCGGTTACATCGGCCCCAACGGGGCGGGCAAGTCCACCACCATCAAAATCATGAGCGGCATTCTGGTGCCGGACAGTGGCAGATGCGAAATCCTGGGGCGAACGCCCTGGAAGGATCGCGTGGCGCATGTGCGCGACATCGGGGTCGTGTTCGGACAGCGCTCCCAACTGTGGTGGGATGTGCCCGTGCAGGATTCCTTCGACATGCTGCGCGACATCTATCGCGTGCCGCAGGCGGCGTATCGCAGGACGGCAAACCGGCTTTCCGAGATTCTGGAGTTGGGGGATTTGCTGAAAACGCCCGTGCGCAGCCTGAGTCTGGGCCAGCGGATGCGGTGCGAGCTGGCGGCCTCTCTGCTGCACAGCCCAAAACTGCTGTTTCTGGACGAACCCACCATCGGGCTGGATGCCGTCTCCAAGCTGGCGGTGCGCCAATTCATCCGGGACAGGAACCGGGAGGCGGGCACCACCGTGGTGCTGACCACGCACGACATGCATGACATTGAGGCGCTGACCGGTCGCATCCTGCTCATCGGGAAGGGGAGGATTCTCTACGATGGCGGGCTCGATGCCCTGCGCGGCCAGTACGACACGGTGCGGACCGTCACGGTGGATCACCGGGAGGATCAGGTGCCACCGGCGCTTGCAGGGATGGAACATCATATCGTCTCCCCCGGGCGCGTGCGCTACCGGGTGGACATTACCACGATCCCGGTTTCGCAGGTGCTGGCCACGCTGTCCCAATCGCTCGAGGTGCGGGATGTCACCGTCGATGCCCGGCCGGTCGAGGAACTCATCGTGCGTTTGTACAAGGAGCACCGGATATGAAAACAGGGATGGGGTCAGACCCCGGTCGCGCCAAAGGGGTTGAACCCGGTTCGGCCACCGCGTATCTGTCCTGCTTCCGGCTGCGGCTGCTGCAGAACCTGCAGTATCGTGTGGCCGCCATCGCGGGGCTGGCCACCCAGTTCTTCTGGGGGTTCATGCTCATCCTCATCCTGGAGGCCTTCACCAAAAACAGTGGCGCCCCGCTGCCGATGAGCATGCCGCAGATGGCTTCCTACATCTGGCTGCAGCAGTCCTTTCTGGTCTTCGCGGCACTGTGGTTCCGGGACACGGAGATGTTCGGGCTCATCACCACCGGCAATGTGGCGTACGAGCTGTGCCGGCCCACCAATTTGTATTTTTTCTGGTATGTGCGCCTGCTGGCGTCCCGAATGGCCGGCGCGGCGCTGCGGTGCGGCCCGATTTTGCTGGTGGCCATGCTGCTGCCCCATCCCTACCGATTGTTGCTGCCCAAAGATCCGGGAACCCTTCTGGTTTTTCTGGTCGCGTTGCTGCTGGGGGTGCTCGTGAATGTGGGCATCTCCATGTTCATCTACATCCTCACCTTTGTGACTCTCAACCATACAGGCTCCCTGCTGCTCATCAGCACGTTTGGCGAGTTTCTGGCAGGTCTCATCCTGCCCGTTCCGCTGATGCCGATCTGGCTGCAGCGCATCGTCCATGTGTTGCCGTTTCGTCTGGCGGCGGACTTGCCGTTTCGCATCTGGTCGGGACATATTCCGCTGCAGGAGGCCTTTCCCGGTATTCTGACCCAACTGGTCTGGCTGGCGGTTCTGCTGGTGACAGGGCAGGCCGCCATGCAGCGCGTGCTGCGGCGAGTTGTCGTGCAGGGGGGGTGAAATCAAGATGAATGGCGTTAGGCTGTATGTGCGATATCTTGGGCTGGTTTTCAAAAGCGCGATGCAATACCGCGCGTCTTTCCTGCTGACGATGCTGGGACAGGCGTTGATTCCATTCACCGTCTTTGCGGGCATGCTGCTGCTGTTCCAACGGTTTCACATGCTGGGGGAATGGACGGTGGACGAGGTGATGCTTTGTTTCGCCTGCATCCATCTCTCCTTCGCGTTGAGCGAATGTCTGGCCAGAGGCTTCGACATGTTTTCACAGCTGGTCTCCCAGGGCGAGTTCGACCGGGTGCTGGTGCGTCCCCGCAACACGGTGCTGCAGGTGCTGGGCGCCCGGTTTGAGTTTTCCCGCATCGGCCGGTTCGTGCTGTCGTTGACCATCCTTGTGGTGGCGCTGGTACGATTGGATTTGCAGATGAACCTCTGGCGGGGTCTGACCCTCCTGCTGATGGTGGTTTGCGGCGCGCTGATTTTCGCCGGCATCTTCATGCTGGCCGCGACCCTGTGCTTTTGGACCATACAGGGAATTGAGGTGGCCAACATCTTTACCGACGGCGGACGGGAGATGGCCCAGTATCCGCTGAACATTTATCCCAAGGCTTTCATGCGGTTTTTCACCTTTGTCATTCCGTTTGGCACCGTCAATTACCTGCCGCTGCGCTGGCTGCTGGACCGTCCGGACAGCCAGGCCTGGCATGCCGCCACGCCTTTGCTGGGGCTGATCTTCCTGATTCCCTGCGTGTTGTTGTGGCGATATGGGGTGAGGAAATATCAGTCGGCCGGCAGCTGAGTGGAATCCGCGTCAACGGGCTTCGCGCTTTCCCAGGGCGGAATCCGCGCCAACGGGCTTTGCACTTTCCCAGGTCAGAAACAGCTTGCGGAACGCGCGGCGATCGGTGGCCCCGCACTTCCTGAACAGGTTCTGGATATGCTTTTTCACCGTGGATTCAGAGATGTAGAGACTTTCCGCGATGGCCTTGTTCGGGACATCCTCCAGCAATTTCTGGGCCACATGGCATTCCCGTGGCGTGAAACCCTGCCGGGAGAGGATTCTGTGGATTGATTCGGCGGAACGGTGTGCCAGCAGCCATTCCTGCTGCCAATCCGGCAGCGCGTCGATCTCGGAAGTATTCTCCTCCGGAATTTGGCCCGGAGTATTGACCGAACTTTGCGGCAGGCTTTGTTCCGGGCGCCGTTCCGGCGCCTGTTCCCGCACAAGTTCGTCGTTCGGTTCGTTGTCCGGTTCGTCTGCGTTATTCGATGTGTTGCGGCTGGGCCAGGGCAAGGCAAACAGACTGGCATAGAAAAAAGGGATGAGGCTGTTCGAGAGGGCAGTCAGCGACGCCGGTTCAGCCAGTCCGTTGGACAGCAGGGCGATGATGCTGAACAGGCTGGTCAGAAGACCCGCGATGAATGCATTCCATTTCAGACGCCCTGGCAGCATCCGCCAAGACTCCCCTTTTTTCCATTGTGACAGGGTGAGCACAAGGGTGCCCAACAACACCGACAGCAACGGCGCGGGTTGGAGCATCCTGTTCCAGTTGAACTCGAACAGGATACCCAACAACAGCAGATAGGCGAGGATGCCCAGTGGACGGAGCCATCTCCCCGGAGGTGGATGCATCAATCCGCTTCCTCCATGGTGTCGATGATCGTGTCTGTCTTGGCGCGGATGGGCAGGATGACAAACAGCATGACGACCGCATAGATGAAGGTCAGCAGGGACATGGCCACCGCGGGACCGATCTTCGTCGGGTCATCCAGATGGGTGAGCAAGCCCACCAAACCCACCAATGTTCCCAGAACACCGGCCAGCGGCAGCACGCGCTGTGTGAGATGACAGGCCTGCCGGATGCGCTTGAGTTCGAACAGCGAGAAGGGATTCTCCTTGGCTGTCATCAGCCGGAACCCTTTCCCCAGATCCGGCAGCAGGCCCGACGCCAGCAGGATGGGCACCGTGACGCCCAGAATCACCAGCAGACTCGGGAAGTCAAGGAACACCATGGGGGGTGCGCTGATGGTCATGAGCAGGGTCGTCAGAACCAGGAAGACAATGATACCGATCAAATACATAAGCAACCTCCAATTTCAATTTACCACATTACCACAATCGTTCCACACGCGTGCGTCTGTTTCGTGACCCGGTGGCGTCATCGTCCCGCCTCAGCCAGTGCGCGCGCGGACCTGCCTGAGACCGGAACCTGATCCGCCGCAGACTTGGTGTCCTGGGATTCCGCCGGGTTGATTGACAGGGCCAGTATACGCCGAAGCTGCCCGAAGATGAATTCTCCCAAGGGAGAAGATCGCTGAAGACAGGAAGGGAATTGACATTTGACAATTGGTGCTTGACAGGGACGTGCCTCGGATTTAGAATGCTTTCAACACATATCGCACCGGCGATGACGGGGAAGAGTAACGGAATGCACCCCACAGAGAGGGACGACGCGTCCTTGGAGCCAATCTCCAAGGACACGGCTGGAAGCGTCCCGGGCACGCACACGTGAAAGACCCCCCGGAGCCTGCCGCTGAAACACTGCCATTTCCCGCAAACGCTTTTGGGAATGGCAACAGGAGTAGGTTGGTACGCGTCATGCCCGTTACCACATGAGCCAATCGGACGGTCATCCTGATTCAGGAGACAATCCCGTCGGCGAAGAGAGGCATGGCACACGTCATGCAATTTGGGTGGCACCGCGAATGGCCCCTCGTCCCAAGCAGGAGGAGGGGCTTTGTCATGGGGTCAGACCCCAAGGAAGACCCCCATGGGGCCTGCCTGTTGGGGGGACTGACCCCAAGAGAGGAGATTCGCATGATCCACCCAGCCAACGCCCACACCCCTGTCACGCTGACCGGTCTGGCCAGCCACGCCGCCCAACACCCGGAGGAACCTGTCCGGTTGACCGGCGCCGTCCACCGCATCCGCGCCATGAGCGGGTTTTCTTTTGTGGTTTTGAGAACGGCCCGGGAACTCGTGCAATGCGTTGTGGACCATGAACGCCTGTCCCTGGAGGGGGTGCGCGAGGGCTGCACCGTGCGCGTGTCCGGCCGCGTGCAGGTGAATCCGAACAGCCGGAGCGGACCGGAGATTTTGCCGGACACACTGGAAATCCTCTCAAGCCCTGCAGCCGAGATGCCCTTCGTCCTGGGCAAGAAACACCTGGACATCTCCCAGGAGACGAATCTGGACTACCGCGCCATCGCATTGCGGCATCCGGAGGAACGTGCCCGCTTCCGGATTCAGGAGGGCATTGGCCGCAGCTTCCGGGACTGGTTCACGTCCCAGGGATTTGTGGAAATCCATACGCCCAAAATTGTCTCCGCTGGCGCGGAAGGCGGCGCCAACATCTTCCGGCTCGACTATTTCGGCCGGGAGGTCTGCCTGGCGCAGAGCCCGCAAATGTACAAGCAGGCCATGGTGGGCGTCTTCGAACGCGTGTTTGAGGTCGGCGCGGTGTATCGGGCGGAGAAGCACAGCACCTCCCGCCATTTGAATGAATACATCGGGCTGGACATTGAGATGGGGCCCATCACAACCTTCGAGG